>JAYPQA010000012.1:0-37500 GCA_038131695.1 Alphaproteobacteria bacterium | reverse complement strand
TATTTTTGAAATTATCTATGAGCGCACAATAGATGAGCTGGATGGCCGGGAAATCAGCAATGGCAAGCTGCATTATGCCGGTATTCTCTTGTCTGGCGAACCGCAGGGTTTCTATCGCTTTGAGGCAGCAGGCCAGCCCACCGGCTGGTATGATGCAAAGGGCCAGTCTGCCGTTCGCACCCTGATGCGCACACCGGTCAGCGGGGCCCGGCTATCTTCCAGCTACGGGATGCGCCGCCATCCGATTACCGGCTATAATGCCCTGCATCGCGGCGTTGATTTTGCGGTTCCGACCGGCACCCCGATTTTGGCTGCCGGGTCCGGCCGGGTAGAGGTGGCAGGCTGGAATGGGGGCTATGGCCGCTATATCCGCATCCGGCATAACAGCACTTACAAGACAGCCTATGCCCATCTCTCGCGCTATGCCCGCGGGATTCGTGCTGGCGCGCTGGTGGAACAGGGTCAGGTGATCGGCTTTGTCGGCTCTTCCGGCCGCTCAACCGGCCCGCATCTGCATTATGAAATTATGGTCAATAACAGACAGGTCAATCCGCAAACGGTCAAGCTGCCGACCGGCAAGCCGCTGCCAGAGAGATACCGGCCCGATTTTCTGGCCCGCATCGCCAGCCTGGCGGATCTGGTGCGCGATACCGGCCAGACAGATTATGCCGGCAAAACCTGGCAGGCCGCCAGCCTGACCCTTTCGGCCCCAATTCGCCCCGCCCCAATTCGCCCGGCCCCATAGGCCCGCGGACTTGCCTTTATGATCGGCCAGATTGCCCATTTGCTGCGCTACCCGGTCAAGGGGTTGGCCGGCCAGCAGCTGAGCCAAATCCAGCTCGAAGAGAACCAGCGGCTGGCGGGCGACCGGCTCTATGCCGCCTGCCGCACGCCGGATGCAACAGAAGAAGAGGCTGGCTGGCGCCCCAAAACCGCCTTCTGGCAAACCTATAACAGCCCGGCCCTGGCCGCCCTGGACTGCCAGTTCAGCGCGGATGGCAGCCAGCTGCATCTGCCAGCCCCCGGCACCGGCAAAAAACCTGCCGGGGATCGGCAGCTGGATATGGCCAGCCCGGCCGGCCGACAGGAATTGGCCGATTTTTTATCCGATTTTCTGGCCGATTTTCTGGCCCCAAAAACTATCGGGGAAACTATTGGCGAACAGCCAGCCATACAGATTATGCGCTGCACCGAGGGCGGCTTTACGGATGTCAAACAGGCTTTTGTCAGTATCGCCTCGCTGGCATCGGTTGAACAGCTCTGCCGGGCGGCCGGGGTGGCTGCCGATTATCGCCGTTTCCGAATGAATATCTGGCTGGAGGGGGTGCCGGCCTTTGCTGAGCTTGGCTGGATTGGCAGGCGGTTGCGGCTTGGCCGGGCGGAGCTGGAGATTGCCGAGCCGGTAGGCCGCTGTGCGGCGACCCATGCCAACCCGCAAACCGGCCAGAGTGATTGCGATCTGGTGCGCCTGTCACGCGAGCTCTTTGGCCATAGCCAGCTGGGCATCTATGCACGGGTTAGCAAACCGGGAAGGGTGCAGCCGGGGGATTATGCAGAACTGATCTGAGAGGCAGCCCGCCTTTTGCCTGGCTGGCTTGCTGTCTGGTCAGGCAACCGCGTTGGCCGGGGCAGAGTCATCTTCAGCTGGTTTTGCTTCAGCAGCTTGCGTCTTGCCATCTTCGGATTTTTCGGCTTCGGCCGGCTGTGTCTCAGCTGGGCTGGAGACTGTATCCGCTTTTTCGCTATCGGCTTTTTCAGCCTTCTGGTTTGCGCCTGCCTCCTCAGAGGCGGCCTCAGCAGTGCGCCCGTTACCGGAGCGGTTTTCCTGCTGGCGCGGATCATTGGCCCGTCTCTGTTCAGCAGCCTGAACAATCGACTGGTTCACCCGGTAATAATGATCGGCAAACTGGCTGAAGGCTTCGGCGGAGACCCGCTCTCCCGCCGCATTGGCATCATGGGCCAGGGCGGTGTATTTGTCATAGAGCTGCTGGGCATTGCCGCGCAGCCGCCCTTCCGGGCCGTTTGATTCAAACGTGGTATTGCGATTGAAATGTGGCTGATGCTGGCCGCCGGGCCTGCGCCCGCGCCCGCGCGTGCGGTTCTGTTTTTGATTTTGTCTCATAAAATTCCCGTGTTCGGAAAACTGGTCTGGCCAGCATTTCCTCTTCTGTCAATTCGCTCGGAAGAAAATTGTCCATGCCCGATCTGAAGCATCAGATATCAAGGGCCATCGTCAATAAGCCATGATTACCGGCAAAAAACAAGCAAAAACTTCATTTTTCATCCTTTTGGACAAAAACCAGACAGCGCGGCCGGCCAGCCAGATCGCACAGCTGATCCTGCAGGCCAAGACCCGCCCGGCGAGCCAAATCCGTAACCGGCTCTGCCTGATCCGACCCAATTTCCACAAAAGCCCGGCCCGAAGCCGCCAGCCGCCGGGCCAGCACCGGCAGCAAAATGCGCCAGGCCGCCAGCCCGTCCGCCCCGCCAAACAGCGCCTGATGCGGATCATGCAGAACCACCTCTTTGGCCAGGCTGGCCTTGTCGCCCTCACGGATATAGGGCGGGTTGGCCAGCAGGATGTCAAACTGATCTGTGGGTAGCGGGGCCTGCCAGTCCCCTTCAACAAACTGCACCCGCCCGGCCAGGCCAAGGGCCCGCGCATTATCAGCTGCCCCCTGCAAGGCCGCGGCGCTGATATCCAGCCCAACCCCGTGCGCGCCCGGCAGATGGGCCAGCAGGCTGAGCAACAGACAGCCTGACCCGGTGCCAAAATCAGCGACCTGCAAAGCCCGGTCCGGGCCCAGCTGGCCAGCAAAGCCGAGTGCTGCCTCAACCAGAATTTCTGAATCCGGGCGCGGGTCCAGCATGGCCGGGTTCAGCTGGAAACGCAGCCCGTAAAATTCGCGCCAGCCCCGCAACCGGCTGGGCGGCTCTCCGGCACAGCGTCTTTGCAAAAACCCGGCCAGCCTGTCAGCCTGCTGCCTGTCCAGGGCCAGCTCTTCATGGCTGCCGGGCGCATCCTCGCGGCCAAGGGCCAGCCCCAGCAGCAGCCGGGCCTCAAAGCGCGGATTGTCAATGCCGGCACTGGCCAGCTGATCGGCCAGCCGGGTAATCAGCGCCCGGGCAGGCTGGGCCGTCATGTTTCTGTCTGGCCCTCAGCCAGCCGGGCCGCCTGATCCTCTGCCGCCAGCGCGCCCACCACCTCTTCCAGCGCCTCCCCTGCCAATATCTTGTCCAGCTTGTAGAGAGTCAGATTGATGCGGTGGTCTGTTACCCGTCCTTGCGGAAAATTATAGGTTCTGATCCGCTCGGACCGGTCACCGGAGCCAACCTGCCCCTTGCGCGAAGCGGCCCGCTCTGCATCCTGGCGGGCGCGCTCTGCATCATAGAGACGGGCGCGCAGGATTTTCATCGCCTTGGCGCGGTTCTTGTGCTGGGATTTTTCATCCTGCTGGCTGACCACAATACCGCTGGGCAAATGGGTGATCCGCACAGCTGAATCGGTTGTATTCACCGACTGGCCGCCCGGGCCGGAGGCGCGGAACACATCCACCCGCAAATCGGTTTCCTGAATATCAATATCGACATCCTCCACCTCTGGCAGCACAGCAACGGTGGCTGCTGAGGTATGGATGCGCCCGCCAGCCTCAGTTTCCGGAACCCGCTGCACCCGATGCACGCCAGATTCAAATTTCAGCCTTGCAAACACATCCTGACCAGAGATGGTGGCGGTTGCCTCTTTATAGCCGCCAATGCCGGTTTCGGAAATTTCCATCACCTCAAAACGCCAGCCATGCTGGCTGGCAAAGCGCTGATACATGGAAAACAGATCAGAGGCGAACAGCGCCGCCTCCTCGCCGCCCGTGCCGGCCCGCACCTCCAGAATCACATTGCGCGCATCATCCCGGTCCTTGGGCAGCAGCAGCAATTTGAGATCATTTTCCGCCTGTTCCATGGCGGCGGTCAGCTCGGCCAGCTCAGCCTCAGCCATCTCGCGCAGCTCAGCCTCGGTTCCGGCATCCTCCAGCAGCGCTTTTGTATCCGCCAGAGCAGCAGACAGCTGTGCCAGCTCAGCTGCCTTTTCTGCAACCGGCCGCAACTCAGACAATTCGCGCGAGAGCTGGGCCAGCTGGTCGGGTGAATGCTGCTCCCCGGAAGACAGGCTTGTTTCAATCTCATCACGGCGGGCCAGCACCCGGCTGATCTTGTCTTGCAAACCCATTTTGTTACGGCTTTCCTGTGAGCAGGCCAGAGAGGCGGGCGGGAAGCTGGTCGAGTTCCATTTCCTGTTGTTCGCCCGATTGCATATCGCGCAGCCGGCCTGTGCCGGCCTGCAATTCTGCCGCCCCGATAATCAGCGCCTGGCGCACAGCGGCCTGATTGGCCCGTTTCATTTTCTTGGACAAATTGCCGGAGAGCGGCAAATCCACTGCCAGACCGGCCGCCCGGCATTCAACGGCGAGGGCAAAACAGGCTGTCAGGCTTTCCTCATCCGCAGCTATTATGGCCAGATCGACAGGTTTTGTTTCCGGCTCAGCCGCCAGCAGGGCCAGCCTTTCGACCCCGGCTGCAAAACCGACCGCAGGCAAGGGCGGGCCGCCCAGCATTTCAGACAAGCCATCATAGCGCCCGCCCCCCAGAACCGTGCCCTGGGCCCCCAGCGCATCAGTGATGAATTCAAAAGCGGTATGACAATAATAATCCAGCCCCCGCACCAGCCGGTGATCCATCTGCCAGCTGATACCAGCCGCATCCAGCGCGCCGCACAGCTGGTCAAAATGGCGGCGCGAGGCCTCATTCAGATGATCTGCCAGAAGCGGGGCCGCTGCCACGATCTCGCGATCTGTTGCCTCTTTGGAATCCAGAATCCGCAGCGGGTTGCTGTCCAGCCTGCGCTGGCTGTCTTCGGAGAGGTCGGCGCGGTATTTTTCCAGATAGGCCAGCAGGGCCGTCCGGTAAGCCTGCCTGCTTTCGCTATCGCCCAGAGAATTGAGATGCAGCACACAGCTGCCCGCCACGCCCAGCGCCTCCAGCAGGGCCGCCCCGCAGGCAATGATTTCGGCATCGGCCAGCGGCCCGCCCGGCCCGATCAGCTCAGCCCCGACCTGATGAAACTGGCGCATCCGGCCTTTTTGGGGCCGCTCATAGCGAAACATCGGCCCGCTATAGAACAGTTTTTGCGGCAGCTGCTGGGTCAGGCCGGCAGAGAGCAGGGCGCGCATCACCGCAGCAGTTCCTTCCGGGCGCAGGGTCAGGCTGGCCCCGCCGCGATCCTCCAGCGAGTAGGTTTCCTTGGAGACCACATCCGAGCTGGCCCCCAGCGGCCGGCTAAAGACTTCGGTAAATTCAAAAATCGGCGTGGCCATATCCGCAAAGCCATAGCGGGCCGCGACCTGCCTTGCCAGATCAATAACCAGATTATGGCGGGCCTTTTCAGCTGGCAGCAAATCTGCGGTGCCGCGGGGCGGGTTGATTTTTTCCATCAGCTTGCCGATTCCTTTTCTGCGGTCATTTCTGCTGCCTTTTTTTCCACCAGCCCGACAATATAATCAACCAGATCGCCGCCCTCCAGCCGGTGATCCGCCAGCCCGCCAATATAAATCTGATGCACACCCTTGCCGCCGCCGGTCAGGCCAATATCGGTCTCGCGCGCCTCGCCCGGCCCGTTCACCACACAGCCGATCACAGAGACTGTCATCGGCAGGCTGATATGAGCCAGCCTGTCTTCAATCTGCTGCACCGAGGCGATCACATCAAATTGCTGGCGCGCGCAGGACGGACAGGAAATGACGGTCACCCCGCGCCGCCTGAGGCCCAGCGATTTCAGCATCTCATAGCCGACCCGCACCTCCTCGGCCGGATCAGCAGACAAGGACACCCTTATCGTATCACCGATACCGGCCCAGAGCAGATTGCCAAGGCCAATAGAGGATTTGACTGTTCCGGCCCGCTGGCCGCCTGCCTCGGTGATGCCGATATGCAGCGGGGCATCTGTTTGTTCCGCCAGCTGCTGGTAGGCCGCAACAGCCATAAAAACATCCGACGCCTTGACCGAGATTTTATAGTCCTGAAAATTATGATCTTCCAGAATACGGGCATGGTCGAGGGCGGATTCAACCAGCGCTTCGGGGCAGGGTTCAGCATATTTTTCCAGCAAATGCTTTTCCAGCGACCCGCCATTGACGCCGATACGCATTGAACAGCCATGCGCCCTTGCTGCTGCCACCACTTCGCGCACCCGGTCCGCCCGGCCAATATTGCCTGGATTGATCCGCAGACAGGCCGCCCCGGCCTCAGCCGCCTCTATGGCGCGGCGATAATGGAAATGAATATCGGCCACAATCGGTACCGGGCTGTTCCGGCAAATATCGCGCAAGGCCCTGGTGCTGGCTTCATCAGGACAGGAGACGCGCACAATATCCGCCCCGGCTTCGGCGGCCTGATTGATCTGGGCCAGCGTCGCCGCCACATTCGAGGTCAGCGTATTGGTCATTGTCTGGACCGAAATAGGCGCATCCCCGCCGACCGGCACGCTGCCAACCCTTATCTGGCGCGATTTGCGGCGTTCTATCATGCGCCAGGGTCTGATGCGCGAATGGGACATGGCTTTGTTTATTCCTGCTCCGGGCGCGGGCCGTATTGTCTTTCGACCGGGCCAGCCCCTGTATTTTGGCCTGCCTTGCTCATACGTGAAATCATGCAAAAAACCAGAGAGCAGCCTTATCTTTTATGGCCTGAATTCTCTGATTTGTGTTTTTCGGCCAGATTTTGAAAAAGCGTCTGGCTAGCTGGCCGGGCCCGCAGCCGCCCCCGTAGCAGTCCCCGCAGCCGCCTTATTCCGCAGCAGCTGCCTGTTCAGCGGCACATCGCGCAGGATTTCGCCCACCTTGCCCACCCGCATGGCCTCAGCCTCGCCGAATTCCAGCATCAGCCCGCCCGCATTGCCGGTGCTGAGCAAAAGCCCATCATCAATTTCAGCCATCAGCCGGTCACCATCGCGCAGCAGGCGGGATACCACAACCGAACCATCCGAGCGCACAATTTCAACCCAGGACGGGGACACTGCCCGAATCACCAGCTCAACGCGCGGATTGACCGGGCGCGCGATAGCAGCCCCGGCCCGGTTCTCGGTAACCTCAGCCAGCGGTGCGGTATCAGCTTGCGGGTCCGGCTGGGCAGGAAGCAATTTTTTCGGTTGCACCGGCTGGGCCGCAGGACGGGCCGCCAGCTCAGTCGCGGTATCTGGGTCCGGCCGGGTATCAGCTGCGGGCTGGCCAGAGCCTGTTTCGCCAGCCGCCGGTTCTGCCTGTTCTGCAACCGCCGGGTCTGCATCATCCGCCGCCGGAGCCGCCGGGCTGGCCACCTCGCTTCGGTTCGCGTCCGGCAGGGCCGCCAGCTCTCCTTGCATACCGGCCGGCATTTCCATTTCCGGCGGGCTGGCAACAATTTCAGGCATGGTCTGGGGCTGGGCAAAGACAAACCAGAGCGCATAGCTGGCCAGGCTGGCAACCACCAGCAGCATCGCGGCCATCGACCCGGCCATGCGCGGGGTCAGCGCCTGCAGCGGAAATTTGTATTTTGGCTGGGTTTCCTCTTCACTGAGGGAGGCGCGCCAGGCCTCTATCAAGGGGGCGGCCTGAATATCAAGCAGCTTGCAATAGCTGCGCAGATAGCCCGGCACATAGGCAACGCCCGGCAGGCTGTCAAAATCAGATTGTTCAAGCGCCTTGATATAGCCTTTCGGCAAGCGCAAGTGAGCTGAGACCTGCTCAAGGGTGAGTTTCCTCTCCCGCCGTGCAAAGGCCAGCACGCCGCCGATCTGATCAACGCTTAAAGGCGGGGTCTCGCCCGCTGATTTATGCTGCCTGTCAGCTGCCATGGATCCGAACCCAGTTCCCGTCTCGCACCCTCTTCTGGGTTACAGTTGCACTCAAAAAGACAGAAAAATCAACCAAAATGCTCAAAAAGGGGCAAAAATGGCTGATTTTTATGTATAATGGAACGGTTCAGGCTGATTCCAGCCCGAACGCCTCATGCAGGCTGCGCACCGCCAGTTCCGTATAATCGGCTTCGATCAGCACGGATATTTTAATTTCAGAGGTTGAAATCACCTGCAGATTAATGCCTTTTTCGGCCAGAACAGCAAACATCGTCTTGGCGATTCCCGCCTGGGTGCGCATGGCGGTGCCGATAATGGATATCTTGGCCACCTTGCCATTGCTGGAAATCTCGGCAAAGCCCAAATCGCCGCGCGCCGCTTCCAGCAACGCCACCGCCTTGTCCAGATCCGCCTCGCCCAGTGAAAAGGTAATATCGGTGCTCTGCCCATCTGCTGCGGCGGACTGGACAATCATATCAACATTGATATGGGCGTCTGCCAGCTGGCCGAAAATAGCCGCCGCGATGCCGGGCTGATCCGGCAGGCCGGACAGGGTGACTTTGGCTTCATCACGCGAATAGGCAATGCCGCTGATTTTCTGTTGTTCCATCGTCATCTCCTCATCCACCACCATTGTGCCGGGGGTCTCGTTAAAGCTGGACAGCACCTGCAGCTTCACATTATGGCGCATGGCCATGGCGACTGAGCGGGTTTGCAAGACCTTGGCCCCGGCAGAAGCCATCTCCAGCATCTCTTCAAAAGTTATCTGATCCAGCTTGCGGGCGGCCGGGCAGAGGCGCGGGTCGGTGGTATAGACCCCGTCCACATCGGTATAGATATCACAGCGATCCGCCTGCAAGGCTGCCGCCAGCGCCACCGCCGAAGTGTCTGAGCCGCCGCGCCCCAGCGTGGTGATGCGGCCATCCGGCCCGATTCCCTGAAAACCGGCCACAACCGCGACCTGACCGGATTTCAGCCGCTTGTCCAGCTCATCGGTTTCTATTCCATCAATGCGGGCTGAGCCATGCACCTCATCGGTGCGGAACGGAATCTGCCAGCCCAGCCAGGAGCGCGCATCCACACCGATATTCTGCAAGGCAATCGCCAGCAGCCCAACGGTCACCTGCTCGCCGGTTGCCACAATCGTATCATATTCGCGGGCATCATGCAGCGGGCCGATATCGCGGGCAAAGCCGACCAGCTGATTGGTCGTCCCCGCCATCGCCGAGACCACCACCGCAACCTCATTGCCAGCCGCCACCTCTTTTTTGACCTTTTCAGCCACATTGCGGATGCGGTCCAGGTCAGCAACAGAGGTGCCGCCGAATTTTTGCACTATGCGAGCCATTTTTTGCCAGACTATCCTGTTAAAACGGCTTTGTCATACTGGACAAATGCCTAGATTTCAAGGCAAAATCCCTAAAAGCTGCCTGCCGCGCCCGGCGGCAGCTGTGAAACCAGCCAGGCGGCCCCATGATGATGCAAGCCCCGCAAGATGCCAGCATTGATGCTGAAGATATTGCCCGTTTTGACCAGCTGGCCCAAAGCTGGTGGGATCCGGCCGGGCCGATGCGCCCCTTGCATCTTTTTACCCCGGTCAGGCTGGATTATATCCTGCAGACGGCGCGGCGGACCGGGTTGGCCAAAACCGGGCTGGCCAAAACCGGCCGGACCAGCCGCTGGCCGGGCTGGCGGTGCTGGATATTGGCTGCGGTGGCGGCTTGCTGGCGGAGCCTGTTGCCCGGCTGGGGGCTGATCTCACCGCGATTGACGGATCCGCAGAAGCGATCAAGGCCGCGGCGGCACACGCCAAAACCAGCCAGCTGGCCATTGATTACCAGCATTGCTCTGCCGAACATCTGGCCAAAACCGGGCGGCGGTTTGACCTGGTCTATGCCTCAGAGGTGATTGAGCATGTCGCGGACCCGGACAGCTTTGTTAAGGCGATTGCGGCAATGCTGAAACCGTCCGGGGCGGTGGTTATCACCACCATCAACCGCACGCTGGCGGCAGCGGCGCTGGCGAAATTCGCGGCGGAATATATTTTGCGGATTGTGCCGGCCGGCACGCATCAGACAGAAAAATTCATTCGCCCGGCGGAATTGCAGGCGCTGTTCGCCCGCCATGATATTATTTTGGATGATATCAGCGGCTTTGTGCCGCTACCGGGGGGACGCTTTACCATCAGCCCGATAACAGCTGTGAATTACGGGGCCTCAGGCAGCCCGCTGCCCAAGCGGGCCTGACAGGCTAATTATCACGCGGCAGGGCCGGCAATTCGGCAAAATCGACGCCTTCTTCTTCCAGCTCGGCGCGTTCTTCGGTGGTGCAATTGCCCCAGATAGGTTCTGCTGCTGCCTCACCGCGATGGATTTTCAGCGCTTCCTCGGCAAATTTATCCCCGACCGGGCGGCATTCCGACTGCACAGCCCGGTGCATTTCCCGCAGCATTTGCAGCATCTGGCCAGACCGGCCTGCCGGATCGCCTGCCATCATCTGGCTGGCTGGCTGGGGGGCTGGCGCGGATGCGGGCTGATCTGTGTCAGATGCAGGCGGGTGCGGCTTGCTCTTGGCTCTGGTTTTCGGGCTGGACAGGGCCGGGGCCATCAAGGCGCGGCGCACAGACAGGCTGGCACAATGCGGACAGCCCACCAACCCCTTTGCCAGCTGGGCTTCAAACCCCGCAGAATCAGGAAACCAGCCCTCAAATTCATGGCTGTTCTCACAAATCAGCGCATATTTTATCATGCCAAGACCTCACTGGGGCCTGATAGCCCCTCTCCTAACAGATAAGCACCAGGGCGGGCGGTTGCAAGCCTTGTGCGCCGGGTCAGTGCAAGCGGCCATGACAATGCTTGTATTTTTTGCCAGACCCACAGGGGCAGGGCGCGTTGCGCGGCACCTTGCCAGCTGGCATGGCGGCAGGCTCAGCTGGCGCGCCTGCTGGCTGCGCGGCAGGGATTGCCTCTGCTGCCGCTTCCGGGGCTGCCTCTTCGGGCGGGCGCAACTCAACATGGGCCAGCGCCATGGTCACCGTCTGGCGCATCTGGTCCAGCATCCCCTCAAACATATGGAAGGCTTCTTTTTTATATTCATTGAGCGGGTCTTTCTGGGCATAGGCCCGCAAGCCAATCCCCTGACGCAGCTGATCGAGCTGCAGCAGATGTTCTTTCCATTGCTGGTCCAGCACCTGCAGCAGCAAGGATTTTTCGGCCATCCGCATGGTTTCCGGGCCGAAGCGCAGGGCCTTGGCGGCCATGTGCTTGTCTGCCATATCCTGCAGACGGTCGATAATTTCCGGCTCGGCGATGCCGTCCTCGGCTACCCAATCCGGCCCCGGCACATCCACCGCCAGATAGGTCGCCGCCTGATTGCGCAGCAAATCGCCATCCCATTTATCGGCAAAGCTGCCTTCCGGGATCGCCTCAGCGACAATCGTGTCAATGGTCTCGGCCCGCATGGAGAGCACCGTTTCATGCACATTGTCGGTCTGCATGATCTCCTTGCGCTGGGCAAAGATAACCTGGCGCTGATCATTCATCACATCATCATATTTCAGCAGCTGTTTGCGAATTTCAAAATGATGTGCCTCAACCTTGGACTGGGCCTTTTCCACCGCCTTGTTAATCCAGGGGTGGATGATCGCCTCACCCTCTTCCAGCCCCAGCTTGACCAGCATTCCATCCAGCTTGTCAGAGCCGAAAATCCGCATCAGATCATCTTGCAGGGACAAGAAGAATTTGGACGCGCCGGGGTCTCCCTGACGGCCTGTCCGGCCCCGCAGCTGATTGTCAATGCGCCGCGATTCATGTCGTTCCGTGCCAATCACATAGAGCCCGCCCGCATCCAGAGCCTGCTGCTTGCCCGCTTGCGTATCGGCTTCAATGGCGGCCTGTTTCTTGTCTGCCAGCTGGCCTTCTTCTCCGGCTTCCTCAGCGAGGCGCATTTCCAGATTGCCGCCCAGCTGAATATCAGTGCCGCGCCCGGCCATATTGGTGGCGATGGTCACCGCCCCCGGCACACCCGCCTCAGCGATAATCTTAGCTTCCTGTTCATGAAAGCGGGCATTCAGCACCTGATGTTCTATCTTTTTGGCTTGCAGCGCCTTGGACAGGCTTTCTGATTTTTCTATCGATACCGTGCCGACGAGAACCGGCTGGCCGCGCCCCTGACATTCTTCTATCAGCTTGATCACAGCTGCATCGCGCTCTGCATTGGTGCGATAAACCTCATCATCATGATCAAGGCGCTTGACCGGCTGGTTGGTCGGTACCGAGACAACCTCCAGCCCATAGATTTCAGAAAATTCCCCGGCCTCGGTCAGCGCGGTTCCGGTCATGCCGGCCAGCTTGTCATAAAGGCGGAAATAATTTTGATAGGTGACCGAGGCCAGCGTCTGGTTTTCCGGCTGGATTTCCAGGCTTTCCTTGGCTTCCAGCGCCTGATGCAGCCCGTCGGAAAAGCGCCGCCCGGCCATCGCCCGGCCGGTAAATTCATCAATGATCAGCAGCTCTCCGCCGCGCACCATATAATGGGTATCGCGCTGAAACATCTTATGCGCGCGCAGCGCCTGGGTCAGATGATGCAGCAAGGCCACATTGGCCACATCATAGAGCGAGCTGCCCGCCTCCAGCAGACCGGCCTGCCCCAGCAATTCCTCTGCATGGGTTACGCCGTCCTCAGTCAGCGAGACCGAGCGCGCCTTTTCATCCTTTTCGTAATCTTCCTCGCGCATCTGGCCGATCAGCTGGTCAGCTGCCAGATATAATTCGCCGGACGTCTCTGCCGGGCCGGAAATAATCAGCGGCGTGCGCGCCTCATCAATCAGGATGGAATCCACCTCATCAACAATCGCATAATGATGGGCGCGCTGAACCATGCTGGCCAGATCAAATTTCAGATTATCG
This sequence comes from Alphaproteobacteria bacterium, assembly GCA_038131695.1. GTDB lineage: Bacteria > Pseudomonadota > Alphaproteobacteria > Puniceispirillales > Puniceispirillaceae > JADHLK01. The sequence continues at coordinate 24,711 of JAYPQA010000012.1, read as the reverse complement.
CGCAGATAGTCAAAGCCGAATTCATTGTTGGTGCCATAGGTCACATCACAGCCATAGGCGGCGCGGCGGCTGGCATCATCCATATTGGCCGTAATACAGCCCACGCTCAGCCCCAGAAATTCATAAATCTGGCCCATCCAGCCCGCATCCCGGCTGGCCAGATAGTCATTGACGGTTACCACATGAACGCCCTTGCCGGTCAGCGCATTCAGATAGACTGGCAGGGTGGCGACCAGCGTCTTGCCCTCGCCGGTTTTCATTTCCGAAATCTGGCCGCGATGCAGGATGATACCGCCCATCATCTGAACATCAAAATGGCGCTGGCCCAGCGTGCGGCGGGCCGCCTCGCGCACCAGGGCAAAGGCGGGCACCAGCAATTTATCCAGATCAGCCCCGGCGCGGGCCTCAGCGCGCAGCTTTTCTGACTCCTGTTTCAGCTCAGCATCTGTCTTGTCGGCCAGACCCGCTTCAAGGTCATTAATCGCCGTGACCAACGGGCTGAGTTTTTTCACCCCCCGATCATTGGCATCCCCAAACAGGCTCTTTGCAATTGACCCCAGCATCTGCCCCAAAACCTTTCTTGATGGCCCCAGCAAAAGCCGCTGCGGCTTATTAACCCCCATTGCAGATAGGCAGTCAGACCCGCTTTGTCAATCAGACAGCCCGCCAGACAGAATGCCAACCCGTCCGGCAAATGGCCCGCAACCGGTCAGCAGCTGATCAGCAGCTGGCCAGACACTGACCTGAACGGACAAGCCTGCTTGCAGCAAGGCGGTCAGGTGTGATAAGCCCATCCCTTGTGGTAACGGGGCCAGAAACGCGCCCGCCAAGGATCCGACAGGCAAGGGTAAGACAGGCAAGGGCGAGACAGGCAAAGGCAGACAGATGAAAAATTTTACGGTGAAAAATTTTATAGTGAATAGCGGTTTTCGATTTCAATTCAGGGCAGGCCGGGCCGGGCCGGTCAGCCTGATCTTCGCTCTGGCCCTTTGCATCAGTTCTGGGCTAGCCGCTTTTTGGCCCGGCCAGCTGGCCGCCCAGCAATCAGCAGAAATGCCGGAAATTCCGGTTGCCAGCCTGAATGGCGAGACCTTGTATCTGCGCGAGCTGGTGCGGCTGGCTGAGCAGCTGCCCGCTGAATATCAGCAGATTCCCTTTGCCCAGCTCTATGGCCAGCTGATAGATGAGCTGATCGATACCAGGCTGGCGGCGGCGGCTAGCCGCGAGGCAGCGATTGAGCAGCGCCCGGAGGTGGCGGTGGCGGTCAAGCTGACCGTTGACAAGCTGCTGGCGGAAATCTGGCTGGGTCAGGCCCTGTCTGATCAGGTGGATGAGGCGGCGATTGGCAAGGCCTATGATGCCTATGTTGCGGATACCGGATCGCGTGAGGAGGTCAATGCGGCCCATATTCTGGTAGAGGATGAGCAAACTGCCGCAGAGATCATCTCGGCGCTGGAGGGCGGGGCGGATTTTGCCGGCCTGGCGAAGGAAAAATCAACCGGCCCAAGCGGCCCGAATGGCGGTGATCTGGGCTATTTCAAGCGCGGGGCGATGGTGCCCGCTTTTGAAAGCGCGGCCTTTGCGCTGGAGGTTGGAGCCTTTACAAAACAGCCAGTGCAGACGCAATTTGGCTGGCACATCATCCAGCTTAAAGACCGGCGCACGGCTGAACCCCAGCCGCTGGCCGAGATGGCCGGACAGCTGAGCCAGACGTTGCAACGCCAGGCGCTGATGCGGGTGCTGGAACAGCTGCGGGCCGGGGCAGAGATTTCCACCCGCAGCTTTGAGGAGGTGCGCGCCGAGATAGAGGCCGCCCAATCAGGCAATAGCGCCCAGACAGATAATAGCGAAAAGGGCGGGGCCAACTAGCCCCTGCCCCCAGCCGCCCGCAGCCGGCCGGGATCAGCAAAGCACCCGGCCCAGCAAGAAAGGGCCAGAAAGAAAGGGATCGTGAACATGGCCAGCCCCCTGCCTGTCTCGCCTCTGGCACCGGCCCGCTTTCCTGATCTGCCTGCCATCAAGGGTGTGGAGCTGGCGGTCGCGGCCTCTGGAACCGGCTATCAGGGGCGCGATGATCTGATGCTGATCCGGTTTGCCGGAGACAGCCAGCTGGCCGGGGTCTTTACCCGGTCGGCCACGGCGGCCGCACCGGTGGACTGGACGCGCGCGCAGCTGGCAAAGGGGCATGGGCGGGCGGTGCTGGTCAATGCCGGCAATGCCAATGCCTTTACCGGCCGGCAGGGTATTGAAAGCGTGCAGCTTATGACCACCCAGCTGGCAGATCAGCTGGGGCTGGAAGCTGCGGATATTCTCACCGCCTCAACCGGCGTTATCGGCGAGCCGCTGGACGCGGCCGGGCTGGCCGCCTGTTTTGCCCGGCTGACGGACAATCTGGGGCAGGCCAGCTGGCAGGCGGCTGCCAACGCCATCCGCACAACCGACACTTTTGCCAAGGGGGCCCGTGCCAGCTGCCAGATAGGCGGCCAGACGGTCACCCTCTGCGGCATTGCCAAGGGCTCCGGCATGATTGCCCCGGACATGGCAACCATGCTGGGCTTTATTGCGAGCGATGCGGTGCTTGAACAGCCGGTTCTGCAAGCCTGCCTGACAGCCGCCACCCGCCAGAGCTTTAACGCCATCACGGTGGATAGTGATACCTCTACCTCTGACATGGTTTTGCTGGGCGCAACCGGACAGGCCGGGCATCCGCCCATCACCTCGGCAGAGGATCCGGAGCTGGCCGGGTTTCAGGCGGCCCTGCTGGAAGTGATGCAGGATTTGGCCTGTCAGATCGTGCGCGACGGCGAAGGGGCCAGCAAATTCATCACCATTGATGTAACCGGCGCGGCCAGTGCGGCGAGCGCCCATAAAATCGGCCTGGCGATTGGCAATTCACCGCTGGTCAAGACCGCCATAGCAGGTGAGGATGCCAATTGGGGGCGTATCGTCATGGCCGTCGGCAAGGCAGGCGAGCCAGCAGACCGGGACCGGCTGAAAATATCCATTGGCGGCATTGTGATAGCTGCCGAGGGCCAGCGGGTGGCCGATTATGATGAAGCCCCGGTCGCAGCCCACATGAAACAAGATTCAATTCATATAGCGGTTGATCTGGGCCTTGGTTCCGGTGCGGCGCGTATCTGGAGCTGTGATCTCACCCATGGCTATATTTCCATCAATGCCGATTATCGCAGCTAGATGATCGGCAAGCCTGTCCAGATTGTTGCGGCTGGGGCGCTGATTGACGCGGACGGGCGGGTGCTGCTGGCGCGCAGGCCAGCTGGCAAGCCGCTGGCCGGATTTTGGGAATTTCCGGGGGGCAAGCTGGAGGCCGGGGAAAGCCCGGAGGCCTGTCTTATCCGGGAATTGCACGAAGAGCTGGGGCTGGATAGCTGGCAATCCTGTCTGGCCCCGCTGTCTTTTGCCTCCCATGATTATGAGTCCTTTCACCTGATCTTGCTGCTGTTTGTCTGCCGGCGCTGGCAAAACAGCCCGCAGGCAAAAGAGGGGGGAGAGCTGGCCTGGGTGCGGGCCCCGCGCCTGGGTGATTATGAAATGCCGCCTGCCAACCGGCCTTTGATAGCGGCCTTGCAGGATTTGCTCTAGCCTTTGGAAGGCGGCTTGCTGGCCTTGTCAGAGATCAGGTGATCCGCCAGCCGGTTGGCCGCGCTGCCCGGTTTCAGCGGTTTTTGCTGGCTGGGATGCGGCTTCCAGCCGGTCAGGGTGATCAGCTCAAAGCTGGCGGTGATCTGGCCGTCCGGGTCGGCAAAACGCTGCTGGTAAATCTCGGCAGCGCGCATAAAGACTGACCGGCGGGTGAAATGGCGGGGGCGGCCCGCCAGCGCGCTGGTCTCTGCCATGCCGCGCAAATCACGCATCATCGCAAAGAGCGAGGGCCAGCGCACCTTTATCAAATCCGCATCCGCAACCGGCAGGGCCAACCCGGCCCGTTGCAGCAACCCGCCCAGATCGCGGATATCGGCCATCGGGGCAATGCGCGGCCAGACCCCGCCCTGCTGCTCGCTCTCTGCCTCCGCCAGACAGGCGCGCAATTCAGCCAGGCTGCGCCCGCCCCAGAAATTCGCCACAAACAGCCCGTCAGGGCGCAAGGCGCGGGACAGACAGGCCAGCAAGCCGGGCAAGTCGCTCACCCAATGCAGCCACAAGGAGGAGGCGATCACATCCAGACTGGCCGGAGCCAGTTCCGGGATCTCGGATTGCAACAGCCATTTTGGTTCTGCCAGCCGGGCCAGAAAATCCGGGCTGGCCTCTGCCTGGGTGAGAGTTGCGGTCTTGCCGGTTGCCGCCAAATGCCGGGCCAGCCGCCCGTCCCCGGCGCCCAGAACCAGCCCGTCCGCAAACTGGCGGCGCACATCTGCCAGCCTGTCAGCCAGCCGCTCAGCCGCCGCTTCTGCCAGAAAATCATGCTCGTCGAACTGCCGGGCGGCGCGGTTGCGCTGGCGCACCAGCGCGGCAAAGTCAAACAGGGGCGGCGCGGTTTTCTGCATAAAAAATCCGGCTTGTTAAACAGTTGTTAGGACTTGTCGGGCTAAGATAAGGCGAAACAGCCTTTTTTGGTAGAGCCCTTTTTTTGCAACAGAGGTGGCAGCAGATTATGACCCGGTTTGGCAAGTCCCCGGCAGATTCCCCTGCAGACTCAAGCGCACAGCAGCTGATCGCGCGTCTGGCCAGACGATTTGGGGGCCAGACTATGCGCCAGAATAGCGGGCAAAGGATCATTCGGATTCTGGCCGATACGCTGTTGCCGCTTCTGTGTCCGGATTGCCGGGCCCCCTTGGCCGGGGCGGGGCTGTGAGGGCAGTGCTGGTCCGGCTTGCAGGCGATTGAGGAGCCGCTTTGCCGCTGTTGCGGGCGCGGCCTGCCCCATCAGCTGCCGGATAATCTGTGTCTTGCCTGTCATCTCAATCCGCCACCGCTGGGCCGGATACGGGCAGGCTATCTTTATAATGACGCCTCGCGGCGGTTGCTCTTGCCTTTCAAGCATGGTGACCGGCTGGATTTGGGGCCGGTGCTGGCCCAGGCTGCTGGAACGGGGATGCTGGTTTTGTCGCACCCGCTAGCCCGGCCGGGACGCGGGTTGCGGCCTGCCCCTGGCCTGTTGCGCCGGGTGCGGGCGACGCGCCAGATGGGCGGGTTGGGGCCAGCAGCCCGCCAGCGCAATGTGAAGAACGCCTTTGCCCTGTCCAGACCGCTGATCGCTGGCCAGCCGATTCTGCTGATTGATGATGTGATGACCACCGGGGCCACCTTGCATGAAGCGGCGCGCTGTCTGAAGAAAGCCGGAGCCGGACAGGTCGATGCGCTGGTTTTCGCGCAGGTTGGCTGAAAACAGGGCTGGACAAATCAGGGGCGGGGCGACTAACAAAAGACAGGCTCGCAAAAGACAGGCGCGGCTCACAGCGCCTGTTGGATGGTCGGTAGTTCAGAGGGTCGGTAACATGGCAAAAATTGAAATCTATACAACGCGCATCTGCCCCTATTGCGTGACGGCAAAACGCTTGCTGGACTCAAAACAGGCCGGTTTTGAGGAAATTGATGTGACAGCAGACCCTGAGGAGCGGGCGCGCATGACCGCGCGGGCAGGCGGCCTGCGCACAGTGCCGCAAATCTTTATCAATGGCGATCATATTGGCGGCTGCACCGATTTGCTGGCCCTGGAGCGAGCCGGCCATCTGGACGCGCTGCTGGCAGCGGGCTAGGACAGGGCGCGGCTGCCCATTGCGATATATTTTGCTTCGCGATCGGCTTTCAGCGCGGCGGCATCCATCCCGTCCAGCTGCGCCAGCTGGCGGGCCAGCTCATCCCCCAGCGCGCGGATAGCTGCTTCGGGATCGCGGTGCGCCCCGCCCACCGGCTCTGGCACAATGGCATCAATAACGCCCAGCTTTTCCATATCCTGGGCGGTGAGCCGCAAGGCCTCAGCAGCGGTTTTCGCGTGATCCGCACTGCGCCAGAGGATAGAGGCACAGCCTTCGGGCGAGATCACCGAATAGACCGCATGTTCATACATCACCACCCGGTTACCCGTAGCCAGCGCGATGGCCCCGCCAGAGCCGCCCTCGCCCGTGATCGCCGCACATAAGGGCACCGGCAAATCCAGACAGGCCTGAATGGCGCGCGCGATAGCCTCAGCCTGGCCGCGCTCCTCGGCCCCACGTCCCGGATAGGCCCCGGCCGTATCCACCAAGCTCAAGACCGGCAGGCCAAACTGGCCAGCCAGCTGCATCAGCCGGATGGCCTTGCGATAGCCTTCCGGGCGGGCCATGCCGAAATTGCGCTTCACCCGTTCTTCGGTTGTGGTGCCCTTTTCGGTTCCCATTACCACCACCGGACGGCCCCGGAAACGGGCCAGCCCGCCGATCACCGCATGATCCTCAGAATAGTTGCGATCGCCGGAAAGCGGGGTGAATTCATCAAACAGAAGCGGCAGAATACCGGCCAGTTTCGGGCGATCCGGGTGGCGGGCCACCTGCACCTTTTCCCAAGGCCCCAGCTTTTGATAGGTGGTCGTCAGCTCTCTGTCGATGCGCGTTTGCAGCTTGCCGATTTCCTCAGCGATATTCATGCCGGAATCAGAATTGAGATGCCGCAGCTCCTCAATCTTGCCTTCCAGCGCAGCTATCGGTTTTTCGAAATCCAGAAAATGGCGCATAACTCTTCCCCGTCAGCTTGCCTAATCGCTCCTTGACCAACTTTACCCGTCAGATCTGTCTCTGGCAAGCGGGTGCGCGCTGGCAACCAGACCGGACAGCCTGTCCTGGCGGGTTTTTGTATAAATCTGGGTGGTGGCAATATCCGCATGGCCCAGCAACATCTGCAAGGCGCGCAAATCCGCCCCGCGATTGAGCATATGGGTCGCAAAACTGTGCCGCAGCACATGGGCGCTGACCCGTTCCTCAGCCAGCCCGGCCAGCCGGGCCAGCTGTTTCAGCCGGGTGGACAGAACCTGCCTGCTGAGCGGGCCGGACGGATCTGCCAGAAACTGGCTGTTGCCGTCCGGGCCAGCTGCCTGTCTTATCGCCAGCCAGTCGCGGGCCGCCTTGATAGCCGGGGCTCCCAGCACCACCATGCGCTCTACCCCGCCCTTGCCGGAAATCAGCAGGGAGTCGGTCATCGCGTGCAGTGTGGCAACCTCCAGCTGCAGCAATTCTGATATTCTGAGCCCGGCAGAATAGAGGATTTCCACCGCTGCCCGTATGCGGATATTTTCCGGCTCCGGCAAGCTGTCACAGGCATCCAGAAGCTGCTGCATTTCGGCTTCTGACAGGCTCTTGGGCAGGGGCTGGGGCAATTTTGGCGAATCCAGCAGGCTGGCCGGATTATCGGCGCGATAGCCATCTGTTACCAGCCAGCCCATAAAATGGCGCAAGGCGCTCAACCGGCGCGCCAGCGTGCGCGCAGACAGGCCCTTGCCAGACCAGTCTTTCAGGCAGGCGCGCAAATCATCCGGCCGGGCGGCAGATAAAGAACAGCCCCGCCCCTGCAGCTGCCGGTCAGCCAGTTCCAGATCGCGCCGGTAGGCTGAACAGGTATTGTTGGCCGCACCGGTTTCAGCTGCCAGGGCCAGAATAAATTGCGCGATCAGCGGATCAGCTGGCCTGTCCGCTGCCTTGCCGGGCGTTTGTCTGGTTGGCGTTTTCCGGGTTGGCGGCGTGCCGGTCATGTGCTTGCTCAATCCCAAAGGCTGTGAGGGATGCTCAGATAGTTTTCTCAGCTTCCCAGAAAAGTGCCAGCAATTTTTCCTGCAGGGCATCGCGGCCCAGATTGCGGGCGGTATTTTCCAGCCCGGCCGCGCGCAGCAGCTGCATCAATTCTGCCAGCTGGCGGCTATCCATCGCGGCCAAATCCTGATCCGCCAGCAACCAGGCAACCAGCAAGGCTGTCTCGCCGACACGGCCTGTCTCAGCCACCTGTTTCACGGCCAGCATTTTCGGGGCCGGGACAGGCTGTTCTGCCCGCCCCTTGCCATCGCGGCCGGTTGCCGTGTCAAACCAGTCAATCTGCGGGCGTTGCTGGCCAAGGGCTGAGAGAAGCGGGGCCAGATGCCAGCCTGCCAGCCCATCGAGCGCCTGCATCGGCCAGACCGCGCCCGCCTGCTGGGCCAGCAGCGTCTGGCTGTAATCTGCCCGGCTGCCAGCCGCGTCCAGCTGCGCCATCAGCGGCTCCTCCGCCGCGACCAGAACCTTTATCATTGCATAGAGATCGCGGGCCTGCTCCTCCAGCTCCGGCAACCCGTCAGCCGCGAGGCGCTGATCCACCAGCCAGCCATAGACCGGCAGCCAGTCAGCGACACTGCCAGCCTGCATCTGGGCAGCAAAGACCGTGCGCACAAACAGATCAAATTCAGCGCTGGCCGTTCCTTCCAGCAAGCTGCCCGCCAGCTGGGCCAGCACCCCGGCACTGGCCCCCTCCACAGCATCCGGCGTGGCCGCTTCCAGCTGGCTGATCGCCATCACCAGGCTGACTGACGGGTCATAGAGGCTGCGCAACAGGCCGCCTGCCTTATTGGCGGGCATCTGGCCGGAGCGGATACGGTGGGCCGCCTGATCCAGCGCCGCCTCGCGATCCAGCCAGGTCAGGGCGGCGCGCGCCTCAGAATAGGAATTGGGCAGGCTGGCCAGCTGCTGGCGGCTGGCCGGAAAATGGGCTGCCTCGGTCAGTGCCAGATGCAAGGGGCCGGAAATATCCGCCCGGTCAGGCAGCATCGCCGGACGGCCCAGCAGCTGATCTGTCAGGCGGAAGAACACCATATCCTCAGTGCCGCTGGCACGCAGCACATCAGCAGCAAAACTGGCCGCCCCATTATTGCCTGCCAAGAGATGGCACAGGATTTGGGCCTTGTGCCAATACTCTTCCAGGGTGGATTGAATCTGGCGGCTGACCATGTCGCACGCCTGATTATCCTGTCGCAGCAGCAACTCATAGCTGACCAGCCAGCGTTGCCAGTCCAGCCAGTCCTCTTCTTCGGGCAATTTGCGGATCAAATCTGCCAGAGCCGTGGATTCGCCAGCCGCCGCCAGCCAATCCAGCCTGGCTGAAATTAATTGCTGGCTGGCCTCGGCAGCCCCGGACGGCGGCACCGCCTGACGCAGCACAAGGCCGCGCACCAGCGCATTCACACTCTCTGACGGGCCATCATGCGGGGCCAGCTGATAAAGCTGGACTATCCGGGCCGCCTCTGACCCCCGCCAGATAAGGCTGGAAACCGGGTCCGCCATGCTGCGCGCATCCGGCAGCCCCAGCGACACCAGCCCGATACTGGACAGCGGCCGCCGCCCAATGCGCGGGGCGCGGCTGGCCGGGCTGACTGCCGGTTGAGGGGCGGCTTGTGTTTCCATTACAGCTGGCTGGGTGCTGGTCTGCGGGGCCACGGTTTGCGGCGCCTCAGGGCCACTATCAGACTGTTGCAGGGAGAGGTCTGTTTCCTGCTGCTTGTCATCCAGCAGCTTGATCAGTTCCAGCGGCTGGTTCTCGGCCAGGCTGGAATTATCCGCAGCGTTGCTGCCCGCTGCCGGGTCTGCCAGCTGGTTACTGTCATAGATGATCGCATCCGGGTCAGACCCGGTCTGGGCCTGCTGGGCCAGCACAGGCCCGGCCATCAGCAGCACCGCCCCGAAACACAGCCGGAGAGTCCCCTTTTTCAAAACATATTTCGGGGATACAAAATTATTTTTGGAATCTTTCATTTGCCAGCTCTTTGGTAACCATATGGGCCGGGGCCGGAATCTTCCAGCTGGACAGAAAGGCCAGCCCGGCCAATCCCAGAACGGCAACAAACACAATGCTGATACCAAGACGCTTCATTTTCTTCCTACCCTGATATTTTGTCCGTTACGTGCCTGACAGCCATAGCCTGTCCGCAATCTGTCCAAAGGCCCCTTATCAATTGGCCCACTCTCTATTGGCCCTTTATCCGTTTTCCCTTTAACCTGCTGGCCGACAATCCGGCCAGAAGAATGAAACCGGCACGCTAACGCCAGATTATGGCTGGAATGGGGCAATTTTGCCAGCCCTGACCGCTTTTTATTGATTATCTGCCTCTTGGCCTTGTGGCCCGGTTATGTCTATAAGGGGGCATGATGCGAACAAATCAAGAAAAATCAATCGCTCTGGTGGGGTTGATGGGGGCTGGCAAAAGCTGGATGGGCAGGCGGTTGGCCAGCCGAACCGGCTGGGATTTTGTCGATTCAGACAGCGCGATTGAGGAAGAGGCCGGTCTATCCATCCCGGAAATGTTTGATCTGGGCGGTGAGACCAAATTCCGGCAGGTGGAGCTGCGCGTCATTCGCCGCTTGCTGGCTGGCCCGCCAATTATCCTGTCCACGGGTGGCGGCGCTTTTTGCCAGCCGGATACCCAGCAGGCGATCCGCCAGGACGCGCTGGTAGTCTGGCTGCACGCCCGCCCGGAAACGCTGCTGGGACGCATTGAAAACCTGCAATCGCGCCCGCTGCTGTCCGGGCCGGACCCGCTGGCGGTGATGCGCCGTCTGGCTGTTGAGCGCCAGCGCTATTACCAGCAAGCAGATATTATTGTGGATACGGACGGGCTGACCCAGAAACAGGCTTTTGACAAGCTCTGCCGCCAGCTGATGCGGGCAGAGCGCAAACAGGCATGACCGGCATGGCAGAGACTGACGTAACCCGCCTTGAGGTGGCACTTGGCCCGCGCAGCTATCCTATCCATATTGGCAGCAATTTGCTGGATCAGGCAGACCGGCTGCTGGCAGACCAGCTGACTGGCCGCCATGTGGTGATCCTCTCGGACAGCCGGACTGGCCCGCTCTATGCAGCGCGCCTGGCCGAGCGGCTGGCCCCGCTGACAAGACGGCTGGATCAGCTTGAAATACCGGCCGGGGAAGCCAGCAAATCGATGGCCGGCTATGCAGATTTGATGGACAGGCTGCTGGGGCTGGGGGTGGACAGGCAGCTGGTTCTGATCGCCCTTGGCGGCGGCGTTGTCGGTGATTTGACCGGTTTTGCCGCGGCCAGCCTGCTGCGCGGGGTGGATTTTGTGCAAATTCCGACCAGCCTGCTGGCCCAGGTTGACAGCTCAGTCGGCGGCAAGACCGGCATCAATATGCCAGCTGGCAAGAATCTGGTTGGGGCGTTTTGGCAACCGCGCGCGGTGCTGGCCGATCTCAGCCTGCTGGCCAGCCTGCCGGAGCGGGAATTGCGCGCCGGCTATGCCGAGACGGTGAAATATGGCCTGCTGGGGGATGCTGATTTTTTCGACTGGGCAGAGGTCCATGGCGCAGAATGCCTGGCCCTGGAACCGGCTGTGCTGGGCCGGGCGGTCTATCGGGCCTGCCAGATGAAAGCTGGGATTGTCGGCGCGGATGAAACCGAATCAGACCGGCGTATGCTGCTGAATCTGGGCCATAGTTTCGGTCATGCGCTGGAAGCAGAGGCCGGGTATGATGGCCGCCTGCTGCATGGCGAGGCGGTCAGCCTCGGCATGGTGATGGCGTTTGATTTTTCTGTCCGGCTGGGGCTGTGTGAGGCACAATCTGCCTTGCGCGTGCGCCAGCATCTGGCCAGTATGGGATTGCCGGTCAGCGCTGCGGATTTGCCGGCCGGGCTGCGCGATACGGGCGGGCTGGCAGAGCGGCTGGCCAGCCATATGGCCCGGGACAAGAAAGTCCGGGACGGGCATTTGCGGCTGGTGCTGGTGCGCGGCATTGGCGCGGCGTTTGTGGCCGGGGATATATCCGGCGACCAGCTGGCCGGTTTTCTGGCAGATTGGGTAAAGGGGCAATGACAGCACTTTGGATAATCGCTCTGGCTATTTGCTTGCTGATCATTGCCTCGGCCTTTTTTTCCAGTGCCGAGACCGCGCTGACAGCAGCTTCTGATGCCCGTATGCACCAGCTGGCCCGCAATGGTAACAAGCGGGCGGCACTGGTGGAGCAGCTGCGCTCGGATCGCGAGGCACTGATAGGCACGCTGCTGATCGGCAATAATGCGGTCAATGTGCTGGCCTCGGCGCTGGCGACTTCGGCGGCGATTGCGCTGTTTGGTGATAGCGGGGTCTTTGTGGCGACGCTGGCGATGACGGTGGTTCTGGTGTTGCTGGCTGAAGTCCTGCCGAAAAGCTATGCCTTTAACAATGCCAACCGCTATGCGCTGCGCATTGCGCCGCTGGTGCGGGTCTGTTTCTGGCTGTTGCTGCCGCTGTCGGTGGCGGTGCGCTGGCTGGCGGTCAAGCTGCTGGGCCGCGGCTCGGTTCAGGAGGAAACAGACGAGGAGGAATTGCGCGGCATGATCGCCTTGCAGGGGCGCGGCAGTGAGGATGCCCAGGACCGGGAACGCAATGCCATGCTGGCCTCGGTGCTGGATTTGCAGGAGGTCAGTGTTGATCAGATTATGACGCATCGCGGGGCTGTTTCCATGGTCAATGCCGAAGACCCGCCCGATGCGGTGCTGCGCTTTGTGCTGACCTCGCCCTTTACCCGCCATCCGGTCTATGCCGGCAAGCCGGAGAATATTATCGGCGTGCTGCATGTCAAGAACCTGCTGCGCGCCATTGAGGGGGCAGATGGCCGCGATATGGACAGGCTGGATGTTGCTGAGATTGCCTCGCAGGCTTATTTCATCCCGGAAACCACCGCCCTGTTTGACCAGCTGCAAGCCTTTCGGGCGCGGCGCGAGCATTTTGCCATTGTGGTCGATGAATATGGTGATTTTCGCGGCATTGTCACGCTGGAGGATATTCTGGAAGAAATTGTCGGCGATATTGATGATGAACATGATGAGGAGCTGGCCGGGCTCACCCAGCAACCGGACGGCTCAGTGATTGTCGATGGCAATGTGACGATTCGGGATTTGAACCGCACGCTGGGGCTGGAGCTGCCGGATGACAAGGCGGCGACGCTGGCCGGGCTGCTGCTGCATGAAAGCCGGACGATCCCGGATCCGGGTCAGGAATTCCGCTTTCACCATATTCGTTTCCGGGTTATCCGCCGGCAGGGCAACCGGATTACCAGCCTGCGCCTGTGGGTTGGCAAGCCGGGCCGCAAGGCCCGATCCGGCAAATACAGTCCGGGCAACCGGAAAACCGCCCACCGAGCGAGAGACCAGCTGAAGACAGGAGATAAGAGATGGCTTTGAGTCCGCCTGCCAAAAGGGAAGGGATCCATAATCGCCGCGTGCAGTGCAGCGGCTATCGCCGGGAAGATGGGCTGTTTGACATTGAGGGGGAGATCACAGATGCCAAAACCTATGCCTTCCCGTCCAGAACACATGGCGAGGTCGGGCCTGACCAGCCCTATCACCATATGCGGGTGCGGCTGACCATCGACAGCGAGATGCAGGTGCTGGCTGCTGAGGCCGAAACGCTGGCCGGGCCCTATCCGGTTTGCCCGCAAGGGGCCGATAACATCGCCGGGCTGGTCGGGCTGACCATTGGGCCGGGCTGGCGGCGGCGCGTGCAAAAAGCGATTGGCGGGCCGGCAGGCTGCACCCATATCACCGAGCTGATGGGGCCGGTGGCCACAACCGCCTATCAAACCCTTTATGGAGAGCAGGCGCGGCGCAACCGGGCCGAGGGGCGCACCAGCAACCCGGATAATATGACCGCCATGCGCAATAGCTGTCTTGCCTATGCAGATGGCGGGGCCGTGGCCAGGGAATTCTGGGAAAAGCCGGATAGCTGAGTCTGGCCCGCACCAGACAGGCGGCCCGCCTGTCTAGCGGTGCAGGGTGATTTGCAGGGCGTGCACCGGCCCGGCCAGCAAATCGGCCAGTTCGGCATTTATCAGGCGATGCGCGGCCAGCCGGGCAAGCCCTTCAAAACGCGCAGCCTTAATCGTCAGCTCAAAATGGCTCTCGCCGCCCGGGCGCGCCCCGGCATGGCCGGCATGGGCAGCGCTGACATCCTTCAAGATCAGGATTTCAGGATCAAAAGCCTGTTGCAGCCGGGCCTCAATTTGCTGATAAATCGCACCGCTGGTCATTTTGGCTGTCTCCTGCCCCTTGTTTTCATTGCTTGCCCAAATTAGTTTGTTTTTATGAGTTTTGCAAAGATGCCAAAAACAAACAGCCTGCCAGAGGATGGCACGACCCATACCAAGCTCTGTGCGACGCCCGGCTGTCCGAATGAGGGGCTTTACCCGGCCCCGCGCAATCGCCAGCATTTGCGTGATTATCTCTGGCTGTGCCTGGATCATGTGCGCGATTATAACCGCGCCTGGAATTATTTTGACGGGCTGAACGGGCCGGCTCTGGAAGCGGAAATCCGCAAAGCCACCACCTGGGAGCGGCCCAGCTGGAAATTTGGCACCTCCGGGGCTGGCAAGGCTGGCTGGCAGGGCGGAGCGCCCGAATTTGATGATGGTTTCGGCTTTTTTGAAGAAGGCCCGGCCCGTGAAACGGCCTTTGCGGGCATGGATGCAGAGGAAAAAGAGGCCTGGAAAATCTTTGACATGGACCCGGTTTCTGATCCGGTTCTGCTGAAACAACGCTATAATGAATTGGCCAAGCGCTATCATCCTGATCATAATGGCGGGGATGCAGGGGCTGAGGAGACGCTCAAGAAAATCAATCTTGCCTATTCAGTTTTGCGCAAAAAAAGGCTAAACCCGCAGGCAAACAATCAGTGATACAGCCTGCCCTTCCGGCGCGCAAACCGGCAGCAACCCCGAATTCTGGAGAGTAAAGAATGTCCGAAGACACATTGAAAGGCCGCCCGGCCCACAGCCTGCCTGCCCCGGACAGCATGGTGGAGGCCCGCACGCTGTTTGGGCTGGATATTGATATGCAGGTTCCGGCCTTTTCAGAAAGTTCAGATTATGTGCCGGTGCTGGACCCGGATTACCAGTTTGATCAGGATACCACGCTGGCCATTCTAGCCGGCTTTGCCCATAACCGGCGGGTGATGATTCAGGGCTATCACGGCACTGGCAAATCCACCCATATTGAACAGGTGGCCGCGCGTCTCAACTGGCCTTGCCTGCGGATCAATCTGGACAGCCATGTCAGCCGCATTGACCTGATTGGCCGCGATGCGATTGTGCTGCGCGATGGCAAGCAGGTGACCGAATTCCGGGAAGGCATCCTGCCCTGGGCGTTGCAGAACCCAGTCGCGCTGGTCTTTGATGAATATGATGCCGGGCGCGCCGATGTCATGTTTGTTATCCAGCGGGTGCTGGAAGTGGATGGCAAGCTGACCTTGCTGGATACCAACCGGGTTATTCATCCCAACCCGTCTTTCCGGCTGTTTGCCACGGCCAATACTGTCGGGCTGGGGGATACGACGGGTCTTTATCACGGCACGCAGCAAATCAATCAGGGCCAGATGGATCGCTGGTCTGTGGTGGCAACGCTGAATTATCTGCCGCATGAGGATGAGGTCGCGATCATTCTGGCCAAGCAAAAGGATTATGACAATAAGGAAGGCCGCCAGCAAATTGAGCAGATGGTGCGGATGGCAGACCTGACCCGCAAGGGCTTTATGGCCGGCGATCTGTCCACTGTCATGTCCCCCAGAACTGTTTTGACCTGGGCTGAAAATGCGCGTATTTTCAATGACATAACGCTGGGTTTCCGGCTCAGCTTTTTGAATAAATGTGATGAGGTGGAACGCCCGACGCTGGCTGAATATTACCAGCGCGTGTTTGGCATTGATCTGCCTGAGGCCCCGGGTATTTCCCAGCACGCCTCCTAACCCGGACTGCCAGCAGGCAACAGGATACGCTGTGAGTGAACCAGACAAGGAACAAGATTTTCTGAAAGCCAACGCTGCTGCGCTGCGGGCCATGGCAGGCGGCAGCCAGCATCAGGTTCGCTATCTGGGCCAGGACAGCCATATCAGCAAGCAAGAGGTGCGCCTGCCTGCCCCGCCGCGGGACAGAAAGCCGGCCTGGCATGATGCGTTGCGCGGGGCTGGCGATGCCGCCGCGCTCTGGCTGGCCCATCATGATGCAGACACGCACCGGCGCAGCTGCCCGGCCTCAGCTGCCGCGCGGTCCGTCTTTGATGCAGCCGAGCGGGCACGGGTTGAGGCGGTCGGGGCCAATCAGCTGGCCGGGGTGCGGCAAAACCTGACCAGGCGGCTAGAAAACCATTATCAAAATCATGCGCTGGGGGTGCCTGCTGACGGCGCGTCTGATCAGCTGGAGAACGGGCTGGCCGAGGCGGTGCGGCTGCTCTTGCGGGAGACGCTGACCGGCGAGACCCCGCCCGCCAGCACGGCCTTGGCGATGGATCTGTGGCGGCCCTTTATCCGCAGCCGAGCCGGGGCGGTGCTGGACAGGATGAAAGGCGTGGAGGCCGATCAGGATCTGTTCGCTGAATTATCGCGGGAATTGATCGGCGCGCTGCATAATGCCATGGGCGAGGCGGCTGAGGGCGAGGAGTCCTCTGATCAGGAGGATGAGGCTGAAAATGGCGAGCAGGAGAGCCCGGAAGACGGCCAGGATGATCAGGCCCAGTCCGCGCTGGGCGAGGAAGAGTCGGCCGGTGATGACAGCCAGACCATGCAGGCCGATGCAGACAGCCAGGCCATGGGCGGCGATGACAGCGCTGAAATGGACGGCGATATGGATATGGAGGGGATGGCCGATGGCGATATGCCGGGCGGCGATCCCCGCGGCCATAACCGCCCTGGCCTGTATGAGGGCAGCTACGAAATCTTCACCTCCAAATATGATGAAATTATCCCGGCGGCAGAGCTGTGTGATGCCGAAGAGCTGGATCGGCTGCGCGGGATGCTGGACCGGCAGCTGGAGAGTTTGACCGGGGTGACAGCGCGGCTGGCCAACCGGTTGCAGCGCAAATTGCTGGCCTATCAGAACCGGGCCTGGGAATTTGATCTGGAAGAAGGGCTTTTGGATGCCGGCAAGCTGCACCGGGTGGTGACCCAGCCGCTCTCGCCGCTCTCTTACAAGCAAGAACAGGATACCGAATTCCGCGATACGGTGGTGACGCTGTTGCTGGATAATTCAGGCTCCATGCGCGGCAGGCCGATTACCATCGCGGCGGTCACCGCCGATATTCTGGCGCGCACGCTGGAACGCTGCGGGGTCAAGGTGGAAATTCTCGGCTTCACGACCAAGGCCTGGAAAGGCGGGCAGGCGCGCGAAGCCTGGCAGCTGGCGGGCAAGCCGGACCGGCCCGGGCGGCTGAATGATCTGCGCCATATTATCTATAAATCTGCCGATTCGCCCTGGCGGCGGGCCAGGCGCGCTCTGGGGCTGATGCTGCGCGAAGGCATCTTGAAGGAAAATATCGATGGCGAGGCGCTGTTATGGGCGCATGACCGGCTGCTGGCCAGACCGGAAGAGCGCCGCATCCTGATGGTTATTTCAGATGGCGCGCCGGTGGATGATTCCACCCTCTCAGCCAATGCCGGCAATTATCTGGAAGCGCATCTGCGCAGCGTGATCGCGATGATTGAGAGCCGCTCTCCGGTGCAGCTGATGGCGATTGGCATCGGCCATGATGTGACCCGCTATTATGACCGGGCGGTGACCATCACCGATGTGGAGCAGCTGGGCGGGGCCGTGATGGGCCAGCTGGCAGACCTGTTTGATGAGCAGAAAACGGCGCGCCCCGGAAAATATCATGGAAAACGGGTTGCCTGACCGGGATGTCTGACCGGGATGCCTGATTGGGATGTCTGGTGCAAAAAAGCAAAGCCCCGCTGGCTGGCGGGGCATTTTTTTATCTGAATTCCGGCCTGAATCGCAAGCCAGAGCGGGTTCAGGCCGTTGCGGCCTCAATCTCCCGCTTCAGAGCGCGGCCGGTATCGCCCAGCTCGCTATTGCGGGCCTGCTTCAGGAACGCATCCAGACCGCCATGTTTTTCAATGGAGCGGATAGTAGAGGTCGCGATCCGCAGGCGCACCGCCCGGCCAAGGGCTTCTGACTGCCAGGTTGTCTGCTGAAGATTGGGCAGAAAGCGGCGGCGGGTCTTGTTATTGGCATGGCTGACATTATTGCCAGTCATCACACCCTTGCCCGTAATTTCACATCTTTTGGCCATGACAGAATGCCTTTATATCTCAGATTCTTGACACCAGATTGCGGGTTTATAGTCCAGCACCCGCCAAAGGTCAAGTATTTCAAGCCAGCTTTTGGGCCGCTTATGGTCCGGTTTATGGCCCGGCCGGACTTAAAACTCCAGCCAAACAGAAAGCCAGGACAGAAAAAATCCGCCGCGGGCAAAAAACTTCAATCTTGAAGGGTTTTCTTCACTTTTTGTTAACTTTGCTTTGCCAGGCTTTTGTCTCGCTCTTGGATGTCAAATTCAGGAAAAAAACGGGCCGGTTATTGAGAGCTGGCCACTATAATAAAGGGAGGATGGTCCAGTTGCCTGAATCTTCTGTCTCGCCGGCGCTTTATTTATCCAAGCGGAATATCCAGCTTCCCGACCGGCGCACCTCGATTCGGCTGGAAAATTATCTCTGGGATCAGATTGATGCGATTCTGGCCATGGAGCAAGTGCCGCTGCCGCTGCTGGTCAGTGAGATTGACCAGCGCCGCCTGCCCGGCCAGACTTTGGCCCAGGGCCTGCGGCTGTTTTTGCCGATGTATTTTGATGGTCTGAAAACGGTGATGGCCGACCCGCAAGCCTTGCAGGTCATGGATCCGCATATTTCGGAAAATGCCCCGCGCCAGCCTAATTTCCTGATGTATGTGCTCAGCACGTATGCCACAAATCTTCTGCGTGGCGCAAAGCTGCCGGCGCGTCGCTGAACTGGCCGGTCAGCTCCTGCGGGCGGCGCACCCCATCCGCAGACATCATGCGGGCCAGCCCGTCCAGAATCCGGCCGGGCAGCTGCGGGCCGGTCAGGGCCAGGGCGGTATAGAGCTGCAGCAAATTCGCCCCCAGTAACAGCCGGGCATAGGCATCCGCCGCGCCCGCAATGCCGCCAACACCAAACAGACAGGCTGCCCCGCCAAGATGCGCGGCCGCCAGAGCCAGCTGTTCAGCCGCCAGCCCGGCCAGCGGCTGGCCAGACAGGCCGCCTGTCTGATGGCTGTCCTTGCCCCGCAGCCCGGGCGGGCGCGACAGGGTGGAATTGGTCAGCACAAAACCGGCACAGCCTTCTTCCATACAGGCATCTATCGTCGCCAGCATCGCTGCGGGTGGCATATCCGGGGCCAGCTTGACCAGCACCGGACAGAAGCTGTCCTGCGCGGTGATGGCGGCCTGAACCCCTTGCAGGATAGCCCGGGCAGAGGCCGCCTCCTGCAAATCGCGCAGTCCCGGCGTGTTGGGTGAGCTGATATTGACCGTCAGCCAGCTGGCCAACCCGGCAAAGGCCGCGGCCCCGGCACGGTAATCGGCGATTCGGTCTGCACTGTCCTTGTTAGCCCCGATATTAATCCCCAGCGCGGCAGCCGGGTGGGCCGCCCGGAAAGCCGCCAGCCTGGGCCGCACCGCCTCTATGCCACTGCTGTTGAAGCCATACCGGTTAATAACCGCCTGGCTGGCAGGCAGGCGAAAGACCCGCGGGCGCGGATTGCCGGGCTGGGCCAGCGGCGTTATCGTGCCGACTTCCAGATGGCCAAAGCCAATCGCCAGCACCCCGCCCATCGCCTCGCCATCCTTGTCAAAACCGGCAGCCAGCCCCAGCGGGTTGGCAAAGTCCTGTCCCAGAATGGAGACCGGCAAGGCAGGCGGGCGGGCGGTTGGATGCAGGCCAGTTTTCAGCGCCTGCACAGCGGCCCGGTGCGCCGCCTCAGCTGGCAGCAGGCGGGCAATCCCGGCAGCCAGCGGCCAGATCATTGGGCCCCTTCGGCCAGCTGGCCGGTTCTGGCCGCCTCTATCAGCGCCAGCGAGGCCGCATAGCCATAAAGTTTGAAAAAGCTGCCCATGCGCGGCCCCTGTTCCTGGCCCAGCAGCGTTTCATAAAGACATTTGAACCAGTCGCGCAACGGCTCATAGCCCGCCGCAACCCCGACCGCATAGACAGCTGACTGGATGGTTTCGGCATCTGCTGTTTCCGGCAGTTCAGACAAGGCCCTGTGCAGCGCGGCCAGATGGTCTTTTTCTGCAGCGCTGGCAGGCCGGTATTTTTTCTGCGGGCGCACCCGATCCTGATAAAAGCGCACCGCATAATCGGCCAGCCTGTCCAGCTCCGGGTTCTGCTGCGGGCTGGAGCCCGGGGCATAGTCAGACAGATAGCCCCAGATCACATCCTTGCTCTCGGCTGAACATACCGCAGCCAGATTGAGCAGCAGGGAGAAGCTGACCGGCAGCTGGGCCAGCTCCGGCTGGCCTTGATGGATGTGCCAGGCCGGATTGTCCAGCAGCTGGGCCGGCTCAGCCGTGGCGGTCTTTTCCAGATGGCTGTAATATTCATCCACGGTTTTGGGAATACTGTCAAAATAGAGCCGCTTGGCCCGCTTTGGCTGGCCATACATGAACAGGGACAGCGATTGCGGGCTGCCATAGGTCAGCCATTCCTCTATCGACAGGCCATTGCCGCGCGATTTCGATATCTTCTCGCCATTTTGATCCAGAAACAGCTCATAGGAAAAGCCAGCTGGCGGGGTGCCGCCCATGGCCCGCACAATTTTTGAAGAGAGGGTGACAGAGTCGATCAAATCCTTGCCGCTCATTTCATAATCAACACCCAGGGCCAGCCAGCGCATCGCCCAATCCGCCTTCCATTGCAGCTTGCAATGCCCGCCGGTTACCGGCACTTCACACAGGCTGCCATCATCCGGGTCGCGATAGCTGATGGTGCCAGCCTGCGGATCAATGGCCTCAGCGCGCAGCTGCAGCACCCGCCCGCTGCGCGGGCAAATCGGCAGGAACGGGCTGTAGGTCTCGCGCCGCTCCGGCCCCAGCGTGGGCAGAATGATCTGGCGGATTTTCTCAAAATTTTTCAGCATCGCCAGCAAAGTGTCATCAAAAGCCCCGCTGCGATAGCGCTCGCTCGCGCTGACAAATTCATAGTCAAAGCCGAAACTGTCCAGAAAGGCTTGCAGGCGGGCATTATTATGGGCACCGAAACTGTCATGCGTGCCAAACGGGTCCGGCACGCTGGTCAGCGGCTGGTCCAGATAGTCTGCCAGCTGGTCCGGGTTCGGCACATTGTCCGGCACCTTGCGCAGCCCGTCCAGATCATCTGAAAAACAGACAAGGCGGGTGGGACGGCCAGTCAGCACCGCAAAGGCATGGCGCACCATGGAGGTGCGGACAACCTCGCCAAAAGTGCCAATATGCGGCAGGCCGGACGGGCCATAGCCGGTTTCAAACAGCACCGGCTGATCCGCAGGCAGGGCGAGTTTGTCCAGCCGGTCACGCAGCGCGCGGGCTTCGGCAAAGGGCCAGGATTTGGCCTGTTCGGCAAGCTCTGCCTGGGCGGCATCAAAAGGCGGCTGGCTGGCGATGGGCGGTGATTGGGTCATATCCGATAGGGCAGCTGGTTGTCCGGCAGGTGTCTGATTGCCCACCCTTTTAGCGGCAAAGCCCGTTTGAAGCCAGTCTTTTTGCGCGCTTTTTGGCGATCATCCTGCGGGCCGGCCTGTCCACCGCCCGGCAAATCCACTGCTTGGCAAATCCACCGCCCGGCAAACAGAACTGGCGAGCAGGCCGGTTTGTGTCCTATAATCCGGCTATGTCACTCTTCACCCGCACAATTCTGGATTTGGGCGCCTGCCCGGTGCTGTGCCCGGGCCGCGAGAGCTTTGCCTGGATCAGCCCAGGCGGTGAAATTGAGACAGGCCCGATGGGCCAGCTGGCAGGCAAGCTGGCCGGAACGCGCCCGCTTATCTGTCACCGGCGCTGGACAGCGGCGCGCTGCGGGGATGTGGATTTGGCCGATGCGCTGGATGTTCTGGAGTTGTTTGCCTTTATCCGGCCGGCCCGCCCGCTCTTGCCCAGCGCGGCGGGGCTGGCAGCTGAATGCGGCTTGCCGCGGCCTGTCGGGCTGGCCGATCAGGCGGTTTCCATTGGCCGGGCCGCCGGGCTGTTGCTGGATGATCTGGATAATCTGGGCGCGCGTCAGCAAGCCGATTTGGCAGGGATGGCCTTGATGATGGGCAAGGGCGGCTGGGGCTGGGCCGGGCTGATACTGACCCGGCTGGGCGTTAGCGACAGCCCGCCCGGCCCGCCGGACGGCCAGGCTGCTGCCATCTGGAACCGGCTGCCGGAATTTCCCGACCTGCCGCCAAGGGGAGAGCCGGGCAGCAAGCCGGTCATGCCGGACACGGCGCGCAACAGGCTGGCCGAAATGCTGGGCGGGCGCGCCGAGACCCGCAGCAGCCAATCAGACTATGCAGCCGCGGTGACGCAGATTTTTGTTGCCCCGGAAACCGGCCCGCCCCCGGCCCTCTTGCTGAGCGAGGCCGGAACCGGCACCGGCAAGACGCTGGGCTATCTGGCCCCGGCCAGCCTGTGGGCGGAACAAAATGACGCGACTGTCTGGATATCCACCTATACCCGCACGCTGCAACAGCAGATAGCCGATGAACTCTCAGCCCTGCCTGCCTCCCGGCGTTCTGAGAGCGCCAGCCCGCGCATTGTTATCCGCAAGGGGCGGGAAAATTACCTGTGCCTGCTCAATCTGGAAGAGGCGCTGGGCCAGATGCCGGGCCAGCCTGCCAATGCGGTCGCGCTGGGCTTGATGGCCAGATGGGCGGCGGCCAGCCCGGATGGTGATTTTACCGGGGCCAGCTTTCCGGCCTGGCTGGTGGATTTGATCGGGCCGCGCTGGTCATCCGGGCTGGCGGACAGGCGCGGGGAATGTATCCATTCTGCCTGTCCGCATTACCATAAATGCTTTGTTGAAAAATCCGTGCGCGGGGCAAGACAGGCCGATATTGTGGTGGCCAATCACGCGCTGGTGATGGTTCAGGCCGCGCTCAATGACCCGTCTGACCGGCGCCGGCCCAGCCGCTATATTTTTGATGAGGGGCATCATGTTTTCGATGCCGCAGACAGCGCCTTTTCAGCCCTGCTCAGCGCCGGTGAGGCCGCCGAGATGCGGTCCTGGATTCGCGGGGCCGAGGATGGTCGGCGGGGCCGGGCCAGAGGCTTGAAAAAACGGCTGGGCGAATTGCTGGCGTCTGAGGAGAAGGGGCTGGAGATTCTGGAGGCGGCCTGTGAGGCGGCCCGCGATCTGCCCGGCACAGGCTGGCGGGCGCGGCTCTCAGCCAATCAGCCAAACGGGCCAGCCGAGGGGTTTTTTGCTGAATTGCGCTGGCTGGCCTATCAGCGCGGCACTGATATGGAAACCGGCTTTGATGTGCAAACCGATCTCTGGCCCTTGCCCGATGCGCTGATCGCCAGAGCCGCCGAATTCGGCACAATGCTGGGCCGGATGCAAGAGCCATTGCGCCAGCTGGCCAGCCTGCTGGAGAGCTTGCTGAGTGAACAGGCCGACCAGCTGGACAGCCAGATGCGGGTGCGGCTGGAAGGGGCGGTGCGCGGCTTGCGGCGGCGCTGTGATGGCCCGCTGGCCGCCTGGCAAGCCTTGCTGGCAGATTGTGCCCAGAGCCAGCATGGCCGCGATGGTTTTGTGGATTGGATACAGATTGATCGCAGCGACGGGCGCGATCTGGATATCGGGGTGCGGCGGCATTGGCTGGATCCCACCCTGCCTTTTGCCGAGACGGTGCTGGGCCCGGCGCATGGGGTTTTGATCACCTCTGCAACCCTGCGTGACAGCCAGCCGGAAAATGGCCCAAAAAATGCCCCGGAAAATGGTCCGGAAAATGGCTCGGCCCGCAAGGAGGGTCAGGGCTGGCAGATGGCCCGGCTGCTGAGCGGGGCGGATCATCTGGATCATCCGGCCTTGCTCAGCGCGCATGAGTCGCCTTTGACTATGCCAGCCAGACGCGGCTTTTTGTGGTCACCGATCTGGAGCGCGATGCCCCGGTGAAAACCGCAGCGGCCATGGCCGGGCTGATGCAGGCGGCAGGCGGTGGCGGGCTGGGGCTGTTCACCGCCATTCACCGGCTGAAATCTGTCTGGCCAGAGCTGCACCGCCAGCTGGAGGCGGCAGATTTGCCGCTCTATGCCCAGCATATTGACCAGATGAATCTGCAAACCCTGCTGCATCTGTTCCGGGCAGATCGCGATTCCTGTCTGATGGGCACGGATGCGGTGCGCGATGGGGTGGATGTGCCGGGAGAGGCTTTGCGGCTGATCTGTTATGACCGGGTGCCCTGGCCGAGGCCGGATATGCTGTTTCGGGCGCGGGCCGCCTGGCAGGGGCGGCAAAGCTGGTCTGAGCATCTGACCCGCATGAAGCTGCGCCAGGCTTTCGGGCGGCTGATTCGGCGAAGCACGGATCGCGGCATATTCGTGATGCTGGATAGTCGCCTGCCGACCCGGCTCACCGATGCCTTTCCGCCCGGCGTGGAAGTCCGGCGTGTCGGGCTGGCCGAAGCCATCGCTGAAACGCGGGCCTTTTTTGACCAGCAGGCAGACGCGCCGCTCAGCTAAAATGCCTGCATCATTATATTGCCCAGGGCATTGTGTGTGCGCCCGGCACGCTGACGGGCCGTGAAGTTAAATTCCTGCGCACTGAAATGGGGCTGACACAGGGCCAGCTGGGCCGCCTGCTGCACCGGGATGGCCAAAGCATCGGCCGCTGGGAGCGGGATGAATCACCGCTGGAGCCGATGCTGGATATGGCCATTCGCCAGCTGGTAACAGAAAAGCTGGGGCTTGAAATTCCGGCTTTCGAGAAATTGAGCGAGCTGGTGACGCCGGATACCGGTCCGCGCCGCATCCGGA
>JAYPQA010000011.1:0-52622 GCA_038131695.1 Alphaproteobacteria bacterium | reverse complement strand
CCGTTCCAGTTACACATGTTTAACAATCTGTTGGTCGTTTCCTCTTCAAAGCTGGACTGCTCTTGCACCTCAAAACTGTAGAGCCGCCCATCTGACTGTTCCCAGCTCTCAAAATGCGAGGCCAGCACGACATCCTCGCCCTCGCTATATTCAAAGCGGAGCAAATATTCTTCCAGCGAAGTCCAGCCCGAACATTCCCTGGTCAGCTGAAAGTCCGTGCGCCCCTCTATGCCCGCAATCTTGGCATCCGGGTCCGCCCGCAACAGCCGCATCTCATAGCTGACCTGATGTCCGGCCAGCTGCGCCTTGGCTGGCTGAACCGCAAGAGCCAGCCCGCAAACAGATAGGAAAGTGGCCGCAGCCTGCAACATTGTGATAAAAAACGGCTGGCTGAAAGCACGGGCCATTTGCTCTGTCTCCTGTTTCATAATCCGGCAGCCGGGCGCAAGGCCCGTTCCCATGCCAGCTGGTGAAAAACCCTCTCTTAGAATAGGCCATTTGGCGCTATCGGCAAGCGGCCTCTATGTTTTTCCTGCTTATTAGCCTACAGTGCAGGAGCCATGACCCAAAAATCCCAGCTTATCACCCACACTGACCAGCTTCTCGACTGGATTGAGAGTATCAAGAACTGTGATTTTATCGCCGTGGATACAGAGTTTATGCGCGAATCCACCTATTATCCGCAGCTCTGTCTTATCCAGCTCTGTGCGGCTGATCAGGCCGTGGCCCTTGACCCGCTAGCCCAGACGCTGGATTTGGCCCCGCTCTGGCAGCTTCTTGATGATGAAACCATGACCAAGGTGTTCCATGCTGGCCGTCAGGATTTGGAAATTTTCTACAATCTGGGCAGCCGCCTGCCCACCCCGCTTTATGATACCCAGATCGGGGCGATGGTCTGCGGGCTGGGGGATCAGGTTGGCTATGAAAAGCTGGTGCAGGATTTTCTGGGGCTGGAGCTGGATAAATCCTCGCGCTTTACCGATTGGTCCCAGCGCCCGCTCAGCGATCGCCAGCTGCGCTATGCGCTGGATGATGTTATTCATCTGCACAAGATTTACCCGATGATGGAAGACAGGCTGGCCCAGCAGGGTCGCCAGGACTGGCCGGCTGAGGAAATGCACCAGCTGGCCAACCCGGACCTGTATCGGCAAGACCCGCAAACGGCCTGGCAGCGGCTGAAAATCCGCAGCAACAAGCCGGCTATGCTGAACCGGCTGCAGGAATTGGCCAGCTGGCGCGAGAGCGAGGCCATCCGCCGCAATATGCCGCGCGGGCGTATCCTGCGGGATGAAACCTTGCTGGATTTGGCTGGCAGCGCCCCGCAATCCACAGCTGATCTGAAAAAAATCCGCGGTTTTCCGGGCGGCTCCAATGGCGCTTTTGCCGCCCCGGTTATAGAGATTTTGCAAAAAGCCGAAAGTCGGCCAAAAAACCAATGGCCGAAAGCAGACCCCAGACCAAGGCGGGAAAAACCGCCCGCCGCGGTGATGGATTTGCTGCGCGTCCTGCTGAAATATGTGACCGACAGGCATCAGGTCGCCCCGCGCCTCATCGCCACGGCAGAGGAGCTGGAATTGCTGGCGCTTTCAGATACGGCCAAGGTGCGCGCCCTGTCCGGCTGGCGGCATGATCTGTTTGGCAAGCTGGCCCTCAAGGTCAAGCATGGCGAGCTGGCCCTGGCCGTCAGACAGGGTGAGATAGAGCTGATTGAGCGCAGCCCTCCTACATCGTAAGGTTCAGATTGCCCCCATCCCCCAGGATATTCTGCCCCACCAGAAAGCCGGAATGGGCCGAACATATATAGGCGCAGGCAAAGCCGAATTCATGAATCTCCCCCAGTCGCCCGGCTGGATTGCCGGATTCCAGAAGCTTGCGGATGTCCGCATTGCTCTTGCCCTCCTGCTTGGCCCGGAGATCAATCAGCATCTCAATCCGGTCGGTATTATACTGGCCGGGCAGAAGGTTATTGATGGTCACATTGTGAATCGCCACCTGGCGTGCCAGCCCGGCAACAAAGCCGGTCAGCCCGGCCCGCGCGCCGTTTGACAGGCCCAGCTGCGGGATAGGCGATTTCACTGCCCCGGAAGTGATATTCACGATCCGGCCAAATTTATTTTTGATCATCGGATCGATCACCGCCTTGATCAGCTCAATCGCGGTCAGCATATTGGCATCAAGCGCCTTGATCCAATCCTCACGCTCCCAATCGCGGAAATCCCCGGCAGGCGGGCCGCCCGCATTATTGACCAGAATATCAACGCTCCCGGCAGCCTCCAGCACGGCGGCACGCCCCTCAGGCGTGGTAATATCACAGGCAACCTCGGTAATTTCAACGCCGGTCTTGCGGCGCAGCGCATCTGCGGCCTCACCCAGCCGCTCAGCCCCGCGAGCACACATGACCAGATCCGCCCCGGTGCGCGCCAGCGCCTCAGCACAGCCAAAGCCCAGCCCCTTTGATGAGGCACATACCAGCGCCTTGCGCCCTTTTAACCCAAAATCAAGCATGGCTTTTGCTCTTTCTTTTCCTAATTGTTAAAATCAAATTTTTCCTGTTGCTCAAACAAGCCGCGCACCAAAGCGATGGTCACCGGCTTGCCACTGGCCAGAGACCGGGCGTCGATCTCAGCCGCAAGCCGGGCAGCCGCCTGATGGCTGCGCGGCATTCTGGAGGTGATATAGTCCAGCACGGATCCCGGAACAAGGCATTGGCGGGCGACAAAATGCCTGTCCAGCAACGCCTTCAAAAAACCGTCATCCGGCGCGCCTATTTCCTCGGCAGCAAAACTGCGCAGCCGCGAGTCCAGATCAGCCAGCTGCCAGCCCATCCCGGCAACCGGCTCTTCAGACAGCAGCAGCAGCCCTCCCCCGGCCGCCGCGCTGTCATTGATCAGATGCAGCAATTCTTCTTCATCCCAGGCCGGGCTGGTGGTCAGATTATCCAGAATCAGCGGCCGTGCAGACGGGGCCGGGCGGCTGGCCGCGGCCAGACTGTCCAGCCAGACAGCCTCTGTCTGGCGGGCAAAAATCTGTCCCAGCAAGCTCTTGCCACTGGCAGGCGGGCCCCAGATATTCAAGCCGCGCCAAGGGCCCGGCCAATCCGGCCAGCGGGCCAGCCAGTCGCGGGCCTGTTTATTGGAAGGGGCCTCAATCCAGCCCAAATCTTGCGGGCCTGGGCGGGCAGGCATGGTCAAGGGAAGCTGTGCCATTTTGCCTGCCTTACATTCTGACCAGCCGATAGCCATTGCTGCGGCCGCGCAATTCCCAACCTTGCAGCTGCAGGGCCGTGCGCAGGGCAGACAAGGACCCGGCCAGCTGCAATTCAACCGTTCCCTGCGTCGCAGATAATTTCAGCGGCACAACCCGCAGGATTTCCGGCAAGCCGGCCAAATCCGCCTGCAAGCGATGCCATTGTGCCAGCCCGCGCAAATCAGCACTGACCACCAGACGCGCGGCCGCCCCTTGCAGAACCAGATTATTGCGCCGCCAGCGCTGTTCAAGATCATCTGTTATGCGTGTCTGAAAGCGGCTGAACAGGGCACTCATATTCTGCTGGCCGGTCAGCACCACCTCCTCGGCGGCGAGCGGGGCCACCAGCTGGCCCCTCTCATCAAACAGCCGGGCGCGTATCAACAGGCGCGGGCGGGTCTGGCTATAGTCAATTTCCGCCAGCGCCCAGACCAGCTGGCGCGCCCCGGCCAGCCTGGCCGCGACCGCCAGCACCTCCTGGTCTTCTGCGTAAACCAGATTTTCCGATAATTGCCGCTCAGTCAGCAATCCTTCAGGCAGGCTGACAAAACTCAAAAGCCCGTCATGGCGGCTGGTTTGCTCTGCCCAGCCTGCTATCCAGCTATTCGCCCGGTCCCACAAACGCACCCCGGAAGGTTGGGCAAAAACCGGCAAGACCACAACCGGGGCGCTGGGCAATTCGGCAAAATCCAGCCCGCCTGCCTGAAACAATGTGCGCACCCGTGCCGCATCAAAGCAAATATCCAGCTCTGCCATATAGCGTTTGGGCAGCGCATTCTCTGAGCGAATATGCACAAAATCGAGATAATCCTCTGCCCGCTCCTCAGCCAGCAGCTGGCTGGCCTCTTGCCGGTTCAGCGCGATTCGCTGCACCACCCTGGCAAAGGCCTCATCCACTGCCGCAGTGGTGCCCAGCTCGCGGGCGGTGCGCCCGGACTCAGCAAATTCATCAATCTGCACCTGCTCGGCCCCATAGACCGGCAGGACACATTTCGCGCGTGCCGACACTGAGAGCAGGGCTAAACAGATGGCAAGGAATGTGATATGAAAGCGCATCATCCGGCGGCCTCTCCCGCCCGGCTGCCAACAGCCGACAAGAACTGAACAAAAGCTGCAAAGACTTCTTCACCGCATCATAGCATCAATCCGGGATCAGACAATATGCAGGATAAACCCAAACAAAAAGACAGCCGGAGAGCCAGCCGGGATGGCGGGCTGACCTATCGGCAAGCCGGGGTGAATATTGATGCAGGTGAGGCGCTGGTTGACCGTATCAAGCCAGAGGCGGCCCGCACGGCGCGGCCCGGCTCCAACCCGGATCTGGGCGGCTTTGGCGGGTTGTTTGACCTGCAGGCTACGGGGCTGAAAGACCCGCTGCTGGTCGCCGCAACAGACGGGGTGGGCACCAAGCTGGAAATTGCCCGGGCGGCCGGCCTGTATCGCGGGCTGGGCATCGATCTGGTGGCCATGTGTGCCAATGATATTCTGGCTCAGGGCGCGATGCCGATGTTTTTTCTTGATTATTATGCAACCGGCCAGCTGGACACGGATCAGGCCGCAGAGATTATCGCCGGTATCGCCGATGGCTGCGAGGCGGCTGGCTGTGCGCTGATCGGCGGCGAGACTGCCGAGATGCCCGGTGTTTATCCAAAGGGCGGCTTTGATCTGGCCGGTTTTTGTGTCGGCGCGGCAGAACGGGGCCAGCTGCTGAACCGCAACCTGCCACAGGCCGGAGACCGGATAATTGCCCTGCCCTCCTCCGGTGTTCATGCGAACGGGTTTTCGCTGGTGCGCCGGATTGTTGAGCGCAGCGGGCTGGATTGGCACGACCCGGCCCCCTTTGACCGGAGCCGCCAGCTGGCCGAGAGCTTGCTGACCCCGACCCGCATCTACAGCCGGGCGATTGCAAAAGCGCTGGCAACAGGCGGGCTGCATGGCATGGCCCATATTACCGGGGGCGGGCTGATTGAAAATCCGCCGCGCGTTCATTCCGGTGATCTGGCCATGCGCCTTGATATGGCCGCCCGGCCGCTGGCTGGCCTTTTTGAATGGCTGGAACAGGCGGGCGGGCTGGATAGCCAGGAGCTGGCCCGAACCTTTAATTGCGGCATCGGGGCCTTGCTGGTGGTGCAGGCTGATCAGGCCGAGGGGATGCTGGCCGGGCTGGCAGAAATTGGCGAAGATGCGTTTGAGATTGGCCAGATGGAGCCGCGCAGCGGGGCCGCGGTGGTTCTGGATAACTGGTTTCAGGACTGACCGGTGGCCGGGCCGCTGAAAATCGCGATTCTGATATCCGGGCGCGGCAGCAATATGGACAAGCTGCTGGATTTATGCGCCACCAGGCCAGAGCAGCTGGAGGTGGTGCTGGTCGCAGCCGACCGGCCGGCCAGCGGGCTTGAGCGGGCAGCCGCGCGCAATATACCGGCCAAAATGCTGGCCCCGGCAGAGTTTGGCCGCCGCCCGGGGCAGGAACAGGCCCTGTTGGAGGCGATCACGACCGCCCGGGCTGACTGGGTTTTTCTGGCAGGCTATATGGCTATCCTGTCAGCTGAGTTTCTGGATCAGCTGGCGGGCCGGGTGATCAATATCCACCCGTCTCTCTTGCCGCATTTCAAGGGCTGGATACATCATCAGCGCCCTGGCGGCCGGTCACACCCAGCATGGGCTGTCCATTCATCTGGTCACGCCGGGCATGGATGAGGGGCCGGTGATCCTGCAAGCGGCGGTTCCGGTATTTGCTGATGATGCGGCAGAGGGGCTTGCGGCCCGCGTGCTGGCAGCAGAGCATCTGTGCTATCCGGCTGTGCTGGCCGCGCTGGCAGACGGGCATCTCAGCCTTGAGCGCGGGGTTGTCTGGCACCCCGCAGCCCAGCTGCCAGACCCGGACGCGGCCGGGTTGCTGTGGCTGTCCAAGGGGCCGCCTGCGGCAGAAGATCACGGTTGATTTCAGACCGGCGAGCAGGCATAAAATGGGTTAGGTGCATTCCGGCTTGCGACTGGCCAGCCGGGCTATCGTGGGGGAACGATCTGATGGATACCAAAAATCTCGACAAACAGGCACAGGCGCATCTGGCTTTTTACCAGAACAGCCTCAATTTTGCGAAATATTGTATCATTGCAATCGCGGTGGTGCTGGTCTTGATGGCGATTTTCTTGCTCTAGCCAGGGGCGGAGGCAGGGATAAAAACGGGCGCTTGCCGCGATGGCATGCGCCGGCCGTGCCGGTTTGCCCGGCTCAGCCAGAGCTGCGTTCAGCCGACAATTTCTGCATCGGTAAAGAAATGGGCGATCTCTATCGCGGCATTTTCATCTGAATCAGAGCCATGCACGGAATTGGCCTCAATGCTCTCGGCAAAATCCTTGCGAATGGTGCCAAGGGCTGCATCAGCCGGGTTGGTTGCGCCCATCACCTGGCGATAGGCCGGGACCGCATCCGCCCCTTCCAGAACCTGCACCACAACCGGGCCAGAGGTCATAAAGCTGACCAGCTCGCCGTAAAAGGGGCGTTCGGCGTGCACCGCATAAAAGCTTTTCGCCTGCTCCTCACTCATCTGGATCCGTTTCTGGGCGATGATACGCAGGCCCGCCTCCTCAATGCGGGCATTGATAGCCCCGGTCAAATTGCGGCGGGTAGCATCCGGCTTGATAATGGAAAAGGTGCGGGTAACAGCCATGAGAATAAATCCTTTTTTGTCTGCAAAAGGCCGGACTCAACCAGACCGGCCCCATTTAGGAAAACTGCGCGCCTTATAACAGGGAAAGGGGCAAAAGAAAAGCGCGGCGATCAGGCTTTTTGCTGCCAGCCACCTGTCTCGGACGGGGCAAAATAGCGGCACTGCCAGCTGCCCTGTCCAGACCAGCTCTTCCATTGCTCCCGTGCCTTGGCAAGGGCTGTTTCCTCGGCCCCGTTGAACAGGTTAAAGACGCGCCTGAATCCTTGCATATCATCCATTTCCAGCCCGGCTGTCAGCAACAGGAAATCTGCCTCTATCGGGTTTTTGTCCGGCTCTGTGCTGATCCAGACTGGCGCATGGGCCAGCCCCTCCCCGTCATCTGTCCCGTGCGCCAGAAAGCTGTCCGGCCGGGTTGTCCAGAGTGCATCAGACAGGCTGGCCGCAACCGGCTTGGAGGCCAGCATCAACAGCTTATGTCCGCTGGCGACCGATTTATGGGCGATCAGCGCTGCAGGCGCGCCGAATTCCTCATCTGTCAGATGATAGAAGTCAATCTGCCGGTTTTGATCAGAGGCGGCCCCAACCATGCCCGCTACCCGTCCAGATCCTGCCAGTCATCGGCCAGCCTGTTCAACAGCCGCTTGCCCCATAGCCGGTGCCGCCTGCCGGATGCAGCGGGCCGGCCTTGTCTGCCCAGACCTTGCCGGCAATATCCAGATGCGCCCAGGGCGTATCCTTGACAAAGCGCTGCAGAAAACAGGCCGCCGTAATCGACCCGCCCCAGGGGCCGCCGATATTTTTCATGTCTGCGATATGTGATTTCAGCTGGGCATCATAGGCCTTGCCCAGCGGCATCCGCCAGTTTTTCTCGCCAGTCAGCTGGCCGGCCTGGCCTATTTGGTCTGCCAGATCATCATTATTGGCGAACAGCCCGGCATATTCCTTGCCAAGTGAGACAATAATCGCCCCGGTCAGCGTAGCCAGATCGACCATCGCAGCCGGCTTGAACCTGTCCTGCACATAGGTCAGCAAATCTGCCAGCACCAGCCGGCCTTCGGCATCTGTGTTGATCACCTCAATCGTCTGGCCAGAGAGCGAGGTGACAACATCGCCGGACGCTGGGCATTGCCATCAGGCATATTTTCCACCAGCCCGATTATGCCGATGACATTGCGCTTTGCCTTGCGTTCAGCCAGCGCAGCCATCGCGCCGGTCACCGCCGCGGCCCCGCCCATATCCCATTTCATATCTTCCATGCCCTTGGCCGGTTTCAGCGAAATGCCGCCGGTGTCAAAACAGACCCCCTTGCCGACCAAAACCAGCGGCTGCTGTTTTTTCGGTGCGCCCTGCCACTGCATGATAACCACGGCTGAATCGCGCGCTGCTGCCTGGCCAACGCCCAGCAGGGCCCCCATGCCCAGCTGGCGCAATTTGGACTCAGCCATCACCTCTATCTTCAGCCCCAGCCCGGCCAGCTTTTTGCAGCGTTTGGCAAATTCGGCCGGATACAGCTGGTTGGCCGGCTCATAAAGCAAATCACGGGCCAGACTAACCCCGTTCGCCAGCGCCTGCCTGTCTGTCCAGACAGGCTTCATTTTCGCCGGGCTATCGCACAGGATCATTAATTTGGCTGGCTGGTCAGGGTTTTTCTTCTGGCTGAAATAGCGGTTGAATTCATAAGAAGCGAGCAGCGCACCAGCCGCGATATCCGCCAGCGTCCCAGCCTCCATCCCGCGCCCGTCCAGCCGCAGCTGGCGAAAAGGCTTGGCGCGCATTTGCCGATAGAGGGCGGCGCCCCATTCCTCTGCTGCCAGTCCGGCGGACAGCCCCGCTCCGGCTCCGGCTACCAGCAGCGGCCCGGCCGGGCCATGCACGGCTAAAAACTGTTTGTTGGCAGATTTGAAATCAGCTGCGGAACAGGCCGCCTCAGCCGCGCTGGCCACCTCTCTGGCCAGCTCTCTGGTCAGCCGGAGCCAGCCAGCCAGCCGCCTCTGCCCCGCGGGATCAGGACCGGCACACCTTGCCGGATTTGCTGTGAAAAGAAACCTCTAGCTGATAACTCATTGGCATCATCCTTATAGATCAGGAAAATATCATGTGACCCGAAATCCAGCATCTGGAAACAGCTGCTGGCTGAAATGTCTGGACAATCTGGCACAGCCGGGCCGGCCTTGGCAAGCAGGCGATGGAGACAGCTTTGCAAAGCAGGCCAGTTTCATGCTATATGCAGGCTGTCAGAAAACAGGCCGGACAGGCAGGCAGCAGCCAAAAAATTCGTCAGCACAGGGTCACAGCAAGCGCGGATGCAGTTAACACGCTATCATCTCAGCAATTTTTTCGTCAGTTTTGGCCTGATTTTGGCCAGCTTGCTGGCTGTTGTCTGGCTTAATCAGGCCCTGCGATTGATGGAGCTGGTGATTAATCGCGGCGCGCCGCTGGCAGATTTCCTGCTGCTCTCCATCTTGTCAGTGCCGCTTTGGCTGATGGTTGCGGTTCCGCTGGCCGGTTTTATCGCGGTGATTTTTGTTTATAACAGGATGTTTTCTGACCGCGAGCTGATCGTGGCACAATCCTTTGGCATCTCGCCCTTGCAGCTGGCCAGGCTGCCGCTGCTGTTTGGGGCCGGGCTGACCGCAATTCTGGCGGTAAATTCCCTGTGGCTGCTGCCTGCTTCCTTTAGCCATTTCAAGGAATTGCAGATGGAATTGCGCAGCAGCGTGCCGAAAATTCTGGTGCGTAACGGGGTTTTTGTTGGTCTGGATGAAAATCTGACCATTTTTATTGGCGAGAAACAGGCAGACAAGCAAATCGGACAGGTCTTTATTCAAGATACCCGCCAGCCGGACAAGATCGTAACCTATACCGCAGGCAATGGGCGCTTTACCCTGAAAGAGGGCCGCCAGATGCTGGTTCTCGAACAGGGCCAGCGCACGGAAATCAGCCGTCAGGGCGGCAATAGCGCATTGCTGGGTCCCGGCAGTCACTTTGCTGGATATTTCGCAGCTCAGTTCAGCAGCAAATCAATCGGCGCTGTGTTTTAACGGGAATCTATCACCGCCCTGTTCAGCGGCGAGGCTGGCGAAATGTGTTGCAGGCGCCAATTTGAGCTATTCACCGGATCACCGCGCCGATCGTCCACCGGCCTCAGCCTGCTGGCTGCTATGTTGCTGCGCGGCAGAAGACTGTGCCGTTCTGGCCAGATGCGGGTGGTGCGGGTGGTGCTAGCCCGAGCTGGCTTACCACGCAGATAACCTTTGTGCTGAGCCGGTCAGCGAGCTGGCCAACCTGCTATCTTTGGCCGCTTTGATCTGTCTGATTTGCCTGCTGCACCGATGCCGGTTTGCCTCTATTGGCTGGCGCGCGAGGAGGCCGCTGCTGGAGACCCCACAGGCCGCGCGCTGATAGGAGGCCAGTGATGCGGGCCGGGCTGTCCCTTATCCTGACCGTTTGCTATGGTGCGCCAATATATTGGCTGGCTGCTGGCAACCTTGTGCGGGTTGCTGGCCTTTGTGATGCTGCTGGATGGAAATGGGAGGCACATGGCAGGAGGCTGGCTGTGAAGCTGGAGCAGGATATTTCAATTCCATGAGATGTTTGAGCATGCCTGTTGATGCACGCCACCTACCATATTGGTGGAGATTTTACTGCCTTTCTCGGTTCTGTTCGGCTCCATGCTGTGTTTTGCCAGCTGGTCAAAAAGCCATGAATTTGTCGCGGCCCGCAGTTTTGGCCAGACGGTCTGGCAAGCCCTGACCCCGGCTTTTGTCGGGGTTGCCGTTGTCATTTCCTGTATCTGACCTGTATCAACCCCATTTCAGCTGCGACCCAGCGCCAATATAATCTGTGGATTGAGAATATATTCGGCCCGGCAGAGAATAACCGGCTGACCATCGCGGCCAGCGGCCTGTGGCTGCGCGACCAGACAGCAGGCAAGGATATCATCATCCACGGCCAAAATCTGGACCCGGACAGGCTGGTGATTAACAGTCCGGTGATTTACCAGCTGAATGAGAGAGGGCGGCTGGAATGGCGCATGACCGCAGATGCGCTCAGCCTTGGGGACGGCAAATGGGGATTGCAGGAAGCCGAAAAAATCCGCAATGACGGCCAGGTTGAGCAGCTGGGCAATATCACGCTGGCAACCAGGCTGGATGAGCGGGTGTTGCTGCGGGCCTCTGCACCGCCCGATACGGTCAGCGTGTTTGGCCTGCCCGGCTTTATTTCCATGCTGCAACAGACCGGACTGCCAGCCAACGCCCATCAGGTGCGCTTTCATCAGCTGCTGGCCAGCCCGTTCCTGCTTTTGGGCCTGATCATGCTGGCGGCGGGCTTTACCGTTGTCCATTTTCCCGCCGCCAGAGGCTGCGGCTGGTTCTGCTGGGGCTGGGGACAGGCTTTGCTGTTTATTTTATGTCCGATCTGGTTTATTTGCTGGGAGGGTCAGCCAGACTGCCTTTCATGATAGCCGGATGGGTGCCTGCGCTGGTGGTCTTTACACTTGGCGGATTCCTGATCACGCGGGTGGATGAAATTTGACAGGATTGAAAAATATGGCTCTGCGCTGGATCGGTTTGACCGCCTTGAAATTCCTGTGTCTGTTTCTGACCGGGCTTTGCTGGCTGGGCTGCCCGCGTCTTTTGCTGCTGACCGGGCCAGCATCAAGGCCACAGTCAATGGCGCGCCTATCACCACGATTGATTTGGAAAACCGCACCCGGCTTCTGGCGCTGCTCTCCGGCTTTGAGCTGAGCGCTGAAAATCGGGCCCAGCTGGAAGCAGATGCGCTGGAGATGCTGACCGATGAGATGCTGAAATTGCAGGCCGGGGCAGATTTGCCGCCTGCTATCCAGGCCGGGCCCGCGGGGCGCGCCCAGCTGCTGGATGAGGCGCTTGGCGGAACTGGCCAGCCAGCTGCCGCTATTCTGGCGGCCCGCGATATTCCGCTCTCCGCTGCTTTGGAAAAATTCCGGGCGGATATTTTGTGGGTCTCTGTATTGCAGGCCAGATTTCCGCGCCAGTTTGAAAATCTGGATCAGCTGGCAGAGCAGGAGCGCGCGCGGCTGAAAGAAAATCTGGCAGAGCCGCAATTCAACCTGTCTGAAATTGTGCTGGTGCCAACCCAGACGCGCGGGCCAGCAGCCACCCGTGATCTGGCCGAGCAAATAACACAAGCACTGGAGCGCGGAGCCGATTTCGCCGGTATTGCGCGGCAATATTCGGTCGCTGGCAGCAGCCGCGAGGCGCGGCGGCTTGGCTGGTTACCTGTATCAATTTGCCGCCTGCCTTTGTTGCCCAGCTGGCGCAGACCGGGACGGGGCGGTCATTGGCCCGCTGCAGCATGAGGGCGGGCTGTTTATCCTGCGCCGTCTGGGCTACCGGGCGGAGGGTTTTCTGGATCCGGGCCGCCAGCAGCTGGAGCTGGCCCGTCTGATGGTATCAGTGCCGGACGGGTCTGACGAGGCAGTGCTGGGACAGGCAAGCACGGAGCTGGCCAGCCAGGCCGAAGTGGCGGAAACCTGCCCGGATATGGATCAGATAGCCCAACAGGCCAGCGGGCGGCCCGCCGGGCGGCTGACGATTGCTGTTGAGGAGCTGGATCCGGGCTTGCGCGCGGTGCTGGAGGATTTGCAGCCCGGTGAGAAAACCACGGTGCTGCGCTTTGGCTTTGATCTGTCTGTTATCATGCTGTGCAGCCGCACCATGCCAAAAGACAATCTGCCGCCATTGGAGGTGCTGAGACGCGCTGAGCTGGACAAGCTCTATTCGATTTTGAACAGCCGCTATCTGATGCGTTTGCGCCGCGCGGCCGTGATAGAAACACAGGCGGAATGACATCCCTCCTGCCCATTATTGCGACCCCCGGTGACCCGCCGGTATCGGGCCGGAAATCAGCTTGCGCGCCTTTCATCAGGGCAGCCGCGGCTGGGTCTTGATGGGGGATGAGGCCCAGCTGGCCAGCCTGGCAGAAACCCTGCAGCTGGAGATTGCCGTGACCAGCTGGCAGCCAGGGAAAAGGCTGGAGCAGGACAGGCTCGCCATCTGGCAGCATGACTGGCCGACCGTGTGCCCGGCAAGCCCGACGCCCAAAACAGTGCAGCCATTATCAAAGCGATTGACCGGGCGGCAGCAGCTGACGATGCAGGGGCAGGCTGCGGCGATAACCACAATCCCATCCACAAGGCCAGCCTCTATCAGGCCGGATTGAGCCATCAGGGGCATACCGACTATCTGGCCAGCCTGACCGGCGGGCAGCCTGTGATGATGCTGGCCAACAGCCAGCTGCGGGTGGTGCCCCTGACCGTGCATATCCCGCTGGCCGAGGTGGCAAGCGCGATCACCCCGGCCTTGCTGGAAACGGCGATTACAACCGTCCAGTCCGCCTTGCAGCAGGATTTTGGCGTCAGCCAGCCGCATATTGCGGTCTGCGGGCTGAACCCCCATGCTGGCGAGGACGGGCATCTGGGCCGCGAAGAGCGGGAGGTTTTTGCACCGGTGCTGGACAGGCTGCGGGCAGACGGGCTGCACCTCAGCGGGCCGTTGCCTGCCGACAGCCTGTTTCATCCTGACTCAGCCAGCCGGTTTGATGCGATTATCGGGGCCTATCACGATCAGGCTTTGATTCCGGTGAAAATGGCTGATTTTTATGGCAGTGTGAATGTCACGCTCGGCCTGCCCATAATCCGAACTTCACCTGATCACGGCACCGGTTTTGATATTGCCGGCCAGGGCCAGGCGCGGCCCGACAGCCTGATAGCGGCGCTCACCCTGGCCCGCGAAATGGCACAAGACGCCAGACATGACCAGCCCGCCAGAAAAGGCGGCTGATCAGGTCGCAAAACGGGTTGCAGACCTGCCCTCTATCCGGGCCTTTATGGCGGATGCCGATTTGCAGGCCAAAAAGGCACTTGGGCAGAATTTCCTGTTTGACCTCACCCTCACCGGCCGGATCGCCGCAGCAGCCCGCAGCCTGTCCGGCACGGTGATTGAGATTGGGCCGGGGCCGGGCGGGCTTACCCGGGCCTTGCTGATGGCCGGGGCTGAGCGGGTCATCGCAGTGGAAAAAGACCGCCGCGCCATCGCTTTTCTGGGACATCTGCAACAGGCGGCCGGGCCCGCTCTGGAGCTGGTTGAGGCAGACGCGCTCGGCTTTCCGGCCTGGCAGGCAGGCACCGCCCCGCGCCGCATCATCGCCAATCTGCCCTATAATATTGCCACGCCGCTGCTGCTGGGCTGGTTGCGGCACGCAACCGCTTTTGAAGAGATGATTATCATGTTCCAGCGTGAGGTGGCGGAGCGGATTACCGCCGCCCCGAACAGCCGGGCCTATGGGCGGCTGGCCGTGCTGACCAGCTGGCTGGCAGAGGCTGAAATGCTATTTGACATTCCGCCTGAAGCCTTTGTGCCGCCGCCGAAAATCACCTCAACATTGGTGCGGATTACGCCGCGCCCGGCCCCACTTTTTGATTGTGCGCAGGCTGATCTGGAATGGGTGACCCAGACGGCCTTTGGCCAGCGCCGCAAGATGCTGCGGGCCAGTTTCAAGAAATATGGCGGGGCCGATATGCTGGCCAGCCTCGGCATTGACCCGCAAGCCCGCCCGCAAGAGCTCACGGTTGAGAGCTTTTGCAAATTGGCGAGGGCCCGCGCGGCAGGCCAGCTGGGCTAGTCCCGCTCCCGCAGGGATTTGACAAAATCGGACAGGCCGGTGAGCCGCTCGCGCCGCCGCCTTTCTGCGTGCAGGACAGTCCGCAAGGCGGCAACCGACTCAGCCAGAGTCAGAATTGATAATCACATAATCATATTCAGGATAATGGCTCATCTCATCTGCTGATTTGGCCATGCGGGCCGCGACCACCTCGGCACTGTCCTGGGCCCGGCTGATCAGCCTTTTTTCCAGCTCCGCCAAGGACGGCGGCAGGATAAAGACAGAGACCAGGTCAGGCCGGGCGGCATCTGCCAGCTGCTGGGTGCCCTGCCAGTCAATATCGAACAGCACATCGCGCCCTTCGGCCAAGCCTGTCTGCGACCTGTTCGGCGGGGGTGCCATAGAAATGATCAAATACTTCGGCATATTCCAGAAAATAATTCTGGTTGATTTTCAGCTTAAAGCTGGTCTCGTCAACGAAATGATAATCTTTACCTTCAACCTCGCCAGGGCGGCGTTTGCGCGTTGTGGCTGATACAGACAATTTTATATTATCGTCAATTTCTAGCAATTTGCGTGAAATTGATGTTTTGCCTGGCCCGGAAGGCGAAGACAGCACAAGCATTAATCCGCGACGCGAAATCAGCTCTGTCAGGTTACTGCTCTCCTGCCTGTTGTTTCACAGCTTTTATCCTGTTGCGATAAATTCGCACATTCCGGTTATGCTCGGCAAGCGTTCTTGCAAAAAGATGCCCGCCTTTTGCATCTGCAACAAAATACAGATAGTCACTTTTTCTCGGATGGGCGGCCGCATAGATAGAGGCATAGGACGGATTTGCAATAGGTGTTGGTGGCAGGCCTTTATTAAGATAGCTATTCCAGCGATGCGGTGTTTTAAGGTCTGTTCTACTCAAGCTGGTTTTCAGACCATCTGCATCAGACAGACCGTAGGCCACTGTCGGGTCAGACTGAAGCGGCATATTTTTTCTCAACCTGTTGATAAACACAGAGGCAACAAGATCACGTTCTTCATCCAGACCTGTTTCCTTTTCGATAATTGAGGCCAGAATAGCCAGTTCGTTAGCAGTAGAAAATGGTAGGTTTGGCGCACGTTCTGCCCATACCTCTGCCAGTTTTATTTCCATTTGCTGCTGCATGCGCCCAAGCAGGCCTAGCCTGTCATCGCCACGGCTATAAAAATAGGTATCCGGAAACAGACTGCCCTCTGCTGGCAGGCTGATTATCGCACCTTTCAGCATCTCATCTGCTTCCAGCATGGACACCACATCTACAGACCGAAGCCCTTCAATGATGGTCAGGCGGCGCTGATAGGTCTTGCCAGCATCTAGCTGTGCCATAATCTGGTTCAGAGATGCGCCAGCTTCAATCAGATATTCTCCTGCTTTTGGCATATGGCTGTTCCGGTGCCACAGGCTGAGAATCTGATAATGAAATTTCTCGCTAATGACACCCTCTCTGGCCAGCTTGTGCATCAGCACTAGCCGCCCATCCCCCGGCTCGACATAAAGCAGCTGATGCTCATCATGTGGCCCCTGCTGATTACCAATAAGGTCAATCCACCATAATCCGCCAAGGCCGGCCACAATGGCGCCCAGCCCCGAAATAATGGCAAATCTGATAAATATACGCAGAATAAACGGACGTTTGGCTACCTGCTCAGAAGAGGATTCTTCTTCACTCACCCTTCATACCGCCCCATAATAAGCGATGCGTTCGTGCCGCCAACCCGAAAGAATTTGACATGGCATTACGCACTTCGCGGGTTCGTGATGCCAGTGGCACCAGATCAAGCCCGTCTAGCGCCTCTTCAGGGTCATTCAGATTCAAGGTTGGTGGCACCACCCCATGATGACAGGCCATAATCGAGAAAATAGCCTCAATCGCACCAGCCGCTCCTAGCAGATGACCAGTTGCGCTTTTGGTAGATGACATTGAAGCAGAGCCCATCGCATCACCCAGAAGTCTTGAAACAGCATTGGCCTCAATCAAATCACCAAGCGGTGTAGAGGTGCCATGGGCGTTAATATAATCAATATCTGACGGCTTAAGTCCTGCCCGCTTTAACGCCATTTCCATTGCTCTGAACCCGCCATTACCATCTTCGGCAGGTGCGGTAATATGATAGGCATCACCAGACAGGCCATAGCCTTTAATCTCGCAATAAATGGTTGCGCCTCTGGCTTTTGCGTGTTCCAGCTCTTCCAGCACAACAACACCAGCGCCTTCACCCATAACAAAGCCGTCTCTACCCTTGTCATAGGGGCGCGAGGCAAGTTCAGGCGTATCATTATAGCTGGTCGATAATGCTCTTGCAGCAGCAAATCCGGCTATTCCCAGACGGCATACAGCCGCCTCGGCCCCCCTGCCACCATCACATCTGCATCATCAAACTGAATCAGGCGGGCCGCATCGCCTATCGCATGGGCGCCGGTCGAACAGGCCGTCACGACCGCATGGTTGGGGCCGCGAAAGCCATAGCGGATGGATACCTGGCCGGAAATCAGGTTAATCAGGGCAGAAGGAATAAAAAACGGGCTGATCCGGCGCGGGCCGCGCTCATTCAGCAATTCGGTCGTCTCCACAATGGACTGCAAACCGCCAATGCCAGAGCCGATCATCACGCCGGTTCTGTCTTGCTGGGCGATCTCGCTTGGCTGCCAGCCGGAATCCGCAACCGCCTCAAAGGCGGCGACCATGCCCAGCTGGATAAAGCGGTCCAGCTTGCGCTGTTCCTTTGGCTCAATAAACTGATCCATATCCAGCCCGCCGGGCTGGTCCATCTTCGGGCACCTGACCGGCAATCTGGCAGGCAATATCATCGACCTGGAAATTTTCAATGCGGGACAGACCGCTGGCCCCGGCAATGATCTGCTGCCAATTATGGTTAACGCCGACACCCAGCGGCGTTACCATTCCCAAGCCTGTTACGACGACCCGACGCATATCTCATCCCCTGCTTTGCAAACAATAATGGCCCTGAACGACCGCCGGGGCAAGCCCGCAGCCGTTCAAAGCCACTTGTATATCCGCCTGAAAGGGATCAGGCAGCGCTTTCAAGAAAATTAACCGCATCCTTGACTGTCTGGATTTTTTCCGCAGCATCATCAGGGATTTCACAGCCGAATTCTTCTTCAAAAGCCATGACCAGCTCAACCGTATCGAGGCTGTCTGCGCCCAGATCATCAATAAAAGACGCGCCATCCACGACCTTGTCGGCATCCACGCCCAGATGCTCAACAACAATTTCCTTAACGCGTTCTGCTACATCGCTCATTTTTATTCCCCTTTGCTCTCGGGCGGTGTCAGGCTTTGACGCTTGAAAGCACCCCGGTTTTGAAAAGATTGCAGCGTCCTATCACACTTTTTCCGGTCTGACCAGAGGTCAATCACAGCAGCAGAAAAAATGTTGCTGCGGCTGGAAAACCGCTTGTTACAGCATGGCCATCCCGCCATTGACATGCAGGTTGGCCCCGGTGATGTAGGCCGCCTCTTCACTGGCCAGAAACGCCACCGCCGCGGCCACCTCTTGCGGCGTGCCCAGCCGCCCGGTCGGCACCTGGCCCAGCAGCGCCTCTTTCTGGCTATCCGGCAATTCATCGGTCATCGCGGTCTCAATAAAGCCGGGGGAAACCAGATTGACCGTCATCCCGCGGCTGGCCACCTCAGCAGCCAGAGCCTTGCTGAACCCGGCCATGCCGGCCTTGGCAGCGGCATAGTTGGCCTGGCCTGGATTGCCGGTCGCCCCAACGATAGAGGAAATGGAAATAATCCGCCCCCAGCGCGCCTTCATCATGGAACGCAAGGCCGCCCGGCTGAGCAGCATCACCGCGCGCAGATTAACCTCCATCACCTGATCCCATTCCTCATCCTTCATCCGCAGCAACAGATTATCACGGGTGATGCCGGCATTATTGACCAGAATATCTATCGGCGCGCCCGCTGCCTCACCCGCAGCGGCGATCAGCCCGGCAGCTGCTTCGGCTTCATCCAGACGCGCGGCGGCCACCGCCACCCGCTCGCCCAGCTCTGCGGCCAGTTCCGAGAGCCGTTCGGCACGCGTGCCATGCAGCACAACAAACGCCCCCTGCTGATGCAGCGTGCGGGCAATTTCCGCCCCAATGCCCCCGGTTGCGCCGGTTACCAAGGCTGTTTTTCCATCCAGCTGAAACATCTCAGCCCCCCTTTTTTTGCTTCAAGATTGATCGCAAGCTTTCTTCAGCCAGCCGGGCTCACCACAGCCCCTCTAAATCTGCCAGCCTTTCGATATTGGCGATGTCCACACCGTCGAGCGTGCGCTTGACCAGGCCGGACAAGACCTTGCCTGTGCCCAGCTCAATAAAACGGGTGGCCCCATCCTGCTGCATCGCCGCCAGCGTCTCGCGCCAGCGCACCCGGCCGGTCACCTGTTCTACCAGATTATCGCGCAGCTGGCCTGCCGCGGTTTCCGGGGCCGCCGTAACATTGCAATAGACCGGCAGCCGGGCAGCCTGCATATCCGCGCTGGCCAGCGCCTCTGCCATCACTTTTGCGGCCGGGGCCATCAGATCACAATGAAAGGGCGCGCTGACCGGCAAGAGCATGACCCGCCGCAGCCCGCCCTCGCGGGCAGCTTGCATCGCCGCCTCTACCGCAGCAACCTCACCGCTGATAACAATCTGGCCCGGGGCGTTGTCATTGGCAATCTGCACCAGCCCGGCCGCCCGGCCCGCGGCGACGAATTCCGCCGCCTGATCCATATCCGCCCCCAGCAAGGCGGCCATCGCGCCGCTGCCAACCGGCACCGCTGCCTGCATCGA
Source organism: Alphaproteobacteria bacterium (assembly GCA_038131695.1). Classification (GTDB taxonomy): domain Bacteria; phylum Pseudomonadota; class Alphaproteobacteria; order Puniceispirillales; family Puniceispirillaceae; genus JADHLK01. The sequence goes on along the minus strand of JAYPQA010000011.1, from coordinate 33,241 downwards.
TTCACCGCGCAGCCGCAACAGCCGGGCTGCCTCGGTGATATTCAGCGTGCCAGCACTGGCCAGCGCCGCATATTCGCCCAGCGAATGGCCGGCCACCATACTGCCCAGCTCCGCCAGCTTCTGGCCGGTTGCCTCCTCCATCGCCCGCACCACAGCCAGCGAGCTGGCAAACAGGGCGGGCTGGGCATTGCGGGTCAGGCGCAGCTCCTCTTCCGGGCCTTCTGCCATCAGCTGGGAGAGTTTTTCGCCCAAAGCCGCATCCACCTCTTCAAAAACAGCGCGGGCCGCCGCAGATTCAGCGCCCAGAGCTACCCCCATGCCGACTGTCTGTGAACCCTGACCGGGAAAAATAAAGCCTGTCTTGGCCATCTTGGAACAATCCTCTTATTGCCTTGCTGCGGTGCCTTCGACTGTATCGCATATCTGGCCCCTGCCATTCAATATTTTTCCTGCCAGCCTCGCTGCTGGCCAGAGCAGGCAACTGGCCGATCTGTTTGGGCCCTTGCCAAGCTGCGGTCTTTCTGGCATAACGCGGCCTCATTCGGTCGGATGCGTGAGCCTCCGGCCTTCATATCAGCTCCCTTGCCAGCCCGGATTGTCCGGCTGGCTGGTTCAGGCCAGAAGGCCCGGACGATTAGCCAAAAGGAGAGAAAAATGCGGCTATATGAAACCGTGCTGATCATCCGTCAGGATGTCTCTGCCACCCAGGCAGAAAACCTGACCAATGATATGGTTGGCATTATTGAAAATGGCGGCGGTTCTATCAAGAAACGCGAATATTGGGGCCTGCGCTCGCTGGCCTACCGGATCAAGAAAAACCGCAAGGGCCATTATATTTTGCTGAATCTGGAGGCAGATTCGGCCACCTTGAATGAATTTGAACGGCTGATGCGCCTGAATGAGGATATTCTGCGCTTTTTGACTGTCGCCATTGACGAGGTGGAAGAAGGCCCCTCTATCATGATGCAGGCCCGCCCGGAGCGCGGAGAGCGCGGCGACCGGGGTGATCGCGGTGATCGCGGGGACCGGGGAGAGCGCAGCGACCGGCGCAGCACCTCTGACCGGCGGCCTGCTGGCGGACCGGCTGCTGAGGCACCGGCAGAAGCAGACAGCGCGTCAGACGAAAAAGCAGACCAAAAAGAGGAGGCCTGATCATGGCACAGTTGGAAATCACCCGCGCCGCCGTGCGCCGTCCGCATGGCCGCCGTCGCAAATCCTGCCCGTTTTCCGGGCCGAACGCGCCGAAGATTGATTACAAGGATGTCAAGCTGCTGACCCGCTTCACATCTGAACGCGGCAAGATTGTGCCCTCGCGCATCTCTGCTGTATCGGCCAAGAAACAGCGCGAATTGTCGCGGGCGATCAAGCGGGCCCGCTATCTGGCCCTGATGCCTTACGCGATTGTGTAAGCCGGGATAAGGAGACACGGATATGGAAATCATTCTTCTTGAACGGGTGGAAAAGCTCGGCCAGATGGGCGATGTGGTCACGGTAAAGCCGGGCTATGCGCGCAACTTCCTGCTGCCGCGCGGCAAGGCGCTGCGGGCCAACAAGGCCAATCTGGAAAAATTTGAATCTGAACGGGCTGATCTGGAAGCACGCAACGCTGAACAGCGCTCAGCCGCCGAAGGGCAAGCCACGGATATGGAAAACCTGACAGTCTCGCTGGTGCGGGCCGCCTCAGAAATGGGGCAGCTGTTCGGCTCAGTATCCGCGCGCGATATTGCTGCGGCGGTTGCGGAAAAGGGCTATGCCATCGACAAGCGGCAAGTGGTCATGGACAAGGCGATCAAAACGCTGGGCCTGTTTGATGTGAAAGTGACCCTGCACGCCGAGGTCGCCATCCTGGTGACGGTCAATGTGGCCCGCTCTCTGGAGGAAGCTGAAACCCAGCTGCAGCTCGGCCATGCGATTGTCGCCTCTGATCTGGAGGAGGCTGCTGCTGAGGAAGATGCTGCTGCTGAGGCTGCTGCTGAGGAAGAGGCTGCTGCTGCAGAAGAAGCCGCCGCTGAGGACGCAGCTGATGAGGCCGCCTCAGAAGAGACCCCGGCTGAGGAAGCCGCATCCGAAGAAGCTGCCGATGAAGAGGCCGCATCCGAAGAGGCTGAGGACAGCAAGGACAACTAAAGGCTGGCCAGGCGGTCACAAAAAAAATTTCCAAAACCGGCGGCGCGGGCTGCCGGTTTTTTTTGACTTATCCCCAACATCCACACAGTTCACAGCTTGTCTTGCCCGGCAGTTCGGCTATGCTGGCGAACATGGCCGAGAAAACACCCGATACCAATATTGCCCCCTTTCCTTCCAGCCGCCAAAGCGACGCACAGGCCCGTGAATTGCCCAATAATCTGCAGGCTGAGCAGAATTTTCTGGGGGCCTTGCTGCTGGACAATACCATATCGGACAAGTCCGACCTGCCGCTGATTGCCGAGCATTTCTACGACCCCCTGCACGCCCGCATCTATGAGACCGCCCTGCGCCTGATTGGCCGCGGCCAGCTGGCCAATCCGGTGACCTTGCGGGCCTATTTTGCTGAGGATGAGGGGTTTGGAGAGGACGGGCCGGAGGGCTATCTCAATGATTTGGTGGACGGGGTGGTTTCGCTGTCTGAGGCCGGCGACTATGCGCTGACCATCTATGAGGCACATTTGCGCCGCGAGCTGATTCGCCTGACCGACCAGCTGTCCGGCAATGCCTATTTCCCGCCGCCGGAAATCACCGTTGAAAAGATGATTGAGGAAGCCGAGCAGCATCTGTTCAATCTGGCAGAAAAAGGCCAGGCAGACAGCGGGCTGAAGGCGTTTGACAAGGTGCTGGCAGAGACGATCAGGCTGGCCGAGACTGCGGCCAATAATGATGGGCGCCTGTCTGGCCTGCCGACCGGGCTGACCGATCTGAACCAGAAGCTGGGCGGGCTTCACCGGTCTGATTTGCTGATACTGGCAGGCCGCCCGGGGATGGGCAAGACAGCGCTGGCAACCAATATCGCTTTTCATGTGGCCTCTACCACGCGCACCGGCGAAGAAGCGGCCCCGGTGGCTTTTTTCTCGCTGGAAATGGCAGCCGAACAGCTGGGCACCCGGATTTTGGCCGAACAGGCCGGCATTGATTCAGACCGTATCCGGCGCGGCCATTTCAAAGAGGATGAGCTGCCGCGCCTGATCCAGACCAGCGATGCCATCCAGCGCGCGCCCTTTTTCATTGATGACACCCCGGCCCTGTCGGTCAGCCAGCTGGCCAGCCGGGCGCGGCGCATGAAGCGGCAGACCGGCCTCGGGCTGGTGGTGGTTGACTATCTCCAGCTCTTGCAGGCGCAGCTGGGCGCAAGGCCGGAAAACCGGGTGCAGGAAATCTCCAATATCAGCCGCTCTTTGAAAGCGCTGGCCAAAGAGCTGGATGTGCCGGTTCTGGCCCTCTCCCAGCTCTCCAGGGCGGTGGAACAGCGCGATGACAAGCGCCCCAATCTGGCGGATTTGCGCGAATCCGGATCTATTGAACAGGATGCGGATGTGGTGATGTTCGTCTATCGCGAGGAATATTACCATTCCAAGAGCGAGCCGGAGCAGCGCGAAAATGAAACTTCCGAAAAATTCCATGAGCGGATAGAGGCCTGGCGCAAGCGGGCTGAGGATATTCACGGGCTGGCCGAAATCATCATTGCCAAGCAGCGGCACGGGCCGGTCGGGGCCATCAAGGTCAGCTTTGACGGGGCCCGCACACGCTTTGGCGATGCGGTGCTGCCGGACCAGCTGCCGGATGGCTGGCAGAACTAGAGCGCTGCCGGATGGCTGGCAGCTGATCCAGGAAGGGGAGTCGCCATGGCCAATCCCGGACAATCTGTCATCACCATCTATCCGGACCGGCTGATCGCGAATTGGCGCTGGCTGGACAGCCAGACGGCCAGCACTTGCCGCACCGCCGCCGTGGTCAAGGCAGATGCTTACGGGTTGGGCATGGCTGGCATTGCCCCGATTTTGTATCAGGCGGGCTGCCGTGATTTTTGTGTGGCCCAGCTGGCAGAGGGCATTGCGCTGCGCCAGCTGCTGCCGGATGTGTCGATACAGGTTCTTGAAGGCTTGCTGCCCGGAACCGAGGCAGACTATACCGCCCATCAGCTGACCGCCAGCTTGAATGATGAGAGCCAGATTGCCCGCGCCAGCACTATGCAGGAAACCGGCACGGCCCCGCCGCCCTGGCTGCATATTGACACCGGCATGGCCCGCCTGGGGCTGCCGGATTTGCCGGAGTCCCTGCCAGATGGGTTGCGGCTGGCCGGGGTGATGAGCCATCTGGCCTGTGCTGACCAGCCGCATCACAAGCTGAACCGTGACCAGCTGGCGAGTTTCTCCACCCTGGCCGGACGGCTGGAAGGCCCGGCCTCGCTGGCGGCCAGTGGCGGGATTTTGCTGGGGCCGGACTGGCATTTTGATCGCACCCGGGCGGGTATCGCGCTCTATGGGTTTCCGCCGCTGCCGGTGCGGGACGGCCTCAGCCCGGTCTTTGACTGGCACGCCGCCCTGTTGCAGGTCTTTTCTGTTGAGGCTGGGCAGACTGTTGGCTATGGTGCTGATTTTATTGCTGAAAAGCCGATGCGGCTGGCCACTGTCGGGGCCGGTTATGCAGATGGCTATGCGCGCAGCCTGAGCGGGGTGGGCGTGATTGAGATTGCCGGGTATCTGACCCGGCCGGTGGGGCGGATTTCGATGGATTTGACCGTGGTGGATGTGACGGCAGTGCCCGCCGGGTTGCTGGCCGGGGCAGACCGGGCTTGCCTGCTGGGCGCGCATTACACAGCTGAGGATATGGCCCGTGATCGGGGCACAATTTCCTATGAGGTGATGACAGGGCTTGGCGGGCGATCTGTTCGCCATTATGATGGCACAGGCCAGGGCGCGTTCGGGCAGCCCACTCAAACCAGACAGGACTAAAATGCTTGGTTTCTTGCAATCGACCGGTCAGGCTTTTTTGAATTTTCTGGCGATTTTTGGCCGCATCGCGCTGTTCTGCGGCATGGCCCTGCGCTGGGCGGTTCAGCCGCCCTGGTATTTTCGCCAGACAGGCCGCCAGATCATTGATATAGGCTATTATTCCCTGCCGGTTGTCGGGCTGACGACGCTGTTTTCCGGCATGGTGCTGGCCTTGCAGAGCTATACCGGCTTTGCCCGCTTTTCGGCTGAGGATACGGTGGCTACAGTGGTGGTCTTGTCGGTGACCCGCGAATTGGGGCCGGTGCTGGCCGGGTTGATGGTGGCCGGGCGCATCGGGGCCTCCATGGCGGCTGAGATAGGCACGATGCGGGTCACGGATCAGATTGACGCGCTGGACACGCTGTCCACCCGCCCAATGCAATATCTGGTGGCCCCGCGGCTAGTCGCGGGCACGCTGTGCCTGCCTTTTCTGGTGCTGGTCGGAGATATTATCGGCGTATTTGGCGGCTATATTGTCGGCGTTTATCGCCTGGATTTCAATGCCGGGCTGTATCTGGCCCGCACGCTGGAATATCTGGAAGTGGCGGATGTCATGCTGGGGCTGGTCAAGGCCGCCGTTTTTGGCTTTTTGATAGCGCTGATGGGCTGTTATCACGGCTATCATGCCGGGCGCGGGGCTGAGGGGGTTGGCCAGGCAACGACCAATGCGGTGGTCTCTTCCTCAATTCTTATTCTGGTGGCCAATTATCTGGTCACCGCACTGTTCTTCGGGGGCTGAGACCATGCCAGCAGATCGTATCATCATGCGCGGCCTGCAAAAGAGCTTTGGCAATAATGCGGTTTTGCGCGGCGTGGATTTGTCGGTTGCGGCGGGCGAATCGCTCTGCCTTATCGGGACTTCGGGATGCGGCAAGTCGGTGACGCTGAAATGCCTGTTGGGGCTGATCCCGCCGGATAGCGGGTCTATCCTGCTGGATGGGGTGGAAACGGTTGGCCAGAGCCGCGCTGCGCGTGAGCAGATGCTGCGCCGCTTTGGCATGACTTTTCAGTTTGGCGCGCTGTTTGACTCGCTTCCCATCTGGCAGAATGTTTCCTTTCGTCTGGGCCAGCAACCCGGCATGACGCGGGCGGAATGCCGGGACCGGGCCGCAGAGATTCTGGTGCAGCTGGGCCTGCAAAGCAGCATTCTGGATTCCTTTCCGGCAGAATTGTCAGGCGGGATGCAAAAGCGCGTTGCCCTTGCCCGGGCGATTGCCGACAATCCGGAATTCCTGCTTTTTGATGAGCCGACCTCCGGGCTGGACCCGATTACCTCTGGCACCATCAACGCGCTTATTCTCGATGCCGTCAAGCGGCTGGGGGCCACCACCCTGACCATCTCGCATGATATGGCCTCGGTGCGGCAAATTGCAGACAAGGTTGCGATGATTCATAATGGAGTGATCATCTGGTGCGGGCCAAAATCAGAAATGGATAAATCCGGCGTGCCGGAGGTGGATCAATTCGTGCATGGGCGGGCCGAGGGGCCGCTGACAAACCCGGCCCAGGCCAGCAGGGCCGCCAGCTGATGGCGCGCGCACAGAGCCAATATAACTGCCAGAGCTGCGGGGCTGTCGCACCAAAATGGGCCGGGCGCTGTGACAGCTGCGGGGCCTGGAACAGTCTGGTTGAGGAACGCATTGAGGCCGCCTCTGGCCCGGCCCGGCGGGTCTCTGGCCGGAAAATCACCCTACATCCTCTGCAAGCCGGACAGGCAGCCGCCCCGCCGCCGCGCTGGCAGACTGGCATGGCTGAATTTGACCGGGTGACCGGCGGCGGTATCGTGCCGGGCTCCGCCCTTCTGATAGGCGGCGACCCGGGAATTGGCAAATCCACGCTGCTTTTGCAGATTGTCTGTCGTCTGGCCGCAGCCGGACAGGCAGCAGCCTATATTTCCGGCGAGGAATCCGCTGATCAGGTAAGGATGCGCGCCGCGCGTCTGGGGTTGGCGGATGCGCCGGCCGGTCTGGCAGCGGCGACCAATGCGGCCGATATTGCCGAGACGGTGCGCGGGGCGGATCGGCTGGATCTGGTGATTATTGATTCCATTCAGACCATGTATCTGCCCGGTCTGGAATCCGCCCCCGGCACTGTCAGCCAGGTGCGCGCCGCAGCCCAGATGCTGATCAGCGCGGCCAAATCCAGCGGGGCGGCGGTGATCTTTGTGGGCCACGTTACCAAGGACGGGGCGATTGCCGGGCCGCGGGTGCTGGAACATATGGTGGATTGCGTGCTGCATTTTGAAGGGGATCGCAGCCATCATTTCCGCATTTTGCGCGGCATCAAGAACCGCTTTGGGCCGACCGATGAGATTGGCGTTTTCGAGATGGGAGAAGGTGGGCTGGCTGAAGTCGCCAACCCATCCGAGCTGTTTTTGGCAGATCGCCGCCAGGCGGTGGCCGGGGCGGCTGTCTTTGCCGGGATTGAGGGCAGCCGGCCCGTGCTGGTTGAGATTGAGGCTTTGGTGGCCCCCTCTTCGCTCGCCAGCCCGCGCCGCAATGTGGTGGGCTGGGAGGCTGGCAGGCTGGCGATGCTCTGCGCGGTTCTGGAGGCGCGTTGCGGCGTGTCGCTGTCGGGCCGCGATATTTTCTTGAATGTGGCGGGCGGCTTGCGGATCAGCGAACCGGCTGCGGATCTGGCAGTCGCAGCGGCGCTGATCTCCTCTGTGACCGGCCGCCCCTTGCCGGAGCGGGCGGTGTTTTTTGGCGAGGTCGCCCTGTCTGCCGAATTGCGGCCTGTCCCGCAGGCGGAGACGCGGCTGAAAGAGGCAGCCAAGCTCGGCTTTGCCGCCGGCTATCTGCCGCTGGGGCGGAAAAAACCCGCTTTGCCAAAATCGATACAGGCGGTGGGAGCCGAAAATTTGTCTGACTTGATTGAACTATTGGGTGGCATGGTTTGACCAGCTGGCCTACTATACCGGGGCAAAGGCCGTTCTGGCACAGAGACCGCCAAGGCACTGGCAGGAGAGCATAGGCAGTGGATATTATCACCAATCTGAATTTTGTTGATTATATCGTTCTGGGGGTGTTGGCCCTGTCGGCCATCCTGTCCACCTTGCGCGGCATGACCCGCGAATTTCTGGGGCTGGCCGGCTGGTTTGCCGCGATTTTCATTGCCCGGGTCAGCGCCCCGGCGATGTCCGCGATGCTGGCTTCCTATGTCGGGATAGAAGGGCTGACCGAGGCGCTGGCCTTTGCCCTGCCCTTTGCGGCGAGCGCGATCATCTGGTTTGTGCTGGCCAATATCATCTCCCCCAGCTTGCGCCAGGCCGGGCTTGGCGGGCTGGATGCCTGGTTTGGTGTGCTGTTTGGCCTGCTGCGCGGCTTTGTCATTGTCTGGCTGGTCTGGATGGGGGCCTTGCTGGCCTTTGAGAGCGAGGAAAACCTGCCGGCCCCCATGCTGGCTTCGCAGACGGCCCCCTATATGCGCCTGATAAGCGAGGCGGCCCGCCCGCTATTGCCCGCTGGCTTGCAGGAGCGGATCGCCACCATGCGCGAATCCGGCATGGACGCCTTGGGCGAAAGCGCCGGTGAGGTGCTGGAAAAAGCGCTGAGGCAGCTGATAATATGCAGCTGCTGGATGATGAGAAGAGTCAATAAAACCAAAACCTTGCTGTAAAAATTTTCTGGAAAACAAACAGTGCATCCATTTGAACAAGACAAGCTGGCCGAGGAATGTGCGGTCTTTGGCATTTGGGGGGTTGAGGAAGCCCCTATCCTGACCGCCCTTGGCCTGCACGCCCTGCAGCATCGCGGCCAGGAGGCGACCGGCATGGTCAGCTTTGACGGCAGCCAGTTCTACCAGCATCGCGGCCTCGGCCAGGTGGGCGAGAATTTCAGTGCCGGGGCCCCGGTTCTTGAGGAAATGCGCGGCCATGCGGCGATTGGCCATAATCGCTATTCCACAACCGGCCAGTCTGAATTCCGCAATATCCAGCCCTTTTTGACTGAGCTGGCTTTTGGCTCCTTTGCGCTGGCCCATAATGGCAATCTGACCAATGCAGAGCGGATACGCAGCTCGCTGGTCGCGACCGGCAGCCTGTTCCAATCCTCTACCGATACTGAATCCATTATCCATCTGGTGGCCCGCTCGCACCGGGATGAGACGGCCCAGCGCCTGACAGATGCGCTGATGCAGATTGAGGGCGCCTATGCGCTGGTCTCGCTGGTTGAGGATGCGCTGATAGGGGTGCGCGATCCGCATGGGGTGCGCCCGCTGGTATTGGGCCGGCTGGGGGCCGGTTACGTGCTGGCTTCTGAGACCTGCGCGCTGGATATTATCGGGGCAGAATTTGTCCGCGATATCGCCGCCGGTGAGATGGTCATCATTGACAAGGATGGGCTGCGCTCCCAGCAGATTGGCAGCCGCCAGAAATCGCGTTTCTGTATTTTTGAATATATTTATTTTGCCCGCCCGGACAGCCGTCTGGAAGGGCGGTCTGTCTATCAGGCGCGCAAGCAAATCGGGGCTGAGCTGGCGGCTGAGTCCGGGGTCGCTGCTGATCTGGTTGTGCCGGTGCCGGATTCCGGCGTGCCAGCCGCGCTGGGTTATGCTGAGGCGGCGGGCCTGCCCTATGAGCTGGGGATTATCCGCAATCATTATGTAGGCCGGACTTTCATTCAGCCGACCCAGGATGCGCGCGTATCGGGCGTGATGATGAAGCATAATCCGAATTCTGAGATCATCAGCGGGCGCGATATTGTGCTGGTGGATGATTCGATAGTGCGCGGCACGACTTCGCGCAAGATTGTGACCATGATGCGCCGGGCGGGCGCGCGCAAGGTGCATATGCGGATTGCCAGCCCGCCCACGATGAATCCCTGTTTTTACGGTGTGGACACGCCGGAGCGCGAAAATCTGATCGCAGCCCAGATGGAGTGCGATAAAATCTGTGCCGAAATCGGAGCTGATTCGCTGGCCTTTGTTTCCCTGGACGGGCTCTATCGGGCGGTCGGTGAGAGCGGCCGCGACGCCGCCCAGCCGCAATTCTGTGATGCCTGCTTCACCGGCGATTATCCGATTGCCCTTTCCGACAAATCCAAAGACAGGCGGGTGTCGCATGGCAAAGGCTGACGATCTGGCAGGCAGGCTGATTCTGATAACCGGGGCCAGCCGCGGCCTTGGCCGGGCGGTGGCCCTCGCCTGTGCCGAGGCCGGGGCAGAGCTGATTATCACCGCCCGCACGACCGGCGCGCTCGAAGAGCTGGATGATGAAATAAAAGAGCGCGGCGGCCAAGCCACGCTGGTAGAGATGGATGTGACAGACCTGCCCGCCATTGTGCGGCTGGCCGGGGCGATTGCCCAGCGCTGGGGGCGGCTGGACGGCTTTGTGGCCAATGCTGGCCAGCTGGGCCAGATGGCCCCGATGGCACACAGCGATCCAGAGATTTTTGAGCGCACGCTGCAAGTCAATCTGACCTCTGTCTGGCATCAGCTGCGCGCCTTTGATCCGCTGTTGCGGGCCGCCCCGGCCGGGCGGGCGGTTTTGGTCACCTCCGGGGCCGCTCTGGGCGCGCGTCCCTATTGGGGGGCCTATGCCGTGTCCAAGGCCGGGCTGGAATCGATGGGCCGGGCCTGGGCGGCTGAGAGTGAGCAAACCAATTTGCGGATTAACCTGCTGGATCCGGGGCTGTGGCGACAGCGAGGACCTTTTGAGAGATTGCCCCGGCCTTTCTGCGCCTGCTCAGCCCCGACTGCCCGCATCAGGCGGAAAAGCCGATTTTGGCTGAATGCGCTGCTGCCTATCCGGGCGAGGATCCGGCCAGCCTGCCGGGCCCGCAGGATATTGCCCCGGCCTTTCTGCGCCTGCTCAGCCCGGACTGCCCGTATCATGGCGAGCGGCTGCATGCGCATGATTTGGTCGGCTGATCTGGTCGGCTGATTTGGCTGAGCTGGCGCTTCATTTTCCCAGCTTTATTTTTTTGAAAGATTTTTTCAAAAAAACGCGTAAAATTAACTATTTATTAACTTCTTCCTGCTAGGCTTTCAGGTGATCAAGATAGATTCGATCTGCTCTGATGCTTTTGAAGGGAGGCTATCATGACCGACGGAAAACAGATGCTTTTTCTTTGATTTTTTCGGGATGCTGGCCCTGATTTGGCTGGCCCAGATACGCGGGCTGATCGGCTCTGACCATGCTGACACGCTGACCGGACGCGACAGCGTGATTGAGGCATTTTGGGGCCGCGGCGGACAGGATATGCTGGCCGGCGGAACCGGGGCAGATTTGTTCGTGCTGACCGACCCGGCGACCAGTCTGGCGAGCGCAGATGTGATCAGCGATTTTGACGCAAATGACCAGCTGGTCCTGCATCTTGACCTGAACCCCGACGGGGCGAATAATACCAAGCTCTGGGTGGTTCAGCAGACTTATGATCTGGATGGGGACAATACGACCCCTGATGAGCAAATCACCATCCTCTATGGCAGCAATGCCAATGATGATGCGGCTGATACAAATACTGTCTATGCGGTGCTGGCCGGCCAGCATTTCACCGCCGGGCGGGTGGCGGATAGTGCCGGGCAAATCCATTTCCATGATTTTGACAATGCGGCGGATTTGCTGGCCAATACAGCGCTGGATACGCTGATATAGCCCCAATAGGTTTTTTTGCGGGGGATACCCCTCTTTCAGGGCCGGAAGCGGCGCGGCGTGAGAGCCGCCAAAACCCCACGATCCAGCCCGGCGGGCCGTCCGGCCAGCTGGCGGGCCAGTATCAGCCCCAGCAGCGGGGCCAGCGTCAGCCCTCTGGCCCCCAGCGCGGAAAACAGGCTCACCCCCTCTCCCCCATAAGGGCCAAAAAGCGGCATCCGGTCCGGGCTGGCCAGCCTGTGCGAAACCCGCCCCTGCCAGCTGGCAACAGGCGGGGCCAAACGCGCCAGGGCGGGCGGCAGCAGCCGCAGATTATGCTGATGGGCGGCGGCGGTGACCGCCTGCCCGGCTGCCGCATCAAAGCTAGCCCCCAAAAGCTGTTCCCCGGAGGCCAGAGGCGGGGTCAGATAGCCGCCAAAATGCAGCGGCTTTTGCAGGGCTGAGAGGGGGCTGGCGGGCAGCAGGCTCACCTGGCCTGAGGTGATTTGCAAGGCCAGCTGTGGCAGGCCGCAACGGGCCAGCAAATCCGGCAATCCCGCCCCGGCACACAAGACCAGATGGCGGGCGGCCAGCTGGCGGCCATCTGAAAGCTGCAAATCCCAGCCGCCGCCGGGCGCGGGCCGTGCCGCCTCCAGACCCGTATTAAGGCGCAGCGGGCTGGCAGCTGCCAGATACTGGCAAAGGCGGGCCGGATCAATCAGCTGGCCTGCCGCTTCTGCTGATCCCTCCAGCTGGCCATCCAGCCCGGCCTGTTCCGCCATCTCTAATGCGCTCAAAGGGGCCAGCAAATCCGGCGGCCAGCCAGCGGTGGCGATTTTCTGCTGCTGGCGGGCAGCGCGATCCGGCCAGTTCAGCGTCAGCGCCCCCTCCTCCAGCACCGCTCCAGCTGCCCTGGCCAGCTGGCGGGCATAGGACAGGGCCGCCAGCGACAGGCGGGCCGCCGGGTGAAAATATTGGCGCAGCCTTGCCCCCTGCAGCCCGGCCGGATTGCCTGAGGCGGCACTGGCCAGATGCGGGGCCTGTTCCAGCAGGATATGATCCAGCCCCGCCGCCCGGCAGCCTGCCGCCAGGCTGGCCCCGGCTATCCCGCCGCCGATGATCGCAACCGGCCGGGTGTTTTGGCTGGGTAGGCCGATTTTGCTGGCTGCGGGGCGGGGTTTTTGATCCGTCATTTCGCCGCTCATTTCGCCGCTCAGGCAATGGCGCTTGCGCCCAAAGCCGGGCCGCCTTGTCAGGGTGAAGCCTGCCTCTGTCAGACCGGTGCGCACGACGGCGGCGACGGTAAAGCTGGCCAGCCGGGCGCGCGGGGCGGACAGGCGGGCTATCTCGGCAAAAAGTGGCGGCGACCAGAGATCCGGGTTGCGATCTGGCGAAAACCCATCCAGAAACCAGATATTGGCAGCAAAATCGAGCTGCTGCATCTGCGCCAGCGCGTCGCCATAATGCAAATGCAGATGCACCAGCCCGCCTGCAAACAGCCGATGATGCGCGCCCGGCCAGGCGGGCGGCCAGGCCCGCTGCAATTCACCGGACAGGCTGGCCAATTCGCGAAAAGGCTGGCGGGCGGCAGCGGCCCGTTCGGCGGTGAGCGGGTGGGCTTCAAAGCTGATATAATCAATGCGGGTGCGGCTGGCCATTTCGCTGTGACGGGCCAAAAGGGCCAGAAAATTCAGCCCCGTGCCAAAGCCGGTCTCGGCAATGGTCAGATGCCCGGCGCTTTGCAGGGCGGCCTCCAGATCACTGCCCTCAAAAAAGACATGGCGCGTTTCCGCCAGCCCGCCTTCTGCGGAAAAATAAATATCGCCATGCCGCCGGGAACGCAGCAGCCCGCCCTCAAGGCTGGTATCGGGCGGGGTCAGCTGCGGAACCGGGATGTCGTCAGGCTGGGTCATGGCTCTTTTTTTACAAAATGGGCTTGCCAGAAAAAGTTAATATAACAAATAATCAGCAAAGCTGAGGAAAACCAAGGCCCAGAATTCAGGCAATATGGCGATGCAGACCGGATTTTTTCTGTTTCTGTTCCGCAGGTATCTGGCTGTTGGACAGATCGACATCATTGTAGCAGGCCGGACCGCCCGGCTGAAAGGCCGTAACCCGGACAAAGTTTCGGGCCGCAAGCTGGTGATAAGGCTGACGGACCGGGCCGCCTTGCGTGATTTGGTGATCCGTCCCGATCTGGCCTTTGGAGAGCTTTACATGGACGGGCGGCTGATACTGGAAGAGGGCAGCCTGCCGGACCTGCTGGCCCTGCTCTATGAAAATTTGAACAGCTGGGCCGATACGCTGGCTGGGCGGCTGACCTTGCTGGTGAACCGGATTATGGGCCGGGCCCGCAGCTATAACCCGCTGGCACGGGCGCGGCAAATGTAGCCCATCATTATGATCTGGGTGATGATCTCTATGATCTGTTTCTGGACCCCTGGCGGCAATATAGCTGTGCCTATTTTGCTGAAGATGGGATAAGCCTGGCGGCCGCCCAGCAGGCCAAGCTGGCTCGAATCGCGGCCAAGCTGTGCCTCACGCCGGGCGATAGGGTGCTGGATATTGGCTGTGGCTGGGGCGGGTTGGGTCATGCGCTGGCCCTGCTGGAGGAGGCGGTGAGCGTGCGCGGCATCACCCTGTCTGACAATCAGCTGGCCCATGCCCGCCGCCGCGCAGAAGAGGCCGGGCTGACCGACCGGCTGGATTTCCAGCTGGAAGATTACCGCCAGACCAGCGGCCGGTTTGACAAAATCGTTTCTATCGGAATGCTGGAACATGTCGGGCCCAGCCATTTCAAAAGCTATTTCCGCACGATTTCCAAGAGGCTGGCCCCGAACGGGGTGGCGCTGATTCATGCGATAGGATCTTTTGGCCGGGCCAACCCGAATAATCGCTGGATCGATAAATATATTTTCCCCGGCGGCTATCTGCCGGATCTGGAACAGATGAGCGCGGCTGTTCTGGAGTGCGGGCTGAAAATCACCGATATAGAGATATGGCGGCTGCATTATGCCGATACGCTGGCGGCCTGGCGACAGGCTTTCCTGGCCAATCTGGACAGGCTGCCGGACCGGGCTGATGCGCGTTTCGTGCGGATGTGGGATTTCTATTTGACCGGCTGTGAGCAATTTTTCCGCAGCGGCAGGGGGATGGTCTTTCAAATCCAGCTGGTGCATGATCAGGCAGCTGTGCCGCGCCAGCGTGATTTTGTGGAAAAAAAGATGCAGGACTATCAAGACCGCCTATGCCAGATACCGCCTTTTGGAAAATAAAGCCGCTCAGCCAGATGACCAGCCAGGAATGGGAGTCCCTGTGCGACGGGTGCGGCAAATGCTGTGTGCTGAAGCTGGAGGATGTGGATAGCGGCCTTATCCATTATACCGATGTGGGCTGCCGGTTGCTGGATTGCAGCAGCGCGCGCTGCCGGGACTATGAAAATCGCAAGCAGCAGGTGGCTGATTGCGTGATGCTGACGCCGGATAATCTGCACCAGCTGGGCTGGATGCCGGCCAGCTGCGCCTATCGGCTGATCCATGAGGGGCGCGACCTGCCGGACTGGCACCCGCTGATAACAGGTGATCCGGACAGCACGCGCAAGGCTGGCAAATCTGTGGCGGGCCGCCTGTTCAGCGAAGACGAGGTTGACGAAGAAGCCCTTGGCAACCATTTAACAGACTGGGATCAGCTCTAGGCAGAAAGGCAGGCAGATGTTCGGATTTGATTTGCGCTGGATATTGATTGGCCTGTTCGCACTGCTGGCCATTGCGATCATCTGGCGAAATGAGATGTCTGGCCGGGGCGATTATCCCTGGACACGCTGCACCGAATCGCTGATTGAGCAGGTATTCAGCGATAAATGCACGCTGCGCTTTGATGATGGCAAGCCGCAATCCGGCCTGAGCCGCGCTGAACAGGAGAGCCGCATGGCCAAAATGGTGAAAAAGGGCGATTTGCCGGTCAAGACCTGCCCGGTCTGCCAACGCCCCTTTGCCTGGCGCAAAAAATGGCAGCGCGACTGGGATCAGGTGATCTATTGCTCGGAACGCTGCCGGCGCGGGGCGGGCAAAGCTTCCTAGCCGCCGATCAGCGCTTCAATGCTCGCCAGCCAGTCGGCCTCTTCAGCTGGCTTGTCCCAGCGCAGCGCATGAAAGCGCGGAAAGCGCAAGGCTACCCCGGAGCGGTGACGGCTGGAACGCTGCACCGAATCAAAGGCCAGCTCAGCGACCAGCTGTTTTTCCACCTCGCGCACCGGCCCGAAACGATTGACAATATTTTGCCGCACAAATTTATCCAGGGCCCGCAATTCCTGATCTGAAAAGCCGGAATAGGCCTTGGCAACCGGCACCAGCTCCGGCCCGTCTGCCCCATCCCGCCAGGCCCCCAGCGTAAAATCAGAATAAAGAGAGGAGCGCCGCCCATGCCCGCGCTGGGCATACATGATGACCAGATCAGCGCGCAGCGGATCGCGCTTCCATTTCCACCAATGGCCCTTGGGCCGCCCGGCCAGATAGGGGCTGTCTTTGCGTTTTAGCATCATCCCCTCAATCAGCGCATCGCTGCGACAGGCGGCGCGCTTTTCGGCCAGCTCTTGCGGCGTCCCGACAGCCAGCACCTCAGACAGGTCCAGCCGCCCGCCCGCTGGCCAGCTAGCCGCCAGCACCTCCAGACGGGCCCGCCTTTCGCTCAGCGGGGCAGCCCGCCAGTCTGTCTCCCCTTCAACCAGCAAATCATAAACCCGCAGGAAAACCGGATTATCCTGTTGCAGCTTGCGCCCGGCCTTTTTGCGGTTCAGCCTTTGCTGCAATCGGCCAAAGCTGGCCACTGCATCCGGCTGGCCCGCCAGCAATTCCCCATCCAGCGTGCCCTGCCAGCCAGTAGGCGGCACAATCTCAGGAAAGGCGGCGGTAATATCATTCCAGAGCGCGAAAAGCCGCACCCCATCCTGAGCCGCGGCCAGCTCCACCCGCGCCCCGTCCCATTTCCATTCTGTCTGATAGAGGCTCATATCAAGCTGGTCAGCGTCTGTTTCGGACAGAGGATGGGCCAGCATCAGCGGGCGAAAAACGGCGCGGCCCCTGGCATCCGGCTTGTCTGCGCGCCCTTCCAGCCAGTCAAACAGAGCCGTATAGGGCGGGGCCAGCAAGGGCCAGATTTCCTCTATCTCAGCAATATCCCGGTCAAAGGCGCTCGCAACCGACAGCCGCGCCAGCCGCCCGGAAACCCCAACCCGCAGCCCGCCGGTTGCCAGCTTCAGCAAGGCCCAGCGTTGGGTCGCATCCATGCCGTTCAGCCAGCCGGAAACCAGCTCTGCTGCCTCTTGCCGGTTCGCCTGTTGCAGGGGGGCTACAATCGCAGACAGGCTGGGCGGGGCGGCCAGCTCTGCCGGTTCCGGCCAGATCAGCGCCGTTGTTTCTGCCAAATCGCCGACAAAATCATAAGACAGCGCAAACAGATCCGGGTCACTGGCGGCGGCGGCCAGCTCTCTTACCAGACCGGCCTTTACATGGGGGAAGGCCAGCTCACCGGTCAGGGCGGCCAGCCCCCAGCCGCGATCCGGGTCCGGTGTGCTGGCTAGCCAATCCTGTAACCAGCTGAGCTTGGCCTTGCGGCCCGGCGCATAAAGCAAGGCTTCAAGCAAGCCAGAAAAGGACTTCATGCGCTGTCCTCCTCATAGCCGATCAGGCGCAAGGCCCGGGCATCAAGACCCCGCTGCTTGCAGGCGTGCAACAGCGCATCCTCACGGCCATGCGTGACCCAAACCTGACGGGCGCGCACCTCATCCAGCGTTGCCAGCAAGTCCGGCCAATCCGCATGATCCGAGATAACCAGCGGACATTCAATGCCGCTCTGGCGGGCGCGGGCGCGCACCTGCATCCAGCCAGAAGCCATACAGCTGAGCGGGTCTGGCAGGCGGCGGGCCCAGCTGCTGCCCAGGGCTGAGGGCGGGGCTAGAACAAACTGGCCAGCCAGCTGATCCGCAGGCAGGCTCTTGCGGTCGGTGGTAACCGGCTGCAAATCACCCAAATCCACGCCAAATTCCTGATAAATCCGGCACGGGCCCAGCATCGCCCCATGCAGATAGATGGTCTTGTCCCAGCCTGCCTGACGCAGCAGGGCAATCAGCCGCTGCGCCTTGCCCAGCGCATAGGCCCCAACCAATATCGCACGGCCCGGAAACCGCGCAGGCAGGGCCAGAAGGCGGGCAATTTCAGCCAGCGGATCAGGCTGGCGGAAAACCGGCAAGCCAAAAGTCGCCTCAGTGATAAAAATATCACACGGCACAGGCTGAAAGGGCTGGCAGGTCGGGTCTGCCGCGCGCTTGTAATCCCCGGCCGCGATGATGCGGGTGTCGTTATAATCCATGACAATCTGGGCTGACCCCAGAATATGCCCGGCCGGGGCCATGGTCAGGCACAGATCGCCCAGCCTCAGGCTGTCCCCATAATCCAGCACGGTTTTGGTTTCGGCAAAATCCGGGCCCAGCCTGGCCGCCATGATAGCCAGCGTCGCTTCGGTTGCGATAACCTGCTTGTGGCCGGGGCGGGCATGATCAGCATGGGCATGGGTGATGATCGCCAGATCAACAGGCCGGAGCGGATCAATAAAAGCCCGGGCCGGCAGGATTTCCAGCCCGGCCGGCGCCGGTCGCAGCCAGCTGCTATCCATCTGCCTTGCTGCTCACCCCGAAAAGCCTTTGCCAATCCGCATCTGAAAGCTGGGCCAGCTCATCGCGCATATCTGCCCCGGCTTTCATCCCCCGCAGAACAGCCGGGCGCTGCAACAAAGCCGCCCGCCAGCGCTGGACATTCTGATAGGCCTCAATATCCACATTCTGGCGCTCATAGGTGCGCGTCCAGGGCAAGATCGCCATATCGGCAATGGAATAGAAATCTCCGGCAACAAATTCATTCTCGGCCAGCCGCCTGTCCAGCACCCCATAGAGGCGGTTTGCCTCATTGCCATAGCGTTCCATCGCATAGGGCAGCTTTTCCTTGGCATAGGCGATAAAATGATGCGCCTGGCCCAGCATTGGGCCAAAGCCGCCCATCTGCCACATCAGCCATTCGCTAACCGCAATACGCTGGCGGGCGTTCTTGCCAGCAAACTGGCCGGTTTTTTCTGCCAGATATTGCAGGATAGCCCCGGATTCAAACACAGTGACCGGCTGGCCCTCCGGCCCGTCCGGGTCCTTTATCGCAGGCATCCGGTTATTGGGCGAAAAAGCCAGAAAGGCCGGGTCAAACTGATCCCCTTTATTGATATTGATGGCCCGCAGCTGATAGGCCAGCCCCATCTCTTCCAAAGCAATGGAAATTTTATGGCCATTGGGTGTCGGCCAGAAATAAAGTTCAATCATCGTCTGTTATGCCTTTTTCAACCTTGCCCCGACCAGCGCCCCTGCCCTATCACTGGAGAGGCAGGGCCCTGACAAAAGACGCGGCTATTTTTTCCAGAGGCTGACAGTCTGCCTGCGTTGGCGGCTTTATTCAATAGGTTTCAGATCAGATTTGGCAGGATGAAAAGAAAAGCAGAAAATCAGCCAGACGGGCATCCGGATCTCTTCCTGTCCCAGCTGCCACCGCGCTTTGCCAGCTGGTTTCAGCAAAAAGGCTGGCACCTCTATCCGCATCAGCAAGATATGCTGGCACGGGCCGCCGCCAAAGAGCCGGTTCTGCTGATTGCCCCGACCGGGGCTGGCAAGACCCTGTCCGGGTTCCTGCCCAGCCTGCTGGAGCTGGCTGAGAGGCCGCCGGACCATCTGCATACGCTGTATATCTCGCCGCTGAAAGCACTGGCCGTGGATATTGCCCGCAATCTGACCGGCCCTGTGGCGGAGATGGGCCTTGCCATCAAGATTGAAAGCCGCACCGGCGATACGCCTGCCAACCGGCGCGCCCGCCAGCGCCATACACCGCCGCATATATTGCTGACCACGCCGGAATCGCTGGAATTGATGCTAGCCTGGCCAGAAGCAGGCAGCTGGTTCGCCGGATTGCAAACAGTCATTATTGACGAGATTCACACGCTGGCCGGCAATAAAAGGGGGGATTTGCTCGCGCTCTCGCTGGCGGCCTTGCGAAGCCTTGCCCCGCAGGCCCGCTTTATCGGCCTGTCAGCAACGCTTGCCGACCCGGCCCAGATGACCGGCTGGCTGCATCCGCAAAAAGAGCAGGTCGCGGTGCTGGCCCCGCCGCTGGAAAAACAGATGCAGCTCTCGGTCTTTATGCCTGAGGATCAAGAAATACCCTGGGCCGGGCATAGCTGTTTGTGGGCGGTTCCCGAAATCTATCAACAGATTGGGGCGCATCAGACCAGCCTGATTTTTGTCAATACACGGGCACAGGCGGAAATGTTGTTTCAGGCTCTCTGGCAAATCAATGACAAGGGTCTGAAAATCGGCCTGCATCACGGCTCGCTGGCGACCGGACAGCGGCGCAAGACAGAGGCGGCGATGGCAGCTGGCAAGCTGGATGCGGTGGTTGCGACTTCCTCGCTTGATCTGGGCATTGACTGGGCTGAGATTGATCTGGTGATGCAGGTGGGCGCGCCCAAGGGCACCGCCCGGCTGATCCAGCGCATGGGGCGGGCGGGCCACCATCTAGAGGCCGTATCGCGGGCGATTATCTTTCCGGCCAACCGTTTTGAGATTTTTGAAGCCCTGGCCGCCAAGCAGACCGTGGAGGACAAAAAGCTGGAGAGGCTGGCGGAGCAGGCAGGCGCCCTGGATGTGCTGGCCCAGCATATTGTCGGCCGCGCCGTTGCCGGGCCGTTTTTTGCTGATCAGCTCTATCAGCAAGTTATAACAGCCCCGCCCTATGCCGGGCTGGACCGCGCGCAATTTGACCGGGTGCTGGATTTTGTGGCGACTGGCGGCAATGCGCTGGAACATTACAGCCAGTTTCAGCGGCTGGTGTGCGGGGTGGACGGGGCCTGGCGCATCACCGGCAAGCCTGTGGCAACCCGCTGGCGGATGAATATCGGCACGATTGTCGAATCTGCGACGCTGAAAGTGCGGCTGAAGGGCGGGCCCGTGCTGGGCGAGATTGAGGAATATTTCATTCAGGCCCTGCGCCCGCAGGACAGTTTTATCTTTGCCGGACAGATTCTGGAATTTATCGGGCTGAACCAGATGACGGCAGAGGTGCGCCGGACCAGCGCAGCGGAGCCAAAGTGCCGGCCCATGCAGGGCGCTTGCCGCTCTCGGCCAATCTGGCTGACCGGGTGCGCCAGCTCTTGCAGGATGACCAGCTGATCGCCTGCCTGCCTGAGCAAATCCGCTTCTGGACCGGGCTGCAAAAACAGAAATCCGCCCTGCCCGACCCGCACAGCCTGTTGGTAGAGACTTTTCGCCGCCATAATCGCCATTATATGATCGCCTATGGCTTTGCTGGCCGAAACGCGCATCAGACGCTGGGGATGCTGCTGACCAGGCGGATGGAGCGGGGCGGGCTGGAGCCGCTGGGCTTTGTGGCCAATGATTATGCGCTGGCGGTCTGGACGCGCCAGAAAATCGACCAGCCGCAGGCCTTGTTTGACATGGATATTCTGGGCGATGATCTGGAGGAATGGATGGCCGAATCCTCAATGCTGAAACGCTGCTTCCGACAGGTGGCCAGCATTGCCGGTCTGATTGACAAGAATCTGCCCGGAACCGAAAAGACAGGCCGCCAGGTCACCATCAATTCAGACCTGATTTACGATGTGCTGCGCCGCCACCAGCCAGATCACCTGCTGCTGGAGGCAACGCGCCAGGATGCGGCCCGCAGCCTGACCGACATAAAAAGGCTCGCCGACCTGCTGCAACGCTTTTCCGGGGCGATACGACATATCGACCTGCCGCGCATTTCGCCGCTGGCGGTGCCGCTGATGCTGGAGGTTGGACGCGAGCAGGTCACCGCCTCCGGGGTAGAGGCCATGCTGGATGATCTGCAAGCCCAGCTGCTGGAGGAAATGGCCGAATGAGCAAGCCTGCCAGCCATGTTGAGACAGAAATCGGCGGCCAGCATTTTTGCCTCTGGGCGGACGGGTCCTGTTATCTGCCGGGCGATCAGCTGCTGGTGCTGTCTGACTTGCATCTGGAAAAGGCGCTGGCGCAATCTGCGGGTGCGCCCTTGCCTGCGCTGGACAGTGCGGCCTCGCTGGCTGCGATGCGCGCGGCCCTGAGGCGCCAGCCGGTGCGCGCCTGTATCCTGCTGGGCGATTCGCTTTCACCGCTCAGACCTGGCTGTACGCATGGCAGGCCCGTTGCAGGCCCTGTTGCGGGACTGTGCCAGCCAGGCCGAGCTGATCTGGATAGAAGGCAATCATGATCCGGACTTGCCGGACAGCCTGCCCGGCCGACGCGCTGCGGAAATAGCGGTGGGCAATCTGCTGTTTCGCCATATACCCCAGCCGCCGGCCAGCTGGCCAGCAGGGCTGATCGAAATCAGCGGACACCTGCATCCCAAGGCGCGGCTGAAACTGACGGCGAGGAACCTGACCGGCCGCTGTTTTATCGCTGACAGCCAACGCTTGATCCTGCCTGCCTTTGGGGTTTGGACAGGCGGGCTGAATATTCTGGACCCGGCCATTGCCGGCCTGTTTGGCTGCCGCAAGACCGTCTGGTTCTGCCATGATGGCAAAATCTGGACAATGCCTTTCAGAAAATCGAGTTTTTTGCCCTGAAATCCGTCTGCATCCCGGCTTTCCAGTCATCCACATCGTGGAAAGATGCGTATTTATAAGGGGACAGGTATTTCCTGAAAAACAGTTACGGGCAAGGATTGGTAAGGCATGCGTATTGCCGTTGTGGGATCGGGCATTTCCGGGCTGGGATCAGCCTATTTACTGAATCAGGAACATGAGGTGAGGCTGTTTGAAAAAGACAGCCGCATCGGCGGCCACAGCCATACGGTTGAGGCCCGGTTTGGCGAGCATCTTGTGCCCGTTGATACCGGCTTCATCGTTTATAATGAGCTGAATTATCCCAATCTGACCGGCCTGTTTGACCATCTGGGCGTAGAGACGCTGGAAAGCGATATGTCCTTTGCCGTATCGCTGCAACAACGCCGCTATGAATATGAGGGCTCCTTGCGGGGCTTGCTGGCCAGCCCGGGCAATTTTCTGCGACCCCGATTCTGGCAGATGCTGTCTGATTTGACCCGCTTTTACCGTCTGGCGCCTGTTGAAGCTGAACAGGCCGAGGATGAGGAAACGCTGGGCCAATTTATCGAAAGGCTGCAGCTGGGCGCGGCCTTTGTGGAGGATCATTTGCTGCCGATGGGGGCTGCGATTTGGTCCTGTCCAGCTTCTACCATGCTGGATTTTCCGGCCCGTTCCTTTATCCAGTTTATGAATAATCACCGGCTGCTGCATTATTCCGGGCGGCCTGTCTGGCGCACCGTGGCGGGCGGCTCGCGCTCTTATGTGAAAAAAATTACCGACCAGCTGGATTGCGTGGAAACCGGCACAAATATCACCGGGCTGCGCCGTGAGGCGGGCGGCGTGATTTTGACCATCGCCGGGGAAGGAGATGTCTGGTTTGACCGGGTCATTCTGGCGGCCCATGCTGATCAGAGTTTGGCGCTGATCAGCGATGCCAGCCCGCAAGAGCGCAATCTGCTATCCAGCTTCCGTTTTCAGCCGAATCGGGTTCTGCTGCATTCTGATGCGTCCTTTATGCCGAAAAAACGCGCTTGCTGGGCCAGCTGGAACTATTTGAGCGCAGAGGATCCAGAAGCCGGCTTGTGTCACCTATTGGATGAACAAGCTGCAATCCATTGCCGATGATACCCCGCTTTTTGTTACCCTGAACCCATTTGAGGAGCCGGACCCGGCTTTGCTGCACCGGGAATTCAGCTATGACCACCCGGTTTTTGACCGGCCGGCCTTGCGGGCCCAGAATGACCTGGCCAGCATACAGGCCGGAACGGGCTGTTTTTCTGTGGGGCCTGGACGCGCAACGGATTTCATGAGGACGGGCTGGCTTCGGCAGCCGCGATGGCGCGCACGCTGGGGGTTGTGATACCCTGGAACAGCCCGACTGAGGCCTGGCCGGTGCCGGACAATGCCGATCTCCCCCTGCCAGCTGCCCTGTCCGGGCCTGCTGCGCTGGCCGGGCTGACCGGGATGGTTGGGGCCTAGGATCGCGATAAGGGGGGGAGGAAATGAGACAGGCTGCCGAGCTGGTTTGCTCTGATATTCATCATACCCGCCACGGCCAGCCATCACATTTTCTGGCCCGCAAGGGGCTGTCGGTGCTGGTTGATCTGGACCGGCTGGAGGAGGCAAGCCAGCAGACCGGCCTGTTCAGCATTGACCGGTTTAACCTCATCAGCCTGCACCAATCCGATTTCGGCCCCAATCACAAATCCCAGCGCGCTGGCAAGGCGCCGTTACAACCTCTGGCCAGCTGGGTGCGCCAGCTGGCAGCCGAAGCCCTGCCCGGCGTGGAAATCAAGAGCGTGCAAATGCTGGCCATGCCGCGGATACTGGGAATCGGCTTTAATCCGATCACCGTTTATTGCGCTGCCGACAAGACCGGCCAGACAAGGCTGATTGTCTATGAGGTGCATAATACTTTCGGCGATGCCCACAGCTATCTGGGGCTGCTTGGCCCGGATGGGAAGGGCCAGCTCCACCGGGCTGAGAAAAAACTGTTCGTCTCGCCTTTTTTCCCGGTAGATGGCGGCTATTTGCTGCATCTGCGCCGGGATGAAAAGCGGCTGAATTTGCTGGTGCGCTATTGCCGCGACGGCAAGCCTGCCCTGACCGCAACGCTGCGCGGACAGATTTCAAAATTGACAAATCGCTCGATCCTCGCCAGCCTGTCCCTGTATGGGCATTGGCCTATGCGGGTGTGGGTGTCTATTCATACAGAAGCGCTGCGGCTATTTTGGAAAAAATGCCGTTTTTACCGGCGCCCCGCCCCGCCCGGCCTGCCTGTCAGCAAAGCAGTGTCAACCGGGGAACAGGCGGGGAATGTTTGATCATCTGAAACTGAAATTGCAGACAGAGGCGCTGGCGAGGCTGGCCCGCCAGATTCAGCATGGCAGCCTGAAGCTGACCCTGCCGGATGGCCGCCAGATAGAGGCTGAGAGCGCAGATCCCGGCCCGGCAGCTGATCTGACATTGCATGATGACAAGGCGGTGCGCGCCCTGATGCGCGATGGCAAGCTGGGCTTTTGCGAGGCGGTGCTGGACGGGCAGGCAAGCAGCAGCAATTTGCCAGACCTGATTGAACTGGCCAGCCGCCATTCCCACCTGCTGGATAAAGGGTTGGGCTTCAGCCGCCTGACCCCGGCCCTCACCCGCCTGCGCCATTGGCTGAACCGCAACAATAAGGCCGGATCGCGGCGCAATATCGCCTATCATTATGATCTGGGCAACAGCTTCTATCAGGCCTGGCTGGACCCCACCATGACCTATTCTTCGGCTATTTTCGCTGATGAAAAAACCGATCTCGGCAGTGCCCAGACAGCCAAAAATAAAAGGCTGGCAGAGCTGGCAGATATCCAGCCCGGCGACCGGGTGCTGGAAATTGGCTGCGGCTGGGGAGGATTTGCTGAATATGCTGCCAGCGCGCGCGGCGCCCATGTAACCGGCATCACCCTGTCAAAAGAACAGCACAGCTTTGCCACGGACCGGCTGGCAAAAGCCGGGCTGGACAGCCAGACCGATATCCGCATTCAGGATTACCGCGATCTGGACAGCAAATTTGACAAAATCATCTCGATTGAGATGTTTGAGGCGGTCGGGGAAAAATACTGGGCGGTCTATTTTAACCGGCTGGCCGAATGTCTCAAAAAAGGCGGCAAAGCCGCCTTGCAGATTATCACTATCGATAATGCCCAATTTGATACCTACCGGCGCAATCCGGATTTTATCCAGAAATATATCTTTCCCGGCGGGATGCTGCCCAGCGAGGCCAGCTTGCAGGCCCCGATAGGCAAGGCCGGGCTGGCGTTGGGTGCAGATGACGGGTTTGCCCTGCATTATGCCCGCACCCTGTCGATCTGGCGGGATCGCTTTTTGAAAGCCTGGCCGGAGCTGTCTGCTGTCAGCCAGTTTGATGAGCGTTTCCGCCGTATGTGGGAGCTGTATCTCGCCTATTGTGAGGGCGGGTTTCGGGCTGGCCAGATAGATGTGCGGCAGATGCTGCTGCATCACAGATAGGCGCGGGCTGGACGGGCCCAAAAGGCCCCTATCCCATCAGACGAAATAGGATAAAACCAGTTGAATCAACCTGTCGTAAAGATGGGCAAACAGTGATTTGACAGGATATATCGTGGCACTTTCAGCAACCCAAGAGACCCAGGCTCTGGCCGGCCTCCATGCGCCCCAGCACAGGCTGGCAGACAAGGCCTGTGTCGCGCAGTTCCGACCTGAGGAGTTTTTTTCCGGCCAGCTTTCTGCCTCTGGAATGTTTATTGACCGCTTCGGCAAGGTCCAGCGGCGCTTTGTTGCTGATATTGACTGCACCAGCACCGAAAATGGCTTTATTCTGGATGAAAGTTTCCTGTTTGATGATGGGCAGGCAGAAACACGCCAATGGGTGATTAGCTGCCGCTCAGATACGGTTTATGAAGGCCGCTGTGCGGATGTGGACGGGGTTGCGCTGGGCCGGCTGCAAGGGCCGGTGCTGCATTGGCGCTATGATTTCTTGCTGGATGTGTCCGGGCGGCGCATCAAAACCCGCTTTCATGATATGATGGTGCGCCAGTCTGAGGATATTGTCCTGAACCGCGCGCGGGTCACCAAATTCGGCCTGTTATTGGGAGAGCTTTTTATCAGCTTCCGGCGCGGCCCAACTGATTTTGTTACCTGATTAACGGCTTGTTGCAACGCCCTGGCGGCTGGCCGGGGCCTTGAAGCGCCCCAGCAACCAGCCGACAAGCCGGCCCAGAAACGGCAAATGCACCAAGAGCTGGCTGGCGCTGTCCCAATGGTCAAGATGCGCGATAACCTGCCCTTTCGCATCCAGCCGCACTTCTGACATCCCGGTAATCGCAATCGGCAGCGCAGGCAAGCGCCGCACCCGGCCGGTCATGCGCCATTTCAGATAGCCGGCCTCATCTGAATAGGCGATATCCAGCACGGCAAAGGCTGGCGCGTCCATTACCTCAAACATATGGGCAAACACGCTGATAAAGGCCTCTGGCCCGACCAGGCGGCTGAACGGGTCCTGAAACACCACCTGATCCGCCAGCATCTCCTGCAAGGCTGGCAAATCCTCTGGCCGCAGCCGGCCAAACAGCTCAGCATAGGCGGCTATTTTCTGCCTTTTGTCCGAAGTCATCTTATCCGGGGTCATCTTGTCCGCCTGTTGCCTGTTGCCTTTCGGGTCAGGGAAAAATACAGATTATCCGGCATCAGTTTCAACCATTTCATCCGCCGCACAAAGGATTTCGGGAAATTGATGGTAAAGGACTCGCTGGCCAGCCCGGCGATAATCTGCTCGGCAGCCTGCCGGGCGCTGACTAGCCCCGGCATGGTAAAATCATTCACCGCCGTTGCCTCTGTTTCCACAAAGCCGGGATTTATCAGCTGCAATTTCAGATTCGTGCCAACCAGATCAAAGCGCAGCGATTCAGCCAGGTTGATCAGCGCCGCCTTGGTCGGCCCATAGGCCGCCGACCGGGGCAGGCCCCGCCAACCCGCCACCGAGGCCATAATCGCAATATGCCCACTGCCCTGCTGCTGCATTTCCGGCAAGATTTCCGCAAGGCAATTCAGCACGCCAAAATAATTCACCTCCATATGGCGGCGAAAAGAGGCCCGGTCCAAATCCAGCCCGAAATGCGGCTGATACATACCGGCATTCAAAATCGCCAGCTGCAGCGGCCCGCGCGCCTTGCTGGCCCTTGCCAGCGCCTTTGCCAGCTCTTTTTCCTCTGTAACATCTGCCGTCAGGGGAAAAATGCCGGGCTGCCCTTCTGCCAGTTCTGCCAGCTTTTCGGCCCGCCGGGCCAAGGCTGTTACCTGCCAGCCCTGCCCAGCCAGCTGGCTGGCCAGAGCCGCCCCAATGCCAGAGCTGGCCCCGGTTATCAGGCAATGGCCCGGTTCTTGTTCTGCGATCATAAAACGGCCCCTTGTGATGGCTTTTTATCCGGATTTATGCAGATTGGCCCGCCCGCCATCTACCGGAATCACCGCGCCGGTCATCCAGCTACCGCTTTGCGGCTCCAGCAGCAGGCGCGCCAGCGGGGCAAAATCCTCGGCCTTGCCCAGCCGTCCCAGCGGATGCAATTTCGCCAGTGCCTTGGCCAGCGCGCTGTTCTGTGTCAGGTCAGCAGACATATGGCTGGCGCTGAGCGAGGGCGCAATCACATTGACCCGCACGGACGGAGCCAGCTCAGCAGCCAGCGCCAGGCCCAGCCCCTCTACCCCGGCCTTTGCCGCACCAATGGCACTGTGGGCGGCAAAACCGCTGCGCGCAGCAACCGAGCTGAACAGCAAGACCGAGCCCTGCCCAGCCTGCAGGGCTGGCAGAGCTGCCTGCACCGCCATCGCCGCGCCTGTCACATTCAGGGCAAAACAATCGGAAAACTCAGTCTTGGTCAGCTTGGCGATGGGTTTCAGCAATATAGAGCCGACAGCCCAGACCAGTCCGGCCAGCTGCCCGCCGGTGCTGGCCTCAGCCACCACCTGCCGGATAGAGTCGGCATCCAGCGCATCAAAGCGGCTGCTGGGCATCGCCAGCTGCCCGGACAGGGCCGCCAGCCGCGCCGCATCCCGGCCCGCCAGATGCAGCTGATGTCCCTGTGCGGCCATGTCAGCCGCAATCGCCGTGCCGATAGCACCGCTGGCGCCGAATATCAGATAGGGGCTGCCATTTTACCTGCCTTTTTTTTGAAAAAATCAATGCCTTGCCTGATTGATACGGCAGCAGGCAGGTCGCAGATCAGCCTAGCGGATACGGCATTGCCGCACGCTCAAATCCACATAACCGCGCAAGGCGGCCTTTTTCAGCTGCAGCTGCACCAGCAGGCTGTCAGCCGCAACAAACACTTCCATTGGCAGCGGGTCTGAAATGATTTTCTGCCCACCCAGATAGGCCAGCCGCAGCGTGACCGGCAATTCGGGATCAAACCAAGGATCCTTGCGTGTGCCCCTGGCTTGCATTTCCCCGTCCAGATGCAGGCGCAACCCGCCATCAAACAGGGAAAGCGAGGGATTCCGCACCCTTAGAAAGATCGGTAGCCACCGCCGATGCGGTGACTGCCGGTCTGCTTGCAATTCACCGGTTCCGTCACGCTCTGCAACGCCTGTTCGATCTGTTCCGGGGCCACCCCGGAAGCCATGAGGCTCCGGATAGTCCGGCTGAGACTCTCAGTGCCCAGCCGGGCGGCCATCTCATCGGATACTTCGCGGGCCAGCAAGGCATCGCGCGCGCGCAACGCCTGATCCAGCTGGCGTTTGAGCATCACAATTTCATCAGAGCTTTCCAGCAATATCTGATTGGCTTCAGCCTGCAGGCGCGCCTGATCCGCATTGCCCCAATACCAGCCCCCAGAAGACCAGCCCCAAACCGCCAGCCGCCAGAACAGGCTGACAATGAAGCGGGCCTCGCGGCGGCGATATTTTTCGCGGGTTTCAAAAAAATCCATCATCTCTGGACGGGGTTTTCCTGTCTAAAATCGTGATCTGTTCAGCGGGCTGGCCAAAACAGCCCAGCTGGCCTGTTCTATACCCTGTTTGTGCGCACTCGCCAAGCACCGCCAGATATGCCAGACTTGTGCTGATACCGCAATGAGAGGGGACAAAGGGAAAAACCGTGACCAAAAAGAATCGCCCGGCCCCGCCGCGTGCCTGGCAGAGAATGCTGTCCGGGCGGCGGCTGGATATATTGAGCCCCAGCCCGCTGGATATCGAAATTGAGGATATAGCCCACGGCCTGGCACGGGTGGCCCGCTGGAACGGGCAAACCACTGGCAAATACGGCTTTTCAGTGGCCCAGCATTCCGTTCTGGTGGAACAGCTGGTGCAGCTGAACGCCCCCAGCCTCGCGCCCGGCTGGCGGCTGGCGGCCCTGCTGCATGATGCGCCGGAATTTGTCATTGGGGATATGATCACCCCGTTCAAATCAGCCCTTGGCCCGGATTACCGGCGCATAGAGGCGGGGCTTGCCCAGGCGGTGCATTTGCGCTTTCGCCTGCCAGGTGAGCTGCCGGAGCGGATAACAAAGATTATCAAGCGGGCGGATCGGATGGCGGCCTTTCTGGAAGCAACCCAGCTGGCCGGCTTTTCCGAGGCTGAGGCCCGCCGCCTGTTCTCGCGCCCGCGTGGCACGCCCCAGCAATGGGAGCTGACCGCCCTGCCCCCGGCCAAGGCTGCTGCCCGGTTCCTGCACCGGTTTCGCCTGCTGGGCGGTGAGCAAGCGGCAAAATAGGCCCGGTATTTAGCCCGGTATTTAGCCAAGAATATAGCCCGGAATATAGCCGCGCATAAGGCCGGGTATATAGCCGGGCATAAGGCGGCTTGCCCACCCCGGCGCTTTTGGCTAGAACCATCACAAAGCGAACCGGCCTTTGTGGGGGCATGGTGAAATTGGTAAACACAGCAGACTTAAAATCTGCCGCCTGTAACAGGGCTTCCCGGTTCAAGTCCGGGTGTCCCCACCATGCTGGCCGGACGCATCCCCGCTGCTTGACGGATGCAAGGGGCCAGGGCTAGGCTGGCGGCCATGTTTTTCTTTCCGCTTTTTGATGATAATCCGACCGGCCAGCGCCCCTTTATCTGCTGGTTTTTGATTGCCGCCTGTATCGCCGTCTTTTTCTGGCAGCTGGGGCTGGATGCCCGCGCTGAGCAGCTGGCGGCCTATCGCTTCGGGGTGACCCCGGCGCTGTTTTTCGGGCTGGAAGCCTGGCCGCCCGGCCTGCAGAAGGTGCCCGGCTGGGCGACCGTGCTGACCTCTGCCTTTTTGCATGGCGGCTGGCTGCATCTGGGCGGCAATATGCTCTATTTGTGGATTTTCGGCGATAATGTTGAGGATGCGATGGGCCCGGTCCGGTTTGTGCTGTTCTATTGCCTGTGCGCGCTGGGGGCGGCGCTGGCACAGGGGCTGGTGGACCCGTCCTCTACCGTGCCGATGATCGGGGCCTCTGGGGCGATTGCCGGGGTGCTGGGGGCTTATCTTGTGCTGCATCCGCGCGCCGCTGTGCGGGTGCTGCTGATTATCCTGATCTTTTTCCGCTTTATCCATCTGCCAGCCTGGCTGGTGCTGGGGGTCTGGATAGCCGGCCAGTTCATCGCCGTGCCAGCCGCACTGAATAATACCGGCGGGGGCGGCGTTGCCTATTTTGCGCATATTGGCGGCTTTGTGACCGGCATGGTGCTGATCCCCTTTTTCAAGCGCCGCGAGGTGATGCTGTTTAATCGCGGCTTGCCAAAACGCAATGAGGCAGAAGGCTGGCAGGCGGACCCGGTGGATTTTGCCACCTTGCGCGATGAAGCCCGCCAGCGCTATCGCAGCCAGCCGCTGGAAAAAGGCGACAAATCCGGCTCGGTTCCCTCATTCCGGCGGCGCCCGAAAGGGCCCTGGGACCGGGACTGACAGACCTATCCTTTCGCAGGATAGGCGGCCGGGTTTTCCCCCTATAGGATCTGTGCTTTCGGATCAGTGCAGAGATCAAAAGATGGGCGGGGATCGAAAAGATGGGATTTGACACGCTGAAATTTTCCCGCCAGCTGAGCGCGGCCGGCATGGAGGGCGCACAGGCAGACCGGCTGGCCGCCTGTTTTGCCGAAATGCTGAAGGAGCGGGAAAATGAGCGGACTGTCAGCCGGGCAGAATTCCAGCTATTGCAAGATCAGCTGGCCCTGCTGGGGGAGCAGGTTTCGCTGATGCGCGCGCGGGCTGGCTATCCTTCTGCCGAAACCAATGCCGAAACCAATGCCGGGCTGGACGGGCCGCCCGGCTCCCCCCTCTCGGCCAGCCTTCTCTCGCGCAAGGGGCTGTTGCACGCCCTGGCGGTGTTGGTGGGTGTGCTGGCAGCGCATACCACCTTGCTGGCCTGGCTGCTTGATCTGCTCTAACTCTCCAGAGCGGCCCCGAAACCAGCTGCGATGACCTGCTCCAGCAGGCTCTGGCTGGCGGCTTCTACGGTGGCCCGGTCAAGGCCAGTGACCACCGCTGCCGTGCCAAACTGGCCGGGCTTGAACCAGGGGTAGGAGCCAACCGAAATGCCGGAGAATTCTTCTGTCACAGCGGCCAGAATGCCGGCAATGTTGCCCTCTCCGGTCTGGCATTGAACGGTTATCCTCACCGGGGGTGTGCCGCCGGTCAGCCGGTGGCTGAAAGTGGCAAACATGGCCTGCAGGATAGAGGGCACCCCGGCCATGACAAAGACATTTTCAATCTGATAGCCGGGCGCGGCGCTCACCGGATTGTCAATCAGAGTGGCCCCTTGCGGAATATCGGCCATTTTCTGGCGCGCCTCATTGAAATCAATATCGGTATTTTCATAATGGCGGGTCAGCCGGGCCAGCGCCTCGCTGTTGCGCTCCACCGGCGTTTCAAAGGCGGCCGCGACCGCTGCTGTGGTAATATCATCATGGGTCGGCCCGATCCCGCCAGAGGTGAACAGATAGTCATGGCTTTTCGACAGGCTGCGCACATGGCTAACAATCACCTCATGCTGGTCTGCGATGACCCGCGCCTCGGCCAGCTGGATGCCAAGTCCGGTCAGCTGCTCTGCCAGCCAGCCGATATTCTTGTCCTTGGTCCGGCCAGACAGGATTTCATCCCCGATAACCAGAATGGCGGCAGTTGGATTGCCCATGCGTTTATTCCCTGTTCTTATGCTGTTTTTGCCCATCGGGCTGGCCTTTTTTCGGTTGGCAAGCCGGGCGATTTGTCCTAAATCCAATGCACATAGCAAACAAGGGTTACCATGCGCAACGAAAAGGTCATACGCCATTCAGCTGAAGGCTTTGCCGGGATGCGGGCCGCGGGCCGGCTGGCGGCCGAAATTCTGGATATGATAACCGGGTTTGTTGCCCCCGGCATCACCACCGCAGAGCTGGACCAGATTTGCCATGACCATATCCTCAAGGCCGGTGCGATTCCGGCTCCGCTCAATTACAAGGGCTTTCCGAAATCCACCTGTATCTCTTTGAACCATGTGATTTGCCACGGCATCCCCGGCGCGCGCAAATTGCTGGATGGCGATATTCTCAATATTGATGTGACGGTTATTCTGGATGGCTGGTATGGCGACAGCTCGCGTATGTATTTTGCTGGCGAGGTGCCGGTCAAGGCGCGCAACCTGACCCAGATCACCTATGAGTGCCTGATGCGCGGAATAGAGGCGGCGCGGCCCGGCGGCTATTTGGGGGATATTGGCGCGGCTATCCAGACCCATGCCGAGGCGCACCGGTTCTCCGTCGTGCGTGATTTCACCGGCCACGGGCTGGGGCGGGTTTTTCACTGTGCCCCGACCGTGCTGCATTATGGCACGCCGGGAGACGGGATGCGCCTTGAGCCGGGGATGTTCTTTACCATAGAGCCGATGATCAATGCCGGGCGGCCAGAAAGCAAAATCCTCTCTGATGGCTGGACGGCGGTGACCAGAGACCGCAGCCTGTCTGCCCAGTTTGAACATTCCATCGGCATCACCGAGGATGGGGCAGAAATTTTTACCCTCTCCCCGGCCCAGCTGCACCAGCCCCCTTACTAGGCTGCCCCCCTTACCAGACTGCTGGCCCGCCAGAGCAATACGTA
>JAYPQA010000010.1:0-103058 GCA_038131695.1 Alphaproteobacteria bacterium | reverse complement strand
TTACAACGAGGTCGAGACACTTCCCTCACAGAACGCCCCTCAGAAGCCCCGCAGAGGGCTGAAAAGAGGAAGAATGAGATGCAGCAGCGGTTTACTGTTGTAGAGACGCTACCCCCCCCTCAAAATTGAAGGGGGTGGCGCTTGCTCCGTCTGGTTTTGGCTATAAGTATCGCCCAATAAGGACGGATGATGTTCTGTGGGAAAAGAAGGGGTGGGAGAGCCTGCTTCCTGCTACTAACCTGCCTGCCAGATGGGTAAAGGTAATCGGCGGCGAGCTGGTCTGGGCCATAAAGGGAGAGAGATAGATGAGGCGCAATCCTTCTATCACTTCCAGCGCGCCAGAGACCATCATTTCCAAAGGCATATACTTGCATCAGACAAGAAAGCCCGGCAGAGTTTAAAATTTTAAAAATGTAACCAAAAGGTGTCGTTAGCTTTTTACCAATGGCCTGAAATATCTTTTGAACGTGAGCAAAACCAAATGAGAACTTCTCTATCTCGAATATTTGTGTTTAGTGATTGGTAGGCAGAGTTTTTCAATACACTCTCAAGACAACTCTGATTCGGTGTTAAATGTCGATTTCCCATATGACAATTTTGCGGGCGGCCAGCTTGATGATTATGGGTGGGGTAGCTTTGGCAATAATGCAGGCCTCCGTTAAGTTGATAAGTATAAACCTTCATCCCTTTATTGTTACGCTATACCGCACTGGATTGGTCGCTATCGTTCTTTTACCAATTTTGATTATTCGCGGAGGCACAGTATTCAAAACCTCTTCGGTAAAGCTTCAAGTTATTAGAGGCACAATTGGCGGCCTCGGTATGCTATGTGGTTTCACTGGCCTGAGTCTTGTTCCGCTGGCTGAGGCAACGGCCCTTCTGTTCACAATGCCCATTTTTTCAACGTTACTATCAATATTTTTCTTAGCAGAAAAAGTTGGCTGGAAGAGGTGGGGAGCCATTTTGGCAGGTTTCGCAGGCATTGTAATAATCGCGCGTCCAGAGGCCTCATTCAATATCGGCTACCTTTTTCTCGTAGCAGCTGCTTTTGCTTGGTCTATCTCGATTTTGATTGCTAAAAAATTAACTGAACGCGACACCATTATTTCTATAACATTTTGGCAAGCTATGGGGTGTTTACCACTTGCTTTTTTTGCCTCATTGTTTGTTTGGGATATTCCCTCTTGGCCCGAAATAAGCTTCCTACTGGCTGTGGCAGCTGCAGGCACACTTGGGCATGCCCTTGTGTATTCAGCCATTAAAATTGGCGCGATTTCTTTCGTTTTGCCATTAGATTACATTCGTATTATCTGGTCTGCCGCATTGGGTTATCTCTTATTCGGACATCTCCCTTCTTCGAATCTATATTTGGGCAGTTTTCTGATTATCATTGCGACCTCTTTTTTGACTTTCAGAGAGACTCAACAGCCTACTCCAGAGAAAAAATCTCTCATTTCCGAGTAATCCAAAGAAGTTAAGAAAACTCAAAGAATGCAGAGGGCAAGGCTCTGCTCCACATCCGTTGGTTCCGATTAAAATCTCTCAGGCTAATGAATGATGAATTTGGCTCCATCCATTTAGAAACTGTGCTCTGAAATTGCGATAATGTAATTAATGTCCATCGCCAGAGTAGGCGGTTTTACAGCTGCGCGAAGTCTTGCCCTCGCAAAATTAACAATGTGATGCCGCTGAAGCTGCGCTGGCAAGTGTCCTAGCTCCCTATCTAGTCGATTTATTACATTCTCTTTTGTCCTACCCAGTCCGCGCTTTGAATGGGCGCATCTCTCGCGATAAGACTCAATAATATCTGAGAAGTTGTATTTTTTTGAGCTGTTAAGAATGCCAGCGCTGTTTCGTTCAATTTTGAGTTCTGTCTCTTTTGCCCAAGTTTCGGCATCTTGCTTAAGCGCAAAAGTCTTGGTCTCTTGATGGTATCGTCTTCTCACCATCGCTTGATAACGAGAGCCGCGTTTTCTAATTGTAGCCATATGATTAAAATTGCTTTAACAGAGGTCTTAAATGGAGTTTAAGCTGACACATTTTTGTCACACCAAGAGCATGAAAAAGTGTGACAAACAGTGCCAGAAGGTCAATAGTCTTTCTGTAAAAAAATGGAAAAAGTCAGTAATAACAAAGCTAAACAGCCCGACAGCATAGACCGGCGTTTATCCGTTGCACCGATGATGGATTGGACGGATCGGCATTGCCGCTATTTTCACCGGCTGCTGGCCCCGCAGGCTTTGCTCTTCACCGAGATGGTAACGGCTGAGGCAATCCTCCATGCCGGGCCGGACCGGTTTTGCCGGCATCACCCGGCTGAGGCGC
This sequence comes from Alphaproteobacteria bacterium, assembly GCA_038131695.1. Lineage (GTDB taxonomy): Bacteria > Pseudomonadota > Alphaproteobacteria > Puniceispirillales > Puniceispirillaceae > JADHLK01. The sequence continues at coordinate 100,733 of JAYPQA010000010.1, read as the reverse complement.
CGCTGGCCCTGCAGCTGGGCGGTGCTGAGCCGGACAGGCTGGCAGAGGCGGTGCGCGCAGTTCGGCCCTTTGGCTTTGCCGAGATCAATCTGAATGTCGGCTGCCCGTCGGACCGGGTGCAATCTGGCCGGTTCGGGGCCTGTCTGATGGCGGAGCCCGGGCTGGTGGCCGAGTGTGTGTCCGCCATGCAAGAGGCGGCGGCGGTGCCGGTTTCGGTCAAATGCCGGATTGGCATAGATGATATGGACCCGCAGGCCGGGCTGGATCTGTTTGTTGACCAGCTGGCCGCGCGCGGCGTGCAGCTGTTCTATATCCATGCGCGCAAGGCCTGGCTGAAAGGGCTCAGCCCCAAGGAGAACCGCGAGATTCCGCCGCTGGATTATGCGCGCGTCGCAGATTTGCGGGCGCGGCGGCCGGATTTGGCGATTTACCTGAATGGCGGGCTGACCGGGCGGCAGCAGATACTCCATCATCTGGCCGGGTTTGATCTGGCCGGGTTTGATCTGGCCAAGTTTGATCTGGCCAAGTTTGACGGGGTGATGATCGGGCGGGCCGCCTATCGCACGCCTTGGCTGCTGGCCGAATTATCGGCTGATCTGCATGGCTGCGATCTACCTGACCGCCGCCAGATCGCCCGCCAGATGGCCGCCTATGCCAGCGAACAAATGGCCGGCGGCGCGCGGCTGCATGATATCACCCGCCATATGCTGGGCCTGTATAGCGGCTTGCGCGGGGCAAAAATCTGGCGGCGTGAGCTGGGTGAGGCCACCCGCGGCCCAGCGGCGGACCCGGCCCTGATAGAGCGGCTGGCTGACTGGCTGGCCGAACAGAATGAGGTGGCCGCCGCTTAAGATCCCACAGCTTCAGATTGGCCAGACAGGTGCGCGCCAGCTGGGGATTGGCGGGCCTGTTTGCCCAATTTCAGAAAATGCCGGATATAGGGCTTGTCCGCATCCCCCTGGCGGATGGCGGCATAGAGCTGGCGGGTCAGCCCGTCCGGCCCCAGCGGCTTGGCCAGCAGCTGATCGCTGCGGCCAGCAGCCTCCAGCACCCAGTCTGGCAAGACAGAAACACCCTTGCCGGAGCCGACCAGCAGCAAAATCACATCTGTCAGCTCTATCTGGCGCACCGCCCGCGGCTCTTGCCCGGCCGGTATCAGAAATTGGCTGAACACATCCAGCCTGCTGCGTTCCACCGGATAGGTGACCAGCGTTTCCCCGGCAAAATCGGCTGCCGTGACAAAGGGCCGGTCTGCCAGCCGGTGACTTCTGGCACAAATGAAGGTCGGGGCATAGTCGAACAGCCGCTCAAAAATCAAATCCGGCCTGTCTTCCGGGTCTGAGGAGATAACAATATCCACCTCTTGCTCTGCCAGCGCTTCCAGCCCGCGAAAAGCCAGGCCCGGGCGAATATCCACATCCACGTCCGGATAGGCATCGCGGAACTCAGCCAGCAGCGGAAACAGCCATTCAAAACAGGCATGGCACTCAATCGCGATATGCAGCCGTCCGGCCTGCCCCGCGCGCAAATGGCTGAATTCTGACTTCAGCGCCTCAATCTCCGGCAGGATACGGCCAGCCGCGCGCAACAGCCGCATCCCCTCAGCAGACAGCCGCATGGGCCGCGTATTGCGTAAAAACGGGTCAACGCCCAGCTGCTCGCGGATCGCCCTGATCTGATGCGAGAGGGCCGATTGCGAGAGATGCAGCTGGCGCGCCGCCTCTGCCAGACCGCCTGTCTCATGAATGGCCTGAATCATCCGCAAATGCCTGATTTCAATATTCATGCGCCTGTTCCTTATCACAAACCTCATATAGTTTATTATTATTTTGAATTTGATTCAATTAAATCTGTGACGCATGATACCGGTTGTTTCGCCCCCCTTTGACTGGAGAGGAAGCAGGCATGAATGACACACAAAATAAGGACTTGCGCGCCAAAGGGGCCGGCATTTACAAGGCGGGCCTTTATGAAGAGCGCGAGGTGACCGGGCCGCTGCCGCGGCTGTCGCTGGAAATCTTTCCGCCGAAATCGCTGGCGGCAAGTTTCCAGCTGATGGATACGCTGGACCGGCTGGCCGCGTTCGGCCCGCATTTTTGTTTCGGTGACGCAAACCGCTGGCCAAATGCCCGCTGTCCCGCCACCCGCTGGCCAGCCACAAGGGGCGGGCAAGCTGGCGCGCCTGACTCGGGAGACGGCTCTGGCTGTCCGCCAGCGCAGCGGCCTTGATATCGCCGTCCATCTCACCTGTGCCAGCGCCAGCCAGGAGGCGATTTTGGAACAGGTAAAAGACTGCCGGGCAGCAGGCATCAACCGCTTTGTTGCGTTGCGCGGGGACGGGCCGCAGGGCTTTGCGCCGACGGCGGGCGGCTTTGCTGATTCTGTTGCGCTGGTTGCGGCCCTGGCAAAGGCCGGGGCGGAGGATATTTTTGTTGCAGCCTATCCAGAGCCGCACCCGGCCTCACGCGGGCCGGAGGCTGATTTGGACTGGCTGAAACGTAAACAGGATGCCGGGGCAACCGCCGCGATTAGCCAGTTTTTCTTTGACCCGGAGGTGTTTTTGCGGCTGCGTGACCGGGCGGTGCGGGCCGGGCTGACCCTGCCGCTGGTTCCGGGCATTCTGCCGATAGAGAATTTCGCCGCAACCTGCCGTTTTGCCGAGAAATGCGGCACCGCTGCCCCGGCCAGCCTGGCGCAGGAATTTGCCCATGCCGAGCGCCATCAGCTGTCTGATGTGCACGCGGTGGTGGTGGCTGTTGATATATGCGCCCGCCTGATTGCTGAAGGGGTTGCTGATTTGCATTTCTATACGCTGAACAAGGCGGCTTTGACCCGTGATGTTTGCCTTGCACTTGGATATGAACCTGCTAAAAATGAGGCCGAGGCTGCCTGATGACAGCCGGACAGGACATAACAATCAGGATGCAGGAAAAAAGCATGGGCCAGACAGCGGGCAAATGGCGTGCGGTGATCGAATATGGGCCGTTACTCTTGTTTTTTCTGGTCAATTTTGGCGCTGGCCGGCTGGGGCTGGACAAGGTTGTCTGGGCGACCTCGGCGCTAATCCTGGCGACGGTGATCGCGCTGGCCGCCAGCTGGCAGCTGGAAAGGCGGATTCCCAAGATTACCCTGTTTGGCGGGATAGCGGTGGCGCTGTTTGGCGGGCTGACCATTGCCTTTGATGATCCGATTTTCATCAAGCTCAAGCCGACCATTATCTCCGGGCTGATAGCGGTGGTTCTGGTGGCTGGCCAGCTGCTGGGCCGCAATCCGCTAAAGGCGATGCTGGATGGCCAGATGCAGCTGAGCGATCAGGGCTGGCGCCTGTTTGGCTGGCTCTGGGCGGTGATGTTCACGGTCCAGGCCCTCGCCAATGAGGTGGCCCGCCGCTTGCTGAGCTTTGATGGCTGGGTCAGTTTCAAGGTTTTCGGGCTGCTGGGCATCTCCTTGCTGTTTGCGGTTCTGTCAGTGCCGGTCATTCACCGGCACACGCTGGATAACCCGCAAGAAGGGGCAGGCAGCGGTGACCGGCAGGGCTGAAACCGGCGGTTTCAGGCAGAAGGGGTCGCCCTGATGCAAAAATCGGTCGTCATGCGGGGATGCAAAACCGGCAGAATCATCCAAGGATAATACAAATCCAATCCCCTTGAAGGAGGTCATAAATGGCTGATGAAGAAGATATCATCCTGTCCGAGCTTGATGATGATGAGCTGGTTCAGCAGATGCATGATGATCTCTATGACGGGATGCAAGAAGAGATCATTGAAGGGGTGGAGATCCTGCTGTCGCGTGGCTGGGCCCCCTATGATGTGTTGACCAAGGCGCTGGTTGAGGGGATGACCATTGTCGGAATTGATTTCCGCGATGGTATCCTGTTTGTGCCGGAAGTGCTGATGGCGGCCAATGCGATGAAGGCCGGCATGGGGGTCTTGCGCCCGCTGCTGGCCGAAACCGGCGCGCCGCGGGTTGGCAAGGTGGTGATCGGCACGGTCAAGGGCGATATTCACGATATTGGCAAAAACCTGGTCTCCATGATGCTGGAAGGGGCCGGTTTTGAGGTGATTGATCTGGGAATTAACAACCCGGTGGAAAATTATCTGGCGGCCCTCGAAGAGCATCAGCCCGATATTCTGGGAATGTCCGCGCTGCTGACCACAACCATGCCCTATATGAAGGTGGTGATTGATGCGATGGTCGAAAAAGGCATCCGCGAGGAGTATGCGGTGCTGGTCGGCGGGGCGCCGCTGAATGAGGCCTTTGCCACTTCGGTGGGCGCGGATTCCTATTGCCGCGACGCCGCGGTTGCCGTGGAAACCGCCAAGGAAATCATGGCGGTCAGACTGGCTGGCCAAAAGGCTGGTTGAGCAGCCAGAGAGAAGCCAGAGAGAGGAAAGCATCCGATTATCTGATGGCGCAAATCCGACTCCTTTATTGGCGGGATATTCCGGCCCAAATCGTCGCCGAGACGGGGCGCGGGCGGGATCGCAAACAGGCAAAAATCGAATTGCCGCGCCGCTTTGCGCTGGCCATTGATGAGGCGGCGATGCGTGGGGATGCGGCCTCTACAGATGATTATCTGGCAGATTGGCGGCGCGGTGAGGCGCAGCCCTGCTCAGAGGATTTGCAGGCTGAGGCCGCCCGGCTCGCCGCTGAGACAGAGGCGGCCTGGCCTGCTGAACGGGTAGCCGCGCTGGTTTCCAATGGCGGCTTTGATCCGCAGCGTCCGGCGTGATCACCTGCGGGCGGAACATCGCCAGCAGACAGGCAGCTGGTCTGGCCGGCCTGTCAATGTCGTATTGTGAAGGTTGAAAGGCGGGCCTGTGCAATCCTTGGCCGCTGGCTGGCTATAGCTAGGGGAATCCAGAATGAAGGAGCGGAGCAACAGATGAGCAGGGCCATTGAACAGTTACAATCTGCCAGCTCCGGCTGGTCGATAGAGGTCACCCCGGCCGGGGCTGGCAAGATTGACAGCTTTGCAGATTGTCTGGCGGCGGGCACTTCGGTGAATGTCACCTTTCTGCCGGGCAGTGATCCGCTCGATACGATAGCCGTTGCCAAACGCCTGCGCGATGAGGGGATGCACCCGATCCCGCATATTGCGGCCCGCTCGCTGAAAGATGCGGACCAGCTGGACGGGCTGGTTGCCAAAATGGTCTCTGAGGCAGCGGTCAGCGAGGTGCTGGTCATTGGCGGCGGGGTGGACCGGCCGGTGGGCGCCTTTGACAGCTCCATGCAGGTGCTGGAAACCGGCATCCTGCAAAAGCACAATATCTCTCATATCGGGGTATCCGGCCATCCCGAGGGCAGCCCGGATATTTCGGATCAGGCCATTGCAGACGCGCTTGGCTGGAAGAATGAGTTTGCCCTCAAAGAAGGGCTTGATCTCTATATTGAGACACAATTCTGTTTTGATGCGGGCGCGGTGCTGCTCTGGGAAAAGAAGATTCGCCTGGCAGGCAATCGCCTGCCGATACGGGTGGGCATTCCGGGCCCGGCAACGATCAAGACACTGTTCCGTTTTGCCCAGATTTCCGGTATCGGCCCCTCCATGCAATTTATCGCCAAACAGGCCCGCAATGTGACCAAGCTGATGACCGTTCAATCGCCGCATTTGCTGATTGCCGGGCTGGCTGAGGGCATGGCGGCGGACGAGGACTGTTTGTTGGCGCATTTCCACTATTATCCTTTTGGCGGCTTTGCCCGCACCGCCAGATGGGCCGCCGCGGTGGCAGGCGGTGAGGTCAAGCTGCTGGCCAAAGGCGGCTTTGAGGTAAATGAAACAGCATAATCGGGCCCAGAATACCCTGCCTGGCAGGAAACGGGGTTCCGGGCAAAGGAGCAAAGCAAGATGACCCGCACAATTCTTTCTTCCCCGACCAAAGAAATTACCATTGGCTTTGATGCGCCTTTTTGTGTGATAGGCGAGCGGATCAACCCGACCGGGCGCAAATTGCTGGCAGCTGAAATGGCTGAGGGGGATTATAGCCGGGTGGTCTCGGATGCGATGGCCCAGGTAGAGGCCGGGGCGACCATGCTGGATGTCAATGCCGGGATTCCGCTGGCAGATGAGCCGAAAATCCTGGCTGAAAGTATCCAGCTGGTGCAATCCATCACCGATGTGCCGCTCTCGATTGACAGCTCTATCGTTGCCGCGCTGGAGGCCGGGCTGGCCGTCTATCAGGGCAAGGCGCTGGTCAATTCGGTTACCGGCGAGGAGGAAAGGCTGGAGAGCGTGCTGCCGCTGGTCAAGAAATATGGCGCAGCTGTGGTGGCCATCTCCAATGATGAGACAGGCATCTCAGAAGATCCCAATGTGCGCTATGAGGTGGCGAAAAAGATTGTTGAGCGGGCTGAGGATTACGGTATCCCGCGTGAGGATGTGGTCGTTGATCCGCTGATTATGCCGGTCGGGGCGATCAATCTGGCGGGCCGGTCGGCGCTGGATTTGATCACCCGCCTGCGCAGTGAGCTGAAGGTCAACACCACCTGCGGGGCGTCCAATATTTCCTTTGGCCTGCCCAACCGGCACGGCATGAATGCAGCCTTTTTGTCGATGGCGGCCGGGGCGGGCATGACCTCTGCCATCATGAATCCGCTGCACGCAGAGGAAATGACGGCTATTATGGGGGCCAATGTGATGAACGGGGTGGACCCGGAATGCCGGCGCTGGATTGCCAAATTCCGCGAGCCGGTCGCAGAAGGCAGTGGCGGGCGCGAACGGCGCACCAACCGGCGCAGGCAACGCGCCTGATGAGGATGCAGGCCCGTTAAAGACGGGTCACAAGAGGCAGACAGGTGAGCGCAGATTACAAAGTCATCTTTACCCCCTCTGGCAGGCAGGGCCGGATAGCAGCTGGAACCAGCCTGCTGGAAGCGGCCCGCCAGCTGGGCGCAGATGTGGATTCGGTCTGTGGCGGGCGCGCCTTGTGCGGGCGCTGTCAGGTGGATATTGCCAATGGCCAGTTTGCCAAGCATGGGATCGCCTCCAGCCCGCATCATGTCAGCCCGGCCGCGGCGGCTGAAACGCGCTATGCAGAAAAACGCGGCCTGCCAGACGGGCGGCGGCTGGCCTGTCAATGCACGGTCACCGGCGATTTGCTGGTCGATGTGCCAGCCACCAGCCAGGTGCATAGCCAGGTCGTGCGCAAAGCGGCTGATAACCGGGAAATCACCCTCAACCCGCCTGTTCGGCTGTGTTTTGTTGAGGTGCAAGAGCCGGATATGCATGACCCTTCCGGGGATCTGCGCCGCCTGTTTGAAGCGGTCGAGGCACAATGGCCAGACCGGGTGTCCGGCCCGCTGCAGGCTGGCTTGCCGGTTTTGCAGAGCCTTCAGCCTGTCTTGCGCCGCGGCAAATGGCAGGTGACGGTTGCGCTGCGGGGCGGGCGCGAGATCGTGGCCGTCTGGCCGGGGCTCAAAGACCAGATAGCCGGTGTGGCGATTGATGTCGGCTCTACCACCATGTCCGCGCATCTGTGCGATATGAACAGCGGTGCGGTGCTGGCCTCCAGCGGCATGATGAACCCGCAAATCCGCTTTGGAGAGGATTTGATGAGCCGGGTGTCCTGGAGCATGATGCAGGAAGGCGGCGCTGCTGAAATGACCCGGGCAGTGCGCGCCGGGCTGCAACGGCTGATCAGTGATGCCGCTGCCTCTGCCGGTCTGGAGACCAGCGATATTCTGGAGCTGGTTCTGGTCGGCAATCCGGTGATGCACCATCTGTTTCTGGGCATGGACCCGGTGGAGCTGGGCGGGGCCCCTTTCGCGCTGGCGGTGGATGGGCCGGTTGAGTGTCTGGCCTCTGAGCTGGAGCTGCAGCTGCATCCGGGCTGCCATGTCTTTGTGCTGCCCTGTATTGCCGGCCATGTCGGCGCAGATGCCGCCGGGGCGGTGCTGGCAGAGGCCCCGCACAAATCAGAGGCGATCAGCCTGTTGATCGATGTCGGCACCAATGCAGAGATTGTGCTGGGCAATTCGGAGCGGCTGCTGGCGGCCTCCTCGCCGACCGGCCCGGCCTTTGAAGGGGCGCAGATCAGTGCTGGCCAGCGGGCCGCACCCGGCGCGATAGAACGGCTGCGCATTGACCGCGAAACGCTGGAGCCGCGCTTTTCGGTCATTGGCTGTGATCTCTGGTCAGACCAGCCGGGCTTTGCCGAGGCGACAGCGAAAACCGGCATTACCGGTATTTGCGGCTCCGGCATCATTGAGGCGATGGCCGAGATGTATCTGGCCGGGCTGATGAGCGCGGAGGGCGTGATCGATGGCCAGATGGCCAGCCGCACCCCGCGTATCCAGCCGGATGGCCGGACTTTTTCCTGGCAGATTACCGACACCATCGCCATCACCCAGAATGATATCCGCGCTATCCAGCTGGCCAAGGCAGCCCTGCATGCCGGCTTTCGCCTGCTGATGGATCGCCTGGCGATAGACAAGGTGGATCGCGTCCTGCTGGCTGGCGCCTTTGGCAGCCATATCGACCCCAAATATGCGATGGTGCTGGGCATGGTTCCTGATTGTGTGCTGGACCGGGTGGTCGCGGCTGGAAATTCGGCCGGGGCGGGCGCGCGCATGGCCCTGCTCAATCTGGACGCGCGCACAGAGATCACCCAGCTGGTGCGCCGCATAGAGAAAATTGAAACCGCGATAGAGGCTGATTTTCAGGATCATTTTGTGCGGGCGATGGCCTTTCCACACAAGACTGAGCCCTATGAGGAACTGGCCCGGGCGGTGCAGCTGCCGCCGCGCGATCTGAGCGACAATACCGTCTCAGCCTTGCAAAAAACGCCGCGCCGCCGCCCCTCCCGCCGCCGCTGATCAGCAGCTGGAACAGCGTTCAACCCGGTTATTCACCCTGATTTTCAGAGGGGCTTTCCGCGGTTTTTCTGTCCTGTTCCAGCAGCTGGTCCAGCCGGGCCAGACGCGTCTCTGTATGCAGCCAGAGCAACAGCACGAATAGCAGCGTCAGCCCCCAGCCAGTCCAGACAAAGACCCCATAGCCGCCCATTGCAAAAAACCCGGCCATCAGCTGGCCCCGTGCTGGCCTGCCAGCCGGGCCAGTCTCGCCTGCCCCAGCAACAGACGCATCCGCTGGATAACCATCAGCAGGAAAAAGGCCTGCAACCCGGCAAACATGGTAAAGAGCGGCCAGAGCATGGCCGGATCAATCGCCATGCCGCCGGAGCGCAGGATAGAGGCGGGTTGGTGCAGCGTATTCCACCAATCCACTGAAAATTTGACAATCGGCAGATTCAACACGCCAACCATCGCCAGAATGGCGGCCGGGCGGGCCCCGCGTTCCGGCCTGTCAAAGCCGTTCGCCAATGCCAGATAGCCGATAAAGAAAAAGAACAGCACCAGCATGGAGGTCAGCCGCCCGTCCCAGACCCACCAGGTTCCCCAAATCGGCGCGCCCCACAAGGCCCCGGTCACAAGCGTCAAAAAAGCAAAGCCGGTGCCGGCCGGGGCAATGGCACGCGCGGCAATATCTGCCAGCGGATGCCGCCAGACAATGAAAAACAGGCTGGCCAGCCCCAGCATCAGATAAGAGGACAGCGCCAGCCAGGCAGCAGGCACATGGACATACATCAGCCGCACCGCCTCGCCCTGCTGGTAATCGGCTGGCGACCCGGCCAGCCCCAGCCAACTGCCAATCACCAGACCGGCCAGCGCAATTCCACGCAGCGGCCAGATCATAATACCAGACAGCCGCATAAACCGGCCGGGATTTGCCAGATAATCAAACATGATGCTTCTTGTTAGCCATTTTCTGCTGCCGTTCGCAAGGCAAATCCGGTGGCCATCGGCACGATAACCAGCAAAAACAGCACGGCGGCTGCCAGAAGCTGGAGATGCGGGGCTGCCGGGGTCTGGCTGAGGGCGGCCTGCCCGGCCAGCACGCCGAAAATCAACAGCGGCACGGAGAGCGGCAAAACCAGTATCGCGGCCAAAATCGCCCCGCGCCGCGCCCCCACTGTCAGGGCCGCGCCCAGCGCCCCCAGCAGAACCAGCCCGGCCAGCCCCAACCCCAGGCTGGCCAGCAGCACCGGCAACAGGGCCAGCGGCAAAGTGAGCCAAACCATCATCAGCGGGCTGACCAGCAGCAGCGGGACAGCATGGCTGATATAATAGCCGGCCACCTTGGCCAGCACGAATAGCCATAGCGGCTGCGGGCTGACCAGCAGCTGGTCCAGCCAGCCAGAGCGGGCTTCTGCCTCATAAAGACGGTCAAAGGCTGGCACCATGCTGGCCAGGGCCGCCATCCACAGCCCGGCCAGCCCGATCAGCACCAGCCGGTCACCCTCCGGACCGGCAGCCAGCACGAACAGGGCCGTTATCATCACAAAAAAGCCGAGCTGGGCCAGAATATCCCCCGGCTGCGCCAGGCTGGCGCGCAAATCAGCCCCAAGACAGGTCAGGAAAAACCGCATCATCCCGCCCCCTTTAAGGCCAGCTCCCGGTGCGGGGCAAAATCAGCAGGCGGGGCATGGCGGGTGATAATCATGCGCCCGCCGCGCGCGCAATGGCGGGCCAGCAGCTGATCCAGCGCCGCCCGGCTGGCCGCATCCAGGGCGGTGTCCGGCTCATCCAGCAGCCAGATTGCCTGCGGCTCAGACAAGAGCAGGCGGCTCAGGGCAAGGCGGCGCAGCTGGCCTTGTGAGAGCTGGCGCACCGGCTGATCGATAAAGCGGGCAATGGCAAAAATATCCCCATCCCCGTCTGTCCAGCCGGAGAGGGCCCTGTCGTTTGCAGCGGCTATCTGTCCTGCCAGATGCAGATTCTGCCGCCCGGTCAAATTCGGCAACAGGCCGGTGGCATGGCCCAGCCAGCAGAGCGGCAAACCGGCCTCGCGATCCGGCCAGGCCTGCTCATCCAGCCGAACCTGCCCGGCATCCGGGACCGCCAGCCCGGCCATGATCCGCAGCAAGCTGGTCTTGCCTGCCCCGTTCGGGCCGGTCAGATGCAGCATCTCGCCGGCGGCCAGCTGGCCTTCCAGCCGGTCGAACAACAGCCGGCCCCCGCGCCGCAAGCTGAGGCCCTGCCAATGCAGCTGTTTTTGTGTCTGTGTCGCCATCGCCCTATCTTTAGCGTTTGCCAGCCCCGCCGGTCCAGCGATTTGTCAGCCGGGGCGCGCAAACAAGGCGAAGGGGGCTGGAAAAACCAGGCGAATTAGGCTACAAGATGCTGGCAAGACCGGGTGCAGGCGCACCTCATCCGGCCGCCATCAGATTTTTTTCAGAGCCTACTGACATCGGGGAGACCTTTTGATGAGCACCGACCTGCGTGATGCCTGCCGCCAGCAGCTGGAAGCAGCTGGCCAAACCTATAGCTATTATTCCCTGGCCGAACTGGCCAAGACTTACCCGTCCGTTTCCCGGCTGCCCTATTCGATGAAGGTGCTGCTGGAAAATCTGCTGCGCAATCAGGATGGCAGCTCGGTCACAGCCGAGGATATAGAGGCGGTGGCGACCTGGTCAGGCAAAAATGACAGCCCGCGTGAGATCGCCTTTCGCCCGTCCAGAGTGCTGATGCAGGATTTCACCGGCGTGCCGGCGGTGGTGGATTTGGCCGCGATGCGCGATGCGATGGGCCAGATTGGCGGCAATCCGGAAAAGATCAATCCGCTCTCGCCGGTTGATCTGGTGATCGATCATTCGGTGATGGTGGATCATTTTGGCAGCGCTGATGCCGCCAGCCGCAACACGCAAATTGAATTTGAACGCAATGCTGAGCGCTATCAGTTCCTGCGCTGGGGCTCCAAGGCTTTTTCCAATTTCCGCGTCGTGCCGCCGGGCACCGGCATTTGCCATCAGGTGAATCTGGAATATCTGGCGCAAACGGTCTGGACGCGCGAAGAGGATGGCAGCCAGATTGCCTATCCGGATTCCGTGGTCGGCACAGACAGCCATACGACTATGGTCAATGGTCTGGCGGTGCTGGGCTGGGGCGTTGGCGGGATTGAGGCGGAAAGCTCCATGCTGGGCCAGCCGATTTCCATGCTGATCCCGGATGTGATCGGCTTTTATCTGGAAGGCCGGCTGCCCGAAGGGGCCACCGCCACCGATTTGGTTTTGATGATTGTCGAAGCCTTGCGCAAAAAAGGCGTGGTCGGCAAATTTGTTGAATTTTACGGCCCCGGGGTGGATCAGCTCTCGCTGGCGGATCGGGCAACCATTGCCAATATGGCCCCGGAATATGGCGCGACCTGCGGCTTTTTCCCGATTGATGGCGAGACGGTGAATTATCTCAACCTGACCGGCCGGGATGAGGGGCGGATCGCGCTGGTTGAAGCCTATGCCAAGGCTCAGGGTATGTGGCACTCAGCTGAGGATGCGCCGGTCTTTACCGATACGCTCTCGCTCAATCTGGCTGAGGTTGTGCCCTCCATGGCCGGGCCCAAGCGCCCGCAGGACCGGGTCAATCTGCCGGATGTGGCGGCCAGCTTTGCCGGCACGCTCAAAGAGGCGGCAGGCCGCACGGCCCCGAAATCCCAGCCTGTGGCGGGCTCTGATACCAGCCTGTCTGACGGCGATGTGGTGATAGCGGCGATCACCAGCTGCACCAACACCTCCAACCCCAGCGTTCTGATCGCGGCCGGCTTGCTGGCCAAGGCAGCGCATGAAAAGGGGCTGGCTGTGCCGGGCCATGTCAAGACCTCGCTGGCGCCAGGCTCCCAGGTGGTGACCGATTATCTGGACAAGGCCGGGCTGACCCCGCATCTCGAAGCCCTTGGCTTTCACACGGTCGGCTATGGCTGCACCACCTGTATCGGCAATTCCGGCCCGCTGGCAGATGATCTGGCCAGCGCGGTAGAAGAGGGCGAGCTGATTGTCACCTCGGTGCTTTCCGGCAACCGCAATTTTGAAGGCCGGATCAGCCCCCATGTAGCGGCCAATTATCTGGCCAGCCCGCCGCTGGTTGTGGCCTATGCGCTGGCCGGGTCGGTCACCAAGGTGATGAATGAGGACCCGCTGGGAATTGGCAGTGATGGCGAGCCGGTCTATCTGCGCGATATCTGGCCGTCAAATGAGGCGGTGCGCGCCGTGCTGGATGAGGTGGTCAGCCGCGAGATGTTCCAGCGCCGCTATGCCGATGTGTTTGCCGGCCCGGCCGAATGGCAGGCGATTGCCGGCTCAGGCGGGCTGACCTATGATTGGGATGATGGCTCTACCTATGTCCAGAACCCGCCCTATTTTGAAGGGATGACAGCAGAGGTTCCGCAGACCGGCGGCGATATTACCGGGGCGCGGGTGCTGGCCTTGCTTGGCGATTCCATCACCACTGATCATATCAGCCCGGCTGGCTCTATCCGGCGTGACAGCCCGGCCGGTGATTTCCTGACCGAGCGGCAAATCAGGCCGCATGATTTCAATTCCTATGGCGCGCGGCGCGGCAATCACCAAATTATGATGCGCGGCACCTTTGCCAATATCCGCCTGCGCAATGAGGCGGCCCCGGAAACCACCGGCGGCTTTGCCCGCCATCTGCCCTCTGGCGAGGTGGCCCCGCTCTATGATGTGGCGATGCGCTATGCCGCAGAAGGCACGCCGCTGGTGGTGATTGGCGGGGCCGAATATGGCACCGGCTCCAGCCGCGATTGGGCGGCCAAGGGCACCCGCCTGCTGGGCGTGTCCGCCGTGATTGCCGAGAGCTTTGAGCGGATTCACCGCTCCAACCTCATTGGCATGGGCGTTTTGCCGCTGCAATTTGCCAAGGGCGAGGGGCGCGAGAGCCTGGGGCTGACCGGTGATGAGGTGATTGATCTGGTTGGGCTGGCTGATGGGGTGCGTCCGGCGATGGAGGTTACCGCCCGCATCACCTATGGCGATGGCCGCCAGAAGGAGATTGCGCTGCTGGCCCGCATTGATACTGATGGCGAGGCTGATTATTACCGGCATGGCGGGATTTTGCATTTCGTCCTGCGCCAGCTGGCCGCCGCCTGATAAAGGCGCGCGCGCCGGGGGGGCTGATCTTGGGCCAAGCCGCGGATCAGCTTTTGGCAAACATCTGACGAAAAAAAAGAACCGCCCTGAAGGGGGCGGTTTTTTTGCGGGACAATTATACAATATATGGTGTTAGGAATTTTACTTTTCCCCCCAGGAAAAAGAGTATCAATCTGTATATGGGTTGAGTGGAGATTCAATTGGCAACTATTGGCCTCAAGCTCATGATTGAGGTTAATTTTGTAGAATTCATTCCATCTAAAATGACGAAGAATACGCTCTATGTGTCAATGAAATATAAAACAGCCAAGCATCTGTGTTTTTGTGGATGTGGTTCGTATGTTGTGACTCCTTTGAGCCCAGCGAGATGGCAAATATCTTTTGATGGTGAGACAGTTTCCCTGTTTCCATCAGTTGGCAACTGGGGTCAAAAATGCAATTCGCACTATTGGATTAAGAGGAATAAAATAATTTGGGATAGGAAATTTTCCAAAGGAGAAATCCAGTTAAACAGAAAAAGAGACAAAGAGAGGGTTGAGAATTATATTGGAAATTCAATAAGGCAAAAGAAAGGTGCTGAACACTCAAAAAGAGCAAATTTAATTCTTCAATTTATTAGAAAACTCTTTAGAAATAAAAAATAACTTCTCCCCCTAATCCTTGTCCTCCCTCTTGCCGGGGCGGGAGGCTTGCGGCATAGTCTTGGTCTGATATTTTGAGTCCTGACCAAACCCTGTTTCGCCCAAACCCTGTTCTGCCAGCCTGTCCGGTCGCCGCCATGTCCCCGTCCCAAATCACTGTTCTGCTCGGCCCGACCAATACCGGCAAAACCCATTATGCGATGGAGCGGTTGCTGGGCCATGAGACCGGCCTGATCGGCTTTCCGCTGCGGCTTCTGGCGCGCGAGAATTATGACCGGATGGTGGCCCGCGTCGGGGCGGCCAGGGTTGCGTTGATCACGGGCGAGGAAAAAATCATCCCGCCCCAGGCGCGCTGGTTCTGCTGCACGGTAGAGGCGATGCCGCTGGACAGGCCGGTTCACTGCCTTGCGATAGATGAGGTGCAGCTGGCCGGTGATCGTGAGCGCGGCCATGTCTTCACCGACCGGATTTTGCATAGCCGCGGCCAGCATGAAACGCTGTTCATGGGGGCAGAGACAGCGCGCCCGCTCTTGAAAAAGCTGTTGCCAGAAGCCCGTTTTGAGAGCCGCGCCCGTTTCTCGCGCCTCTCTTATGCCGGCCAGCGCAAGGTAACCCGCCTGCCGCGCCGCTCGGCCATTGTCGCCTTTTCCGCTGCAGAGGTCTATCAGCTGGCAGAGCTGGTGCGCCGCCAGCGCGGCGGGGCGGCGGTGGTGATGGGCGCGCTCAGCCCGCGCACGCGCAATGCCCAGGTTGAACTCTACCAGTCAGGCGATGTGGATTTCCTGATCGCAACAGACGCGATCGGGATGGGGCTGAATATGGATATTGCCCATGTCGCGCTGGCGGCTGACACAAAATTTGATGGCCGCCATATCCGCCAGCTGACCGCTGCCGAGCTGGCCCAGATAGCCGGCCGGGCCGGCCGCCATACCAGCGATGGCAGCTTTGGCGTGACCGAAGCCGCCCGCCCGCTGGAACAGGAGATGATAGAGGCGATTGAAACGCATCAATTCCCGCCCTTGCGACAATTTTTCTGGCGCAGCCGGGCGCTTGATTTTGACCGGCTGGACGGGTTGCTGAAATCGCTGGAGGCCCCGCCGCCCCATCCGTTTCTGGCGCGCAAGGGCGATGCGGTGGATCAGCAAAGCCTTGCCCAGCTGGCGGACCGGGCTGAGGTGCGGGCGCTGGCAGAGTCCCCGGGCCGGGTGCGCCTGCTCTGGGAAGTGGCGCAGATCCCCGATTTTCGCCAGAGCCTGACCGACAGCCATACCACCATGCTGGCGCGGATTTTTGCGGATTTGGCGAAAAATGGCGTGCTGGACAGGCGCTGGGTGGCGGCCCAGATGACCCGGCTGGACCGGCTGGATGGGGATATCGATACGCTGATGGCGCGTCTGGCCCATATCCGCACCTGGACCTATATCACCCAGCGCGGCGGCTGGACAGACAGCGGCTCGGAATGGCCAGCGCTTGCCAGAGCCATGGAAGACAGGGTATCAGATGAATTGCATAACCGCCTGACCCAGCGTTTCGTGGACCGCCGGGCCGCGCATCTGATCCGCAGGATGAAGGAAGCTGAAAATTTGATCGCCTCAGTAAGAATGGATGGCACCGTGCTGGTCGAGGGAGAGGAGGTCGGCACGCTGACCGGGTTCCGCTTTGCCCCGGCCCTGGCTGACTCAGAAGAAACCCGCATGATCCTGGCAGCTGCCCGCAAGGCCCTGCCGGATGAAATTGAACGGCGTGTGAAGGCCGTTCAGGCCTCAGCCGATGCCGCCTTTACCATTGATGCCAAGGGCCAGCTGCATTGGCGCGAGGCGGTGATTGCCCGGCTGGTGAAATCGGACAGCCTCTATGCCCCGCGCGTTGAGGTGGCCGACAGTGACCTGCTTAGCCCGGAGCAAAAACAACGCATGGCCGAGCGGATGCAAACCTGTCTCACCACCCATATTGAGGCGGTGCTGGGCCCACTTTTGGCGCTGGCTGACCCGCAGCCGTTAGAGGGGATGGAGCCGATATCGGGCAGCGGGCGCGGCATTTTATGGCAAATCCATGAAGGGCTGGGGGCGCGGCCGCGCGCCCAGCTGGCCGCCGCGCTGAAAGAAATGCCGGAGACGGACAAGCCGCTGCTGGCCCGGGCCGGGGTGCGGCTGGGCACCGAGACCGCCTATATGCCGGATATGCTGAAGCCCGCGCCGATTGCCCTGCGCGCCGTGCTCTGGTCGCTCTGGAACGGGGACTGGCCGGAAGCCGGGCCGCCGCCCGAAGGCCGGGTCAGCTTTGCGACCAGCGACACGCCGGATGAATTCTGGCTCAGCTGCGGCTATCGGCGTTTTGGCGATAAGGTGATGCGCGTTGATATGGTCGAGCGGGTGGCCGCCCTGGTCCGCGCCGCTGCCAGAGAAGGCGATTTCACCATCACCGAGGATATGCTCTCCCTCGCCGGGGCCAGCCATGCGACAATGGCGTTGATGCTGGCGGATTTGGGCTTTGAAAAGGTGGGCGAGAGACCGGCTGAAGCAGCTGGAACTGAACCGGCTGGGACTGAAACGGCGAAACCTGAAGCTGCCGACGCTGAACCGGCAGAGGCAGAGGCTGAGGCAGAGGCAGACAGAGCAGAGGCAGAGGCGGGGGCAGACCCGGACAAGCCAGAGGCCGCCCAGCCGGAGAAGCCGCCTGTGCCAATCTTCCGCCGCAAGCCGCGCCCGCAGCGGGGCAAATCCGGCGCGGCGCACCGCCCCAATCAGAACCGCAACCGGAACCAGACCCGAGCTCAAAACCCTCACCAAAAACGGGCTGGCCAGCCGGATCGCAAGCCGGGCAAGTCTGGCCGCACAGATGCCGGGCGGGGCAAGGGCGGGCGGCCTGCCGATCGCCAGCCTAACCCGGATTCGCCCTTTGCCATATTGGCGCAGCTGAAAAAGTGACCGGCAGGCAGGGCCGATTATGACGGATAATCTGCGGCTGGATAAATGGCTCTGGCAGGCGCGGTTTTTCAAGACCCGTGCGCTGGCCAGCCGGGCCATTTCCGGCGGCGGGCTGCGTCTGGATGGCGAGGTGATGACCAAGCCGCACCGCACGGCGCGCCCGGGCCAGGTTTTGACCTTTTCCCAAGGCGCCAGGGTGCGGGTGATAGAGATAAAAGAGCTGGGCAGCCGGCGCGGCCCGGCGTCTGAGGCGGCCAGCCTCTATGCCGATTTGGCCCCGCCCCCGCCGCCGGGGACCAAAACCGCCCGCCCGCCGGCATTTGAAGAACGCCAAAGAGGCGCGGGCCGCCCCACCAAACGCCAGCGCCGCGAAACCGAATGGCTGAAAGGCGGCTAGGGGTTAGGCGGGTTAGGCTGGTCAAATGTAGCTTTGTTGACGACATCCTTGGCTACCTTTTCCATAACGCCCTCTAGATTCCTCTGCAAATCGGTCGAGAGTGCTTCCAGGCGATAAGATGAAATCTGTTTTGGATGTTTGCTCTGATGGGTGCGCATTTCATATAGCGGTTGGTAATAAACTCAAAGCGTTTCCAGCCGGTGGGTTTGCTTAAGCAACATCATATAAAATGAGATGCGGGCGGCAAACCCGGCGGCGATTAATGATAAATGCCATAGGGCATGGCGTTGAAATAAAATATCAGTTTTCCCTGCCCCATCTAAGAACTCCAAAGGGAAAGAAAATAACAGTTCAGGCAGGATAAAGAACACCGGAATAATGGCGACCAGCGAAGCGGCCACCCAAAAGGCAAAACTGGTCACGAATCTGAAATTTTTTTCCTCATTTTCTCGACGTTTGCCCTCTCTATCCTTCTTGGATCTGATATTTTTTGAAAGGTTGGTGATATCGCTGACAAGACTTTCAAAGATTTTTATCCTCCCATCTGTGGGATCAAGGTGCAGGGCTTGTCTGAAATCACTGAGAGCGCCATTTTCGCCCTCAAGTTCTTTTTTTAATCTCTGATCCCTGTTATCATCTGATTCCCCGTGCGCGTCATCCCGGATGCTCTCAGCGAGTTTCAATTTCGCGATACCACGATTAAGGAAGGTTCTAGCATCACGTTTGAGCCGGGTTGCTTCATCATAATCAGCTATGGCCCCTGAATAATCGCCGAGATTAGATTTGGTGTTGCCACGGTTATCGAAGGCTATTGCGAGATTGGGTTCAAGCTCGATTGTTTTATTAAAATCGGCGAGGGCAGCCCTGTAATTTTCCAGTTTGGCCTTGGCAAGGCCCCGATTATGGAAAGCTTCGGCATTATCTGTCTTTAGCTTAATCGCCTCATCATAATCGGCGATGGCTCCAGAATAATAATCTAACTCAACCCGGACATCGCCGCGCAGGCGGAAGGTATCGAATCTTCAGTATCCAGTTTTATCGCCTCGAAAATCGGCCAAAGCCTCTCGATATTTTTTGAGATTGGCTTAAATACTCGCAAGCCGAAGACAAGTGGGTCATCAAAACCCAATTTGATGCCTTCGTCATTATCTGCAAGGGCCTCTTGATGCCTGTTCAGATGGGCCTTGACATAACCGCGATAAAAACGGGTAGAGCCATTATCAGGATCCAGCTCAACCGCCCTGTCAAGATCGGCAATGGCCTCTTGATGATTGCCCATACTGGCTTTGGCATTGCCGCGATTGGTGAAGGTAGGGGCAAAATCAGATTTGAGCCTTAACGCCATCAAAATCGGCGATGGCTCCGCTATTGTCATTCTGCTTCAACTTGACATTGCCGCGATTGAAGAGGGCCTCAACAAAACTAGGTTCCAGCAGTATCGCCTGGTTCCAATCAGCCATAGCCAGATCAAGTTCCCCCAGCTCACCCCTAATGTTGCCGCGATTGAAGAAGGCTTCGGAGAAATTGTCTTTCAGCCTTATCGCCTCACCCCTATCGGCCTCACGCCTTTTTGGCCCGGTTCTGCCGTGGGGTGACGATTCCGTAACAAACCCGGCCCGTCAACAATTTTTTTGCCCTGTATTAAAATCCCCTCTAATCCCGGCAAGGATGTATCCCCATAACCCCCATCCCCCTGCCCATCACCCATATCAACCCCCCATCCGGCCCCCCCTTGCGGGCGCTCGCCGCTTGCGGCATAAGGGGGCCATGTTTGATGCGTTGAAAAATTGGCTGTCTGACAAGGACAGCGCGGCAACCCCCCCGGCAGAGGATGGCTCAGCCCGGCTGGTTGCCGATTTGCTGATAGAGGCGGCGGCGGCGGACGGCCATATTGATGCGGGCGAGACCGCCCTTGTGGCCCGCCTGCTGGCTGAGCGGTTTGATCTGGATGAGGCGGCGACAGACCGGCTGCTGGAACAGGCGCTGGCCGATCATGAAAACCGGGTGGAGATGCACCGGCTGACCTCCGGCCTGCGCGATGCCTTTGACCATGAGGAGCGGGTGGAGCTGCTCTCGCTGATCTGGGCGGTGGTGCTGGCCGATGAGGAGCTGGCCCCGCTGGAAGCCCAGCTGATGCGCAGGCTGGCCGGGCTGCTCTTCATCTCGGATGTGGAGTCCGCCCAGGCCCGCCAGCTGGCCCGGGAGAGGCAAGACTGATCTTTTTTAAGATAAATCGGGGGCTATTGAAAAAACCCCGCCGCTGTTATATGCCAATAGCCGGATTATACCTGCACCAAGGGGCGCGCCCATGACCTATATCGTCAATGATAAATGTATCCTGTGCAAATATACCGATTGCGTAGAGGTTTGCCCGGTCGATTGCTTTTATGAGGGCGAGAATATGCTGGTCATCCACCCGGATGAATGTATCGATTGCGGGGTGTGTGAGCCGGAATGCCCGCCTGAGGCTATCTGGCCGGACAGTGAGCCGGGGGCGGCTGAGTGGGTGCCGATTAATCTGGAGCTGGCCAAGGCCTGGCCGAATATCACCCAGCGGCGCGATCCGCTGCCCAATGCCGATGATCATCAAGATGAAACCGGCAAATATGACAAATATTTCTCTTCCAAACCGGGCAGCGGCGATTAGGCCGATCCGATCTGGCCTACAACCGATCTGCCCCCCTATCTGATCCCCACCGATCTGGCCCAATCGATTCAGGGGCCAATTTGTCAAAATTGTTACAATGTGATACACTACCCAGATGCTTGGGACAGGATTTGCCAGCCAATGCGGGCTGGCCAGCCATACGCCCATCAATGAGACCCGGCTCCGTCCGCCCTGCCGCTTTTCCATCTCTTCGGCAGGGGTTTTGCGGGCCGGATGCGCTGCAAGCTGAGGAAGTAGCATAAAATGGCCAAGAAAAAGCAATTCACCTATCAAAAGGGTGATTTCGTTGTCTATCCAACCCACGGTGTCGGCAAGATTATCGGCACAGAGGAAACCGAGATTGGCGGCTTCAAGGTGGAGCTGTTGATCATCCGCTTTGATCAGGATCGCATGACCTTGCGCGTGCCGATGGAAAAGGCGAACGGGCTGGGGCTGCGCACCCTGTCCTCACGTAAGCATATGGATGATGCGATCACAACGCTGAAATCCAAGGCCCGGGTGCGCCGGACCATGTGGTCACGCCGCGCCCAGGAATATGAAGCCAAAATCAAATCCGGCGATCCGGTCTCTATTGCCGAAGTGGTGCGCGATTTGCGCAAAAAGGACAGCCAGACCGAGCAATCCTATTCCGAGCGGCAAATGTATCAGGCCGCGCTGGAAAGGCTGGCCCGCGAATTTGCCGCGATTGAGGAGGTGGATCAGGAAACCGCCGCCGCGCGTCTGGAAGATTTGATGGATGCGGCCTGAAAAACCCGCAATCAAACGCCTGTTAGCCGGCGTCCATCTCACCCAGTGAAAAACCGGCCGGTCCCTGATCCGCCGGTTTTTTTGTGCCGTAACAACATAGGAGGGGGCGCGGCTTTCAGCCGGGGCAGGACGGGGCTTTGCAGCGCCCGCAGCCTCCGGCCAGGAAAAGGGCAAGCTCATGTCAGCTTCACACAGCGATACACAGCGCCTTGATAATGGCTATATCCGCAAAACCATGCGCCAGCCTTTGCTGGAGCGCGATTATGAGGTTGCGCTGGCGAAACGCTGGCGGGATGAGGATGACACAGCCGCCCTGCAAGAGCTGGTCATGGCCTATGCCCGGCTGGTGGTCAGCGCGGCCAGCAAATATCGCCATTATGGCCTGCCGCTCAGCGATCTCATTCAAGAGGGCAATATCGGCCTGATGCAGGCAGCCGGACGGTTCGACCCGGATCGCGAAGTGCGCTTTTCCACCTATGCGGCCTGGTGGGTGCGCGCCTCTATTCAGGATCACATATTGCGCAACTGGTCGATTGTCCGCACCGGCACGACCGCCGCGCATAAATCCCTGTTTTTCAAGCTGCGCCGCCTGCGCGCCCGCATTGGTGAGGCAGAGGGCGGGCCGCTCTCCGAGGCTGGCCGCAGCGAAATCGCCCAGACCATTGGCGTCACCGTGCGCGATGTAGAGGTGATGGAACAACGCCTGTCCGGGCATGACAGCTCGCTGAACGCCCCGATGCGGGCCGAAACAGACAGCGAGATGCAGGATTTTCTGGCCGATGATCGGCCCAACCCGGAAATGGTTGTGACCCAGAGCCATGACAGCCAGGTGCTCTCGCGCCAGCTTGATGCGGCCCTTGGTGAGCTGAGCGCGCGCGAAAGGCTGATCATCCTCCAGCGCCGCCTGCGCGATGAGGGAGCCACGCTGGAACAGCTGGGGCAAAAGCTGGGCGTATCCAAGGAGCGGGTGCGCCAGCTGGAACACCGGGCCTTGAAAAAACTGCGCAAATCCCTCGAAGCCCAGACAGGCAATCCGCTGGATTTATTGCCGCATACCGCCTAGACTTGCCGGGCGGCTGATCCCAACCCGGCCAAAAATTGGGGGGCCAGAAATTGGGGGAGGCCGCAAACAGGTCAGGCTGAGAACAGGTCAGGCCAATAACAGGTCAGGAGAGACAAGTGGCGCAGCCCTATGAGAGGCAGGTCGGACTGCATCCGCCGCAAATCCCGTTTGATACCGGTTATTTGCATAGCGGGCCGCACCGGATTTACTATGAGCAATGCGGCAACCCGTCCGGCATTCCGGTGTTGTTTCTGCATGGCGGGCCGGGGGCCGGCTGTGCGCCGGTGCATCGCCGCCTGTTTGACCCGCAACGCTACCGTGTCCTGTTGATGGATCAGCGTGGCTCCGGCCGGTCTGAACCCCATGCCGGGACAGAGCAAAACACCACCGCCGATCTGGTTGCAGATATTGAGAGCTTGCGGAGCAGGCTGGGCATTGACCGGCTTTTGCTGTTTGGCGGCAGCTGGGGCTCAACCCTGGCCTTGTGCTATGGGCTGGCGCATCCGGATCGGGTGGCCGGTTTTGTGCTGCGCGGTATTTTCCTCGGCAGCCGGGCTGAGGTGAATTGGTTTTTATATGAGATGGGCCGGTTTTTCCCGGAAGCCCATGCCCGCTTTCTGGATCCCATCCCGCCAGCTGAGCGGGGCGATTTGCTGGCTGCCTATGCGGCGCGGCTGAACAGTTCTGACAAACGGGCGCGCCTGGCTGCTGCGCGGGTCTGGGCAGCTTATGAAAATTCCTGTGCCACGCTGGCCGGCACGCTGCGCGAGGCCGGGTCTGCCGCGCTGTCTATGGCCGTGCTCGAAGCCCATTATTTCAGCCATGACTGCTTTCTGGAAGAGGGTGAAATCCTGAACAGGCTGGAGCAGATACGCCATCTGCCGGCCCATATCATTCAGGGGCGGCATGATGTGATCTGCCCGCCGCATACCGCCTGGGAACTGGCCCGCCGCTGGGGCAAGATGGCCCAGCTGCGGATTGTCGATGATGCTGGCCATTCTGTCTTTGAAGCGGGCATCCTTGATGAGCTGCTGGCGGCCCTCGATGATCTGGCCGGTCTGGATAATCAAACCGGACCCGGCCAGCCCTGACAGCCCATCCCTGCGGTGCGGCCTCCCCCCTTCTACAGGGGCCGGGATTATCCTTAAAAACCCTTGCCATGAGAGACAGAATGCGGTACTCAACCTTTAGTGTAGTATTTTTCGGTTTTGGAAGGGCATCAGGGGCAGCACGATGAACAAGCCAGTCACTGACAAGAATTTTCGGGTTACCAACAATAACGCGGTTGACCAGCATGTTGGCAAGCGGGTGCGGTTGCGCCGCACCTTGCTGGGTCTCTCGCAAGAACAGCTGGGCAGTTATCTGAACATCACCTTTCAGCAGGTGCAGAAATATGAGCGCGGGGCCAACCGGATCAGCGCCTCCCGCCTCTGGGACATCAGCCAGATTCTGGATGTGCCGATCAGCTATTTCTTTGATGATATGTCTGAGGAAACCATGAAGGCCAGCCCGCGCCGGATCAGCCGCGGGGCCCGCTATGAGCTGGATGACAGTGAATTGCGCGATCCGATGGCCCGCCGCGAAACGCTGGAGCTGGTGCGCACCTATTATTCCATTGAAAAACCCTCTGTTCGCAAGCGCATTGCCGAGATGGTCAAGGCGATTGCCACGACAATCAATGAAAGATAGGCTGCCCAAGCCTGATGGAACATTGCGATGACAGCTGAAAAACCCGCATTGAACCCGGAGTTGAGTTTTGAGGCCGCTTTGGCAGAGCTGGAGCAAATTGTCAGCCAGCTGGAGGCCGGGGATGTCTCGCTGGATACGGCAATCGATGCCTATGCCCGCGGGATGGAGCTGAAAGCGCATTGCCAGAAACGGCTGGAAGAGGCGCGCCTGCGGGTGGAAAAAATCCGCCTGCCTGAGGATGGCAGCCAGCCCCAAACAGCTGAGCCATTTGATCCCGCTGGCCAGCCCTGATCTGGCCCGGCGCTTTTTTGATGATGGCTGCCCTGCTGGAATTTGACAAGGATGCAAAAGCCATTACCGGCTGGATGCAAGGCTGGTTTGACTCAAGCCTGGGCCCGGCAGACCAGCTGAAATCAGCTATGGGTTACAGCGCGCTCAGCGGCGGCAAGCGGCTGCGGGGCGGGCTGGTTCTGGCCTGTCGGCGTCTGGCTGAAACCCAGTCGGGGCGCAAGGAGGGGGAGGGGCTGGCGCTGGCGGCGGCGGTGGAAATGCTGCACGCCTATTCCCTCATTCATGATGATTTGCCGGCGATGGATGATGCGGATATGCGCCGCGGCCAGCCAGCCGCGCATCTGGCCTATGATGAGGCGACCGCCATTCTGGCCGGCGATGCGTTGCAGACAGCTGCCTTTCAGCTGCTGGCAGACCCGGCCCATCACCCGGATGCCGGGGTGCGCGCTGGCATGGTTCTGGCCCTGGCTGAGGCTTCCGGTCTGGGCGGCATGGCGGGCGGGCAGATGCTGGATTTGCAGGCTGAGGCTGGCGGGTTTGATCTGTCAGCCATGCAGGAGATGCAGGATTTGAAAACCGGGGCGCTTATCCGGGCAGCCTGCCGGATAGGGGCGCTGTCTGCCTATGCAGATGACCGGATGCTGGCCCGGCTGGACGGCTATGCCTGTCATTTGGGTCTGGCTTTCCAGATTGCGGATGACCTGCTCGATATTCAGGGCGATACAGGCAAGACCGGCAAGCCGGGCGGTCAGGATCAGGCGCGCGGCAAGGCTACTTTCGTCGATTTTCTGGGGGCGGATGGGGCAACAGCTGAAGCGGCCCGGCTGGCTGGCGCGGCGCGCGAAACTCTGTTAGATTATGGAGAGTCCGCAGCGGCGCTTCTGGCACTGGCTGATTTTGCAACTCATCGGGATCACTGATTGGGTCGTAAAAATATGGGGCGCAAAAAAAAGAACAGGCAGGGGGCTGGCCGGACCGGGACCCGGACAGCCTGATGTGGGATCGGATTTGGGGCCGGACAGGTGACAGAACCAAAAACAGCTTTGCTGGACAAAATTCAATCCATTGCCGATCTGCGCGCCTTGCCGGAGTCCCAGCTGGCGCAGCTGGCCGGGGAATTGCGCGCTGAGACCATTCGGGCGGTGGCCCAGACAGGCGGCCATCTGGGGGCCGGGCTGGGGGTGGTAGAGCTGACCGTGGCGCTGCATTATGTGTTCAATACTCCGCAAGACCGGCTGATCTGGGATGTCGGCCATCAGGCCTATCCGCACAAGATTCTGACCGGCCGGCGCGACCGCATCCGCACGCTGCGCCAGGAAGGCGGCCTGTCCGGTTTTACCAAACGCTCTGAATCAGAATTTGATCCGTTTGGGGCCGGCCATTCCTCTACCTCTATCTCGGCTGGCTATGGCATGGCGGTTGCCCGCGATTTGCAGGGCCGCGACAATCAGGTGATAGCGGTTATCGGTGACGGGGCCCTGTCTGCTGGCATGGCCTATGAGGCGCTGAACAATGCCGGGGCGTCTGATCATGATCTGATCGTGATTTTGAACGATAATGATATGTCGATAGCCCAGCCGGTGGGGGCGCTGTCTTCCTACCTGTCGGAGCTGATCAGCTCACGCCCCTATCATTCCATTCGCGGGCTGGTCAAGGAAGTGGCCAACCGTTTCCCCAGCGAGGCCCGGCAAGCGGCCCGCCGGGCGCATCATCTGGCCCGCGATCTGGTGGGCGGCCATTCGCTGTTCTCTGAGCTGGGGTTTTTCCATATTGGCCCGATTGACGGCCATGATCTGGACCATTTGCTGCCGGTTCTCAAAAATCTGCGCGATGGCGAGGTGGGCGGCCCGGTGCTGGTTCATGTGGTGACCGAAAAGGGGCGCGGACACCCCTTTGCCGGCCCCAGTTCAGAAAAATACCATGCAGTGCCGAAATTTGATGTGATCACGGGCGAGCAGGTAAAGCCCGCCGGTAATCTGCCATCCTATACATCTGTTTTTGCCGAAGCGCTGATAGACGAAGCCCGCAAGGACAGCCAGATTGTGGCGATCACGGCAGCCATGCCGTCCGGCACTGGCCTGAACAAGCTGGCAGATGAATTTCCAAATCGGGTTTTTGATGTTGGTATCGCTGAACAGCACGCGGTGACCTTTGCCGCCGGGCTGGCAGCTGAGGGGATGAAGCCCTTTTGTGCGATTTATTCCACCTTTTTGCAGCGCGGCTATGATCAGCTGGTGCATGATGTGGCGATTCAGAATTTGCCGGTGCGCTTTGCCATTGACCGGGCCGGGCTGGTCGGGGCGGATGGGGCGACCCATGCCGGGGTTTTTGATCTGGCCTGGCTGTCCTGCCTGCCCAATATGATGATCATGTGTCCGGCAGATGAGGCTGAGCTGGTCCAGATGGTGGCGACCGCAGCGGCCTATGAAGGCGGGCCGTGTGCGCTGCGCTATCCGCGGGGCAGCGGCAGCGGGGTGGCCCTGCCCGAAGACCCGGCACCGCTGCCGATTGGCAAGGGGCGTATCATCCGCCAGGGGGCTGATCTGGCCGTCCTCAGCCTGGGGACGATGCTGGAACAAACCAGCCAGCTGGCAGACAGGCTGGCCGCGGACGGCCATCAAATCACGCTGGCTGATGCCCGCTTTGCCAAGCCGCTGGATACCGGCCTGCTGGACCAGCTGGTGGCCGATCATGCTGCCCTGCTGGTCGTAGAGGAGGCGAGCACCGGCGGTTTTTCAGCCCTGGTGCTGGATTATCTGGCGGAAAGCGGGGCCCTGGACAGGGGCTTGAAGATACGCACCGCGCATTTGCCGGAACGCTATCTTGATCATGCCTCGCGCGAGCGCCAGCTGGAAATCGCCGGGCTGGATGCAGGCGGGCTGTATGAAAAGGCGCGGCTGCTGCTGGCTGGCAAAACCGCCCGCCATCATGCCCGCAGCTGATCAGATCGCCCGGCGCGGCCGGGCCGATCAAATACTGGTTCAGCTGGGCCATGCCGAGAGCCGGGAACGCGCCCGCCAGATGATAGCTGAACAGGCGGTGCGCGCAGATGGGCAGATTATAGACAAGCCAGCGCGCCTTATTGATGCCGACAGCCAGATAGAGATTACCAGCCAGCTGGCCGAATGGGTCAGCCGGGCCGCCCTGAAATTGCAGGCCGGGCTTGACCGGTTCAGCCAGTGCGATCCGGCGGGGAAAATCTGTCTGGATCTGGGAGCCTCCACAGGCGGGTTTTCCCAGCTTTTGCTGCGGCGCGGGGCGCGGCGGGTCTATGCGGTGGATGTGGGCAGTGGCCAGCTGCACCGCGATCTGCAAGGGCTGGAGGCGCTGGTTTCGCTGGAAAAAACAGATGCCCGCCAGCTGAATGCAGCGCTGATTCCAGAGGCCCCGCAGCTGATCACAGCCGATCTGTCCTTTATTTCCCTGCAGCTGGCACTCGGCCCCGGCTTGCAGCTGGCGGCCCCGCACTGCCAGCTTCTGGTGCTGGTCAAGCCGCAATTTGAATTGGGGCCAAGCCATATCGCCAAGGGCGGGATTGTGCGCGATGCCGCCGCCCGCCAGCAGGCCGTGACCCGGACCGCCGATTGGCTGGCCGAACAGGGCTGGCAGCAGCTTGGTTTTATTGAGAGCCCGCTGGCCGGGCGCGGCGGCAATCTGGAATATCTGCTGGCCGCAGAAAAAACCGGCTAGCGATCAGCCCAGCAGCTGCGTCTGTGCCCGGTGGCGCATCAGCTGATCCAGCACCACACAGGCCATCATTGCCTCAGCAACCGGCACGGCCCGAATTCCCACACAGGGATCATGCCGCCCCTTGGTTCGCAACTCCACCTCTTTGCCATCCTGATCGAGCGACCGGCGCGGCGTCAGGATAGAGGAGGTTGGCTTGATCGCCAGGCGCACCACAAGCGGCTGGCCGGAGCTGATGCCGCCCAGCACGCCGCCCGCATGGTTGGACAGGAATTCAGGCTGGCCATCAGCCCCCATGCGCATCTCATCCCCGGCTGCATCCCCGGGCAGGCCCACCAGATCAAAGCCGCTGCCGATCTCCACGCCCTTGACCGCATTGATGCTCATCATGGCGGCTGCCAATTCTGCATCCAGCTTGCCATAGACAGGCTGGCCGAGGCCCGCCGGCACGCCGCTGGCCACCACCTCAACCACCGCACCCGCAGAATTGCCGGCCTTGCGCACCCCATCCAGCCAGTCTGCCCAGGCTTCGGCGGCCTTGGCATCACCACAGAAAAACGGGTTCTGGTCAATCTGGGCCGGGTCAAAATTCGCGCGATCTATTTTATGCGGCCCCAGCTGCACAACCGATCCGGTGATCGAAAAATCCGGCCCCAATGCCTGTTTCAGGGCCAAATCGGCAATCGCACCCGCCGCCACCCGCATGGCGGTTTCGCGCGCGCTGGATCGCCCGCCGCCGCGATAGTCACGAATACCGTATTTTGCCTGATAGGTATAATCAGCATGGCCGGGGCGGAATTGCTTGGCAATCTCGCCATAATCGCGGCTGCGCTGATCCGTATTATGGATCAACAGGCCAATCGGCGTGCCGGTCGTCATCCCCTCAAAAACGCCGGACAGGATTTCCACCTGATCGGCTTCCCGGCGCTGGGTAACAAAGCGCGATTGGCCCGGGCGGCGGCGATCCAGATAGGGCTGGATAGCCTCAGCCGAGAGCGGCAGGCGGGGCGGCACCCCATCTACCACACAGCCAATCGCCGGCCCGTGGCTTTCCCCAAAGCTGGCAAAGCTGAATAGCTGGCCGAAGCGATTGTCACTCATCCGATTTGACTACCGAAATATCCGGTGCATCCACCGCTTTCATGCCAACCACATGATAGCCGCAATCCACATGATGCGTTTCACCGGACACGCCCGATGACAGATCGGAGAGCAGATAAACCCCGGCCCCGCCAACATCCGCCAGCGTGACATTGCGTTTCAGCGGCGAGTTATATTCATTCCATTTCAGGATATAGCGGAAATCACCGATACCGGAGGCCGCCAGCGTCTTCATCGGGCCAGCCGACAGCCCGTTCACCCGGATATTGCGCCCGCCCAGATCAACTGCCAGATAGCGCACCGAGGCTTCCAGCGCCGCCTTGGCCACCCCCATGACATTGTAATGCGGCATCACCCGCTCAGCCCCGTAATAGGTCAGGGTCAGCATGGAGCCGCCCTCATTCATCATCGCGGCGGCACGCTGGGCCAGCGCGGTAAAGCTATAGACCGAAATATCCATTGTGCGGGTGAAATTATTGCGGCTGGTATCCAGATATTCGCCGGTCAGCTCATCCTTGTCGGACCAGGCGATGGCATGGACCAGAAAATCAAGGCTGCCCCATTGCTCCTGCAAGGCGGCAAAAACGCTGTCCATTGATTGATCAGAGCCGACATCACATTCCATGACCGTCTGGCTGCCCAGCTGTTCGGCCAGCGGCACGACCCGCTTTTTCAGGGCCTCACCCTGATAGGTGAAGGCCAGCTCAGCCCCCTGTGCGGCTGCTGCTTCTGCGATACCCCAGCCGATAGACCGGTTATTTGCCACACCCATGATCAGTCCGCGCTTGCCTGCCAGAAGCCCGGAAGTGCCGTTTCCTGAAGTCATTGTCTGTTTGTCCTCAAATCCTGTCACCGCCCGGCGTGTTGGCGCGCTGCGGTGATCTCCTGTGTTGCACACGCCCCTCTCTTACCCCAAAAGCATCAGGGGCCGCAAGTCATGCAGCCCCCGGTGTTCCGGCCAAAATGGAGTGATAGCCGCCGTAATGCCCGCGCAGAGGCGTATCTTAGCGCACGGAATAGGTAATTTGCTTGCGGATTTCCACCCGCTGGCCAATTTGATAGCTGTTCGGCACATCCAGCGTCAGGATCCGGCCATCTGCCTCAACCGTCAGCCGGTAGCCGATGATCTGCTGCACATTCTCAGTCAGCACAATATTGCGATTCTCACAGACAGACTGGCGCTGATAGCCGACAATTTGCCCCTGTTTATTGGCGTTTTTGGACATCTCGCCGCCGACAATCGCCCCGGCAACCGCCCCGGCGGCCCCGCCGCCATTGCTGTCAGACATCTTGTTGCCCAGGGCCGATCCGATCAGCCCGCCGACAATCATGGCGCCCAGATTGGACTCCCCTGATTTTGCCTCAGCATAGACCGGCACATCCACATCCCGGCATACCTGTTCGGTGGTCGGGGTTTTGCGCACCACGGTTTCGGTGCGGCTATCCTGTTTGATGACTGTGCCAAGCACGGTTTCAAGGCGGGTTTCGGCAGTTGCTGCCAGCGGCAGGGAAACCAGAAAGAGGCCAAGGGCCAAACGGGTGAACATCTGCTGCTCCTTTTTTGCGGTTTTTTCAGTCTTGTTCAAGTCGGTTTTGCTCAATCAGGGCCGGTTGCAATTCGCCAGTGTTACAGAGTAAAAATACTTTATGGCGATTCTGTGGCAAGCCTGTTTTGACAACAGACCTTGTTTGAACCCCATTTGCATCTAGATAATAGCATGGAATGGCCGCACCGGTAATCCTCTCCTGACTTCCAGCTGATGTAAGGCTGGCCAGAGCGGCATGGCACAGAACAATAAAGAGGCAGGAAATGTCAGATAGCATTGCAAAACAGGCTGATCCGGGCGTGCTGCACCAGCCGCCGCCAGCTGATCCCTTTGCCCTGTTCGGCAGCTGGATGGAGGCGGCAAAAGAGGCCGAAATCAACGATCATGATGCGGTCGCGCTGGCCTCTGTTGCGGCGGACGGGATGCCGTCTGTGCGCATGGTTTTGCTGCGGCAATGGTCGGATGAGGGGTTTGTGTTCTTCACCAATTACACCAGCCGCAAATCAGACGAGCTGCTGGCAACCGGCAAGGCCGCGCTCTGCCTGCACTGGAAATCGCTGCGCCGCCAGATTCGCGCGGTGGGGCCTATTGAAAAAGCCAGCGCGGCTGTCAGTGATGCCTATTTTGCCAGCCGTCCGCGCGGCAGCCAGATAGGGGCCTGGGCGTCGGATCAATCCCAGCCTTTGGCCAGCCGGGAAGATTTGCAGGAAAAGGTCGCCGAGCTGGAAAAAAGCTGGGAGGGCCGCCCGGTAGAGCGGCCTCCGCATTGGGGTGGCTTCCTGCTGCGTCCGCAGGAGATAGAATTCTGGGCAGACGGGGCTTTCCGGCTGCATGACCGGTTCCGATATGAAAAAATCGCGTCTGGCAGCTGGCAGGCGACCAGGCTGAATCCAGACCCATTTTGGCCAGCTTGCCTGTTTTTGTGCAAAGAGGGTCGCATTGAAACAGAACCGGATTGCTGATAGCTGTTTCATATTGGGCGAGGCTTTGTGACCTGATGCCAGAGGATCCGCAGCGGATTGATTTGGCAACGGGCCGGGCCGGATCCGTTTAGGGGAGCAAGACTATGAAATCGCATGCGCGCGTCGTGGTTATCGGGGGCGGGGTTGTCGGGGTCGGCACGCTGTATCATCTGGCCAAAAAGGGCTGGTCTGATGTGGTGCTGATTGAACGCAAGGAGCTGACCTCCGGCTCTACCTGGCACGCGGCCGGTCTGTTGCCGCTGTTCAATATGTCCTATTCGGTCGGCCAGGTGCATAAATATTCGGTCAATCTCTACAGCCAGCTGGAAGAGGAAACCGGATTGCACGCCGGGCTCAGCACCGTATCCAATATCCGGCTGGCCACCAATCAGGACCGGATGGATGAATATCTGCAATATCGCGGGGTTGCCGAAACGATTGGCGTAGAGGTGGAGGTATTGACCCCGGATGAGGTGATCGATCTCTGGCCGCTGGCCCGGCCGGACGGGCTCATTGGGGCTATCCGGCATCCGCAGGATGGCTATATCCAGCCAGCTGATTTAACCCAGGCCCTGGCCAAGGGCGCACGCGATCGCGGCGCAACCATCTATCGAAACACAACGGTTACAGCCATCACCCGCACCAAGTCCGGAGAATGGCGCGTGACCACGGATAAGGGCGAGATCACGGCTGAGCATATCGTCTCTGCCACCGGCAATTTTGCCCGCCAGACCGGCGCGATGGTGGGGCTGGATATTCCGGTCATTCCGGTTGAGCATCAATATATCGTAACCGAACCGCACCCGGCCATTCAGGAGCGTCAGGCCAAGGGGCTGCCGGAAATGGGGGTTTTGCGGGAATCTGATTCCAGCTGGTATATGCGTGAGGAAAATGGCGGGCTGATCCTCGGCCCCTATGAGGTGGGCGCCCCGGCCTGTTATGTGGAGGGGCCGGATGATGGGTCGGAATATGAGCTGTTTCAGGAGGATTTGGAACGGCTGATGCCGCATATTGAATCGGCCATTGCCCGCGTGCCGGCCTTTGGCGAGGTGGGCGTGAAAAAAGTCTATAATGGCGCGATTGCCTACACCCCGGATGGCAGCCCGATTATCGGCCCGGCCTGGGATTTGCCGAATTTCTGGCTGAGTGAGGGGCATAGTTTTGGCATCACCGCTGCTGGCGGGGCAGGCTGGCAGCTGGCTGAATGGATTGTTGAGGGCGAGCCGACCATTGATATGAACGGCGTTGATCCGCGCCGCTTTGGCAGCTATGCGACGAAAAGCTACCTGATTGAGAAAAATGAAGAAGCCTATGCCAATGTCTTTACCATCCATTATCCGGATGAGGAACGCGAGGCAGCCCGTCCGCTGCGCACCGCCCCCTGCTATGACAGGCTGAAGGCGCTGGGCGCCGTTTTTGGCCAGAAATTCGGCTGGGAGCGGGCCAACTGGTTCGCCCCGCAAGGCACGCCGCAAGAGGATAGCTGGTCTTTCCGCCGCTCTGGCTGGTTTGATCATGTTGGCAATGAAGTCCGCAATGTAGCCGAAAATGCCGGGCTGCTGGATATGTCCGCCTTTGCCAAATGCCGGATTGAAGGGCCGGGCGCCGAGGCGTTTCTGGAAAGGCTGATTGCCAACCGGCTGCCGAAATCAGAAGGGCGGGTTATTCTGGCCCATGCGCTGGCCCCGCGCGGCGGGGTGCATTCTGAATTCACCATTATGCGCGAGGGGCCGGAGAGCTTCTATCTGGTCTCGGCTGGCGCGGCCCAGCGTCTGGATCATGACTGGATCAAAAAGCATATGCCCACAGATCGCTCGGTCAGCTTTACCGATCTGACCAATGCGATTGGGGTGCTGGTGCTGGCCGGGCCAAAATCGCGCGCGATTCTGGAACAGCTGACCCGCACCGATTTGTCCAACGATCATTTCAAATGGCTGACTGCCCGGCAGATAGATGTCGGGCTGGCCCCGAGCTTGGCCGCGCGGGTGAATTTTGTTGGTGAGCTGGGCTGGGAGCTGCATCACCCGATTGAATATCAGAACCATATTTTTGACCGGCTGATGGAGGCCGGGGCAGAGTTTGGGCTGAAGCCCTTTGGTATCCGGGCAATGGATGCGATGCGGCTGGAGAAATCCTACCGGCTGGTTGGCACGGAGATGAGCATTGAATATGCCGCCTTTGAATCCGGCCTTGATCGCTTTGTGCAGATGCAAAAAGAGGATTTCATTGGCCGTCAGGGCCTGCTGGATTGGCAGCAGCGCGGCTTTGACAATGCCTTTGTGACGCTGAAAGTCCATGACACCAAGGATGCAGATGCCATTGGCGGCAATCCGCTTTATCTGGATGGCCAGCTGGTCGGGCGGGCCACTTCCGGCGGCTATGGCTTCCGGGTGGGCCATTCGATTGCGCTGGCGATGCTGAAGCCGGATTTGGCCGTTGAAGGCAACAGGGTAGAGATAGATATTCTGGGCACGCGCTATCAGGCAGAGGTGATTGCCGAGAGCCCGTTTGACCCGGATAACAGCCATTTGCGCGCCTGATAGATCGCCAACCGGCCCCATGGGCTTTAGTCACGGGAGAGCTGTTCAATGAGCGAAGAGACCACAAAAGAGGCAGCTGACTCCCGGCGCGGGCGCCGCGCGGGCGGACGCGATGCCCGCCGCCAGGCCCGTTCTGCCAGCGCGGCAGCAGAGGCCCAGGCCTATATCACCCGCGCGGTGCCACCGATTGACATCCTGCATGATGAGGCCGCCGAGATTATTGAGGCCAATGCCGAGACTGTGCTGGAGGAGATCGGCATTGATTTCCGGGATGACCCCGAAGCGCTGGATATTCTGCGCGGGGTTGGCTGTGATGTGCAGGGGGAGCGGGTGCATTTTCCGCGCGGTCTGGCCCGCCAGCTCTGTTCCAGCGCGCCTGCCCAATTCACCCAGCACGCCCGCAACCCGGCCCGTTCGGTTGAGATAGGCGGCGATAATCTGGTCTTTGCCCCGGTCTATGGCCCGCCTTTCGTGCGCGATCTGGCCGGTGAGCGCCGCTATGCCGAGATTGAGGATTTCCGCAATTTCGTCAAGCTGGTCTATATGCTGCCCGGCCTGCATCATTCCGGCGGCACCTTGTGTGAGCCGGTCGATCTGCCGGTGACCAAGCGGCATCTGGAAATGGTCTATTCCCATATCAAATATTCCGACAAGCCCTTTATGGGGTCGGTGACCGCCCCGTCGCGGGCTGAAGACAGTGTCAGCCTGGCCAAAATTGTCTTTGGTGAGGAATTTGTTGACCAGAATTGTGTGATGGTCTCGCTGATCAATGCCAATTCGCCGATGGTCTGGGATGAGACCATGCTGGGCGCGCTGAAAGCCTATGCGCGGGCTGGCCAGGGGACAATCACCTCGCCCTTCATTCTGGCCGGGGCGATGAGCCCGGTATCGGTGGCCGGCACGCTGACCCAAACCCTGGCCGAGGCGATGTCCGGCATTGCCTTTGCCCAGGCGGTCAATCCCGGCGCGCCGGTTATTTTCGGCAGCTTTGCCAGCTCTATTTCGATGCAGTCCGGGGCCCCGACCTTTGGCACGCCGGAACCGGCCAAGGTGCTCTATGCCTGCTCCAAGCTGGCGCGCCGGCTGGGGGTGCCGTTCCGCTCCGGCGGCTCGCTGACCGCCTCCAAGACTGCCGATGCCCAGGCGGCTTATGAATCAGCCCATACGATTTTGCCGACGGTGATGGGCGGGGTGAATTTCGCGCTGCATTCAGCTGGCTGGATGGAAGGCGGGCTGGTCGCTGATTTTGCCAAGCTGCTGCTGGATGCGGATCAGCTGACCATGATGCCCAGCATGGTCGCCGGCATTGATATGTCGGAAAATGGCCAGGCGATGGATGCGCTGCGCGAGACCGGCCCGGGCCAGCATTTTCTGGGGGCCAGCCATACCCAGGCCAATTTTGAAACCGCTTTCTGGCGTTCCAGCCTGGCCAATTACGGCACTTTTGAGCAATGGCTGGCCGAAGGCAGTGTTGAGGCAGAGGCCCGCGCCCGCGCCCGCGCCGCCGAGATGCTGGAAAGCTATGAAGCCCCGCCGCTGGACCCGGCCATTGATGAAGCCCTGCGCGCCTTTATCGACCAGCGAATGGCCGAACTGCCCGACGCCGACTATTAGGGGATGGTGAAAAGCCGGGGATACCCGGCTCTTTTATCTCAGCTGTTGCGTCCGTCCCCTATCCCCATTGCAGGCCGCACTCAGCGGCTGCATCGGCCAGCCAGCTGGCGGTATAGGCGGCAAAGCTGGTGCGGCAGAGCAGCCTCATCCGGTCCGGGGCCTCACAGATGAGGGTCACCCCGGCATGGGCAAGCAGCGTCTGGGCGCAGCGGCCCGGGCCAAACTGGCGGGGGTGCAAATCCAGCGCGCAGCCCTTGGCCAGAACGCGCCGCATCTGATCGCCGCCCAGCTGCCAGGCAACCAGCGCATCGCTGACATCCACCGCCGCGCTGTGCGTGCCGGCCAGCTGGCTGTCCAGCTCTTTCAGCAAGCCGGTCTCCGCCCCCGCCTCACACAGGAGCAGCCATTCATCCGGCCCCAGTCAGGCCAGAATCCGGCTGCTGGCGATTTCTGCCTCGCCCGGCCCGCCGGGCAGGCGGCAGCCTGCTATCCGGCCTGCAATTCTGGCGGTTTCGCCACCCCCGCGCAGCGCGATCTTGCCGGCAAAACCCAGCTCAGCCAGCGTCAGCCCGGCTGGCCCGCCCTGCGGATTGTCAAAAGAGGCCAGCGCCAGCCCGGCCGCGCCCGGCTGGCCGGTCACCATATATTTGGTCATCTCAGCCATCGCGCCGCTCTCCTTTCGGGTCAAAAAATACCGTGCCGGTGATTTCAGCCTCTATTGGCGGCTGGCCATCCAGCATCGGCAGAAACACACGCTGGCCCATCATCTGATGCCCGCCTTTCAGCAAGGCCATCGCTATCGGCGCGTTCAGATTGGGCGAATGGTAAGAGGAGGTCACCTGGCCCAGCATCTCCATCGGGGCTGGCTGGTGCGGGTCCAGCACCGCGTGCGCCCCTTCCGGTATCACCCGCCCATCCAGCGATTTCAGACCCACCAGCTGCTTGCGGGTCTGGTCCGCCATAGAGGTTCTGGCCAGCGCCCGCTTGCCGATAAAATCAGGCTTTTTGCTGGACACAATCCAGCCCATGCCCAGATCCAGCGGCGTGACGGTTCCGTCTGTTTCCTGGCCGACAATGATAAAGCCCTTTTCCGCCCGCAAGACATGCATCGCCTCAGTGCCATAGGGGGTCAGGCCAAAAGCCTCCCCGGCCTCCATCAGGCGGGTCCACAAGGCCAGACCATAGCGGGCCGGCACATTGATTTCATAGGACAGCTCACCGGTAAAGGAAATCCGGAACAGCCGGGCCGGCAGGCCGCTGACATACCCTTCTTGCATCGCCATGAAAGGCAGCGCCTCATCTGACAGGTCCAGATCACAGCCAGCAGCTGCCAGAATCGCGCGTGCCTTTGGCCCGGACAGGGTAGCCACCGCCCATTGTTCGGTCACAGAAGTGAACCAGACTTTCAGCTCCGGCCATTCGGTCTGGGAAAATTCCTCCAGCCAGTCCAGCACCCGCGCCGCCCCGCCGGTTGTGGTGGTCATGTGGAAATGATCTTCTGCCAGACGGGTTGTTACCCCGTCATCCATGACCATCCCATCCTCTTTGAGCATCAGCCCGTAGCGGCAGCGGCCTATCCCCAGATTGGAGAATTTATTGGTATAGACACGA
This sequence comes from Alphaproteobacteria bacterium, assembly GCA_038131695.1. Classification (GTDB taxonomy): domain Bacteria; phylum Pseudomonadota; class Alphaproteobacteria; order Puniceispirillales; family Puniceispirillaceae; genus JADHLK01. The sequence continues at coordinate 63,308 of JAYPQA010000010.1, read as the reverse complement.
TCCAGAAATTCAGCCGCATCCGGCCCGCGCACATCAATCTTGCCAAGGGTAGAGGCATCCAGCAGCCCGGCGCTCTGGCGGGCGGCCAGAACTTCCCGGTTAACCGCCTGTTCCATGCTCTCGCCCGGTTTTGGATAATACCAGGCGCGCATCCATTGGCCGACATGCTCAAATTTGGCCCCGGCCCTTTTGTGCCAGTCATCCATGCGGGTGGACCGCACCGGATCAAACAGACCCTTGATATCGCGCCCGGCGATCAGGCCGATACTGGTCGGGCTATAGGGCATCCGGAAAGTGGTTGTGCCGATGCTGGCCAGCTCGCGCCCCAGACTGTCGGACAAAATCCCCAGCGCATTGATATTGCTGGTCTTGCCCTGATCAGTGGCCATGCCGGTGGTGGTATAGCGCTTGACATGCTCAACCGACTGATAGCCCTCACGCGCGGCCAGCCGGATATCCTCTGCCGTGACGTCATTTTGAAAATCGACAAAAGCCTTTGGCCCCTGCCCGGCGGGCAGGCCGTCCGGCATCTGCCAGACAGGATGCGGCTGCCAGCTCTGGGCCGGCTGGCTGACTGCCGGGGCGTGCGGCTCTGCTGCTTTCAGCCCCAGCTGTTCTGCGGCTTGCCGGGCGGCCAGCCCGGCCTCCTTTAGCCCGCGGGCCAGATCAAACTGGCCATTGGCCGCACCGATGCTGATCGCCTGTCCGGTTTTCCTGACCGGCTTGAAACAGCTGCTGCGCTGATCCCAGCTAAGCTTGCCCCCTGCTTGTGAATGCAGATGCACCGCCGGGGTCCAGCCGCCCGACATGGCCAGCAAATCACAATCCACCAGCTGCTGGCTGCCCGGCACCAGCGCGCCCTCACTATCCAGCCGGGCCAGCTCGGCCTGGGCGATATGCAGCCTGCCCCTGGCAGCTGTAACGCCATGGCCGGGCAGATAGGAAATGCCGGCCGCCTGCACCGCCCGCACCAGCGCCCCTGAGGCAGCGGGCCGCAAATCGGCAATCGCCCGCACAAAACAGCCTGCCTGATGCAGGGCCAGCGCGGTCAGCAGCCCGTCATCATTATTGGTGACAATCACCGCCCGCCTGCCGGCCAGCACCCCATAGCGGTGAAGATAGCTGCGCACCGAGGCAGACAGCATCACGCCGGGCAAATCATTATTGCCGAAAACCAGCGGCCGCTCATGCGCCCCGGTTGCCAGAATCACCTGCCCGGCCCGCAGCTTCCACAGGCGCTGGCGCGCCATCCAGCCCGGCCGCTTGCCAAGATGGTCAGAGACCCGCTCAGCTATGGTCAGATAATTATGATCCATATAGCCGAACACGGTGCTGCGCGGCAGAAGGGTAACCTCCGGATAGCGGGCCAGCTCAGCCAGCATGGCCGCCACCCAGTCTGCAGCCGCCATGCCCTCTATGCTGATTTCCGGCGCGCTGAGCAGCCAGCCGCCCAGCTCTTCTTGCTCATCTGCCAGAATAACGCGCGCGCCGGTTTTTGCTGCCTCCAGGGCTGCCTGCAGCCCGGTCGGCCCGCCGCCTGCCACCAGAATATCGCAATGGGCGTTGCAATGCTCATACCGGTCCGGGTCTTCATGGCTGTCTGCGGCGCGGCCCAGCCCGGCGGCGCGGCGGATGAAATGCTCATACAGCATCCAGAAACTGGCTGGCCACATAAAGGTCTTGTAATAGAAACCCGCCGGGAAAAAGCGGCCCAGCAGGCTGTTCACCGCGCCCAGATCAAATTTCAGCGAGGGGAAGCGATTTTGCGATTCGGCGGTCAGCCCGTCATAGAGGGCCAGCTGGCTGGCGCGCAAATTCGGCTCAGCCCGGGCGCCCTCACCGGCGCGGACCAGCGCGCTGGGGTCTTCCACCCCGGCTGCCATAATGCCGCGCGGGCGGTGATATTTGAAAGACCGCCCGGTCAAATGCACCCCATTGGCCAGCAAGGCTGAGGCCAGCGTATCCCCGGCAAAGCCCGTGTAATCGCGGCCATCAAATGCGAAGCGCACAGGCTGGTCGCGGTCAATGCGGGCCGTCTCAGCCAGCGCCGGGTGCAGGCGCATATCCGGTTTTCTGCTCATCCCCGCCCCCGTTTTGCCTGCGGCAGAGCTGATTTTGCCTGCGGCAGGCTGGCCGCCTCTGCCGCGGTGCCGCGCCGCCAATTAGCGGCATGGGCCTGTTTGCCGCGGCGGGTTTTGGGCAGGCTGCCCATCGCATAGATTTCCACAATCTCATGGCTGAGCGTATCGCGCACCATATTGAACCAGCGCCGGCAGCCAGCCGAATGCACCCAGCGTTCGGTGAACAGCCCCTTGGGATTATGGCGCAGGAACAGATAGCTGCCAAACTCAGCATCGCTGATCGGATTTTCAGCCAGCGGGCGGGCGATATGCGCCTCACCGCCGCAGGCAAATTCTGCTTCATCGCGTTTGCCGCAATAGGGGCAGTCAATCAACAGCATGGCTTTTTATCCTTGTTCGTGTTTGTGCACCGGCCGCATCGTCAATGGGCCACCCCGGCCGCGCCATGCTCATCAATCAAAAAGCCGGTTTCAAAGCGTTTCAGCGCATAGGGGGCGGCGATCCGGTTTGGCGCATCACGGGCGATCAAATCGGCAAAGACATGGCCTGAACCGGGGGTTGCCTTAAAGCCGCCCGTGCCCCAGCCGCAATTAAAATACAGCCCGTCAATATCTGTCTTTGACAAGATAGGCGAGGCATCCGGGCAGGTATCCACAATGCCGCCCCAATGGCGCAGCATCCGCAGGCGCGAAAGCACCGGGAACAGCTCAACCGCAGCTGCCAGCATATGTTCTGGCACCGGCCAGGAACCGCGCTGGGCATAGGAATTATATTTATCCACCCCTGCCCCCAATACCATCTCGCCCTTGTCAGACTGGCTGATATACATATGCACCGCATTGGACATGATAACCGTATCCAGAATCGGCTTGATCGGCTCGGAGACCAGCGCTTGCAGCGGGCGGCTGGCAATCGGCAGGCGGATGCCAGCCATATCCGCCAGCACCGAGGAATGGCCAGCTGTCACGCAGCCCACCTTTTTGGCCCCGATAAAGCCCTTTGCTGGTCTCTACCCCAACAATCCGGCGTCCGCGCCGCCGCAGGCCGGTAACCTCACAATTCTGGATAATATCCACACCCAGATCATCTGCTGCCCGCGCATAGCCCCAGGCAACCGCATCATGGCGCGCCGTGCCGCCCCTTTTTTGCAGAAAACCGCCCATCACCGGATAGCGAATCTGCTGGTCAATATTGATAATCGGCACGAATTTCTTGATCTCATCCGGGCCCAGAATATCGGAATCAATGCCGTTCAGCCGGATCGCATGAACGCGGCGCGACATTTCCTTTAGCTCATGTTCGGAATGGGCAATGGTCAGAACGCCGCGCTGGCTGAACATGATGTTGAAATTCAAATCCTGCGCCAGCCCTTCCCAGAGCTGCATGGCGTGTTCATAAATCGCAGCCGATTCGTCCCACAGATAGTTGGAGCGGATAATCGTTGTGTTGCGCCCGGTATTGCCGCCGCCCAGCCAGCCCTTTTCAATCACCGCGACATTGGTAATCCCATGCACTGAGGCCAGATAATAGGCGGTGGCCAGCCCATGCCCGCCGCCGCCTATGATAATGACATCATAGGCTTTTTTCGGTTCTGCGTGCCGCCAGGCCTGCTGCCAGCCCTGATGATAGCGGCTGGCATTGCGGGCCAGTGCAAAGACCGAATAGCGCTTTGCCCGGCCTGCCAGGCCCCGGATGCCGCGGTCAAGTTCTGAGGATGCCATCGCTGCTGCCCTGTTCTGTATGCACGCTGTTTTTGCTGTTATAGCAGATTTACCAGCCAATCTGTCCTGTCAGGTCTGTCAAAGGATGAAAAAAAACTGTATCCCTGTCCCGACAGGGGCTTATCCAGTCTCGACATTACCCGCTTTGGCCCGCCGCCGCTCCGCCTCCGGCCCGGCCAATGTAACTTGACCTTTTGGCCTGATCATCCCACATTTTATGCAGGTTCCCAATAAACAGAGATACGCCCCCATGCCGGTAATCAACAGACTTGCTGAAAAACACGCTGAAATGACAGGCTGGCGCCATCAGCTGCACGCGCATCCGGAACTCTGCTATGAAGAGGAATGGACAGCTGATTTTGTTGCCGCCCGGCTGGCAGAATTCGGGCTGGAGGTGCATCGCGGCCTGGGCAAGACGGGCGTGGTCGGCGTGCTGCGCGGCAGCGGCGGCTCCAGCCGGGCCATCGGCTTGCGCGCGGATATGGATGCGCTGCCCATGCAAGAGGCGAATGCCTTTACCCATAAATCCAAAATTGACGGGCGGATGCACGCTTGCGGCCATGATGGCCATACCACTATGCTGCTGGGCGCGGCGGCCTATCTGGCTGAAACGCGCAATTTTGACGGCACGGTCTATTTTATTTTCCAGCCTGCTGAGGAAGGCGGGGCAGGCGGCCAGGCGATGATTGATGACGGGCTGTTTGACAAATTTGCAATGCAGACGGTCTGGGGGCTGCATAACTGGCCGGGTCTGGAGGTTGGCAAAATCGCCGTACATCGCGGCCCCTGCATGGCCAGTGCGGATATGTTCACCCTGACCATCAGCGGCCGCGGCAGCCATGCTGCCATGCCGCACCAATCCGCTGACCCGGTGCTGGCGGCGGCGGCGATTATTCAGGCCTTGCAGATGATTGTCTCACGCCGCACCGATCCGATGGACCCGGCGGTGGTTTCGGTGACCCAGATGCAGGGCGGAACGGCCCATAATATCATTCCTGATGCGGTCACGCTGGGCGGCACGGCGCGGGCTGTCCAGCCTGAAACACGCGCCCGTCTGGAAGCCGATATTGCCGGGATCGCCGCACAGGTGGCAAAGGCCCATGGCTGCACCGCCGAGATGGTCTGGCAGGCAGGCTATCCGCCCACGGTCAATCATCTGGCAAGTGCGGAACGGGCCGCCGGGGTGGCCGCCGCGCTGGTTGGCCAGGATCAGCTGGTGATGGATCCGCCTGCCTCCATGGGGGCTGAGGATTTTTCCTTTCTGCTGGGTGCGTGTGAGGGGGCCTATATCTGGCTGGGGGCGGGACCGGCTGAAGAAGGCCGGATGCTGCATAATACCGGCTATGATTTCAATGATGAGATTTTGCCGCTGGGGGCCAGCTATTGGGCGCAGCTGGTAGAAGCTGAATTGCCGCGCAGCTGATGCTGGTTCTGCTGCGCAATATCCTGTTTGTGGCGCTGGTGGTCTGGGCCGGTGTGCTGATAGGCCGCCGCTTTGGCCAGCCGCTGCTGGGCGGGGGTGCGGCCTTTTTGCTGCTGGTTGTTTTTCTCTGGTATTTTTTGGCGGTGCGCTGATGTCTGATTCTGAAAAGCCTGTCTCACGCCTGTTCTGGCGATTGGTTATAGGGGCCCTGCTGCTGGTCGGGTTGGGGGCGGGTCTGGCCGGGCTGTGGATTTGGCAGCAGCTGGGGCCGGTTTCGCTGTCGGTGCATGGCTGGCTGGCTATCGCGGCCGGGGTGGCCGGCTCGCTCTTGCTGGGGGGCGGGCTGATGTGGCTCAGCTTTTTTTCCGCCCGCTCCGGCCATGATGAACGGGTGCGTGATCACGATCCCCTGGCCTAACGCCCCTTTGGCCTGATTCCCCTGTGGCCTGATTCCAAAAGACTCTGGCAGAGCGCTTGACAGCCCGCCCCGAATCAGGGCAGGATTTTAGAACAAAACAAGAACAAAATAAAGATAACCCCCCATCAGGAGAGGCCCGGATGGACAGGAAGGCAGCGTTCAACGCCCTGAAAAAACAGATTTTATTACCCTTTGATCAGCCTGCGGCCGGGCGCATGGCCTTTGCTGTGGACGGGCTGGATCAGGCTTTGGGCGGCGGCTTGGCCAGGGGGCGGGCGCATCTTGTGACCGGCAGTTTGCTGGATGGGGCGGTGGCCGGGTTTTTGCTGGCGGTGCTGGGCCGTTTGTTGGCCGGGGCCAATTCGCAGGCTCCGGTCGTTTGCTGCGGGGCGCCGCGCGGGCTGGCTGGCCAGCTTTACGGGCCCGGGCTGGCGCAGCTGGGGTTTGATCCCGCCCGGCTGGTGCTGGTTTGTGAGAGTCATCCGCTGCGGGGCATGGCCGCTGCTGAAGAGGCGCTGGCCTGCCGCGGGGTGGGGGCGGTGATCGCGGATTACGGGATGCTGGCCAGCCGGCCAGACATGTGGCAAAAGGCCGCCCGCCGTCTGCAGCTGGCAGCTGAGCAGGGTGGCACAACGGCCTTTGTAACAGCTGTCAGCGCGTCCCCCGCCGGTTTTGAAACAGGCTGGCATTTGGCCCCGGCGCATTTGGCCGAACCCGGCTGGCAGCCTGGCTGGTCGGTTGCATTGCAGCATATCCGCGGCGGGCGGCCCTGGTCCGGACTGCTCAGCTGGCAGCCGCACAGCCATCGCTTCACAGAGATAAAACCGGCCAGCCCGCAAAAGCTGGCCAGGCCGGGCCGGAAACTGCGCGCCGGCCGGCACGCAGCATGATTGGCCAGCATGGACAGCACCTCAGAAGACAGCCAGGCCCTGATAACCGGGCGGCGGGCGGACCGGCAGATGGTCTGTGTGCATTTGCCGGAATTGGCCGTGCAGCAGGCTGGCCGGGCGGCAGGCTGGCCGGATAAGGGGCCTGCGGCTCTCTGGCAGTTACAGCAAAATCGCCAGATTCTGGCCTGTGTATCCAGCGCAGCAGGCGCAGCTGGCCTGTCGGTTGGGATGCGGCTGGCGGATGCGCGCGCGCTGCTGCCAGAGGCGGTTTTTGCCCCGTTTGATCCGGCAGCTTTGGCTGGTTTGCTGGACAGGCTGGCCCGCTGGGCCTGGCGCTACAGCCCGCTGGCAGGCTGTGATCCGGCGGCCAGCCTGTTCTGGATTGAGGCAGGCGGGGCCAGCCATTTGCAAGGCGGGCCGGAGGCGTTGCTGGCCGATTTGGACAGCCGTCTGGCGGCAGCTGGCCTGACGGCCCATATTGCGATGGCCCCCAGCTATGGGGCGGCTTTTGCGCTGGCCTGCCATGCGGCGCGGCCGGGCCAGCCGCTCTGCCTGTGTGGAGCAGAGTCCGGTTCTGTTTTTGGCAGGCGGCGGGCCTTGCTCGCGGCCCTGTCACCCTTGCCGGTGGCGGCCCTGCGGCTGGATGCGGATATAGGGGCCGGTCTGGCACAGGCAGGCTTGCATACTATTGGCTCTCTGTTTGGCCAGAAGCGGGCCAGCCTGACAGTGCGGTTTGGCCCGCAGCTGGTCTGGCGGCGCGATCAGCTATTGGGTGAGCGCGATGAAAGGTTGCAGCCGCTGCCGGTTGAACAGCCAGCCCTGGTCAGCCGCAGCTGGGCAGAGCCGATTTCCGGGCCGGAGGCGCTGGCCCGGATGGTAACAGATTTAATCGCTGATATGGCTGACTTGATGGCGCGCCGCCAGCTGCAATGCCGGCTGCTGGAAATTGGCTGGCAGCGTGTGGATGGCCAGCGCGGCAGCCAGCATTTTGCCCTGTCCCGCCCGACCCGTGCGGCCAGCTTGCTGGCGCGGCTGACCGCTGATTTGGCCTGTCATATTGATGCCGGGTTCGGGATTGAATATGGCTGGGCGCGGGCCGGGCGGCTGTCTTTTGGCTTGCCGGAAAATCTGCAGCTGGACAGGCGGCCTGCCGCGGCCAGCCTGCTGGATGATCTGGTTGACCATCTCAGCGCCCGGCTGGGCAGTGCGAAGGTGCGCCGCCTGCAGCCGGTCCGGCAATGGCAACCGGACAAGGCCCAGCAAAGCCTGCCTGCTGCCAGTCTGGATCAGCCCCCGCATTGGATCTTGCCGGGGCCGGATAGCCTGTCGGCCCCGCGTCCGCTGCGCCTGCTCAGCCCGCCGGAACCGCTTGAGGCAACGGCCCTGTTGCCGGATCATGCCCCGCGCCTGTTGCGCTGGCGGGGCCAGAATTGGGTGGTGCAGCGGGCCAGCGGGCCAGAACGCATTGGCCCGCCCTGGTGGCAAACCGGCCAGCCTGCCTGCCGCAGCACGGATTATTACCGGCTGGAGACAGAAAATGGTGCGCGTCTCTGGGTCGGGCGGCACGGGCTGCCGGAACGCGGTGAGCAGGCTGACTGGTTCCTGCATGGGTTTTTTGCATGACCGGCCAGCCAGACTATCTGCCGCGCGCCGCGCTCGGCTGCATTACCAATTTCAGCTTTCTGCGCGGGGCCAGCCATCCGCATGAGATGGTGGGCGAGGCAGCGCGCCTTGGCTGGCAACAGATAGCGCTTGCTGATCTGGGCAGCTGCGGCGGGCTGGTGCGCGCCTGGCAGGCCAGCCGCACAGAACAGATCAGCCTGATTTGCGGGGCCCTGATTCCGGTGCAGGCCAGCCCGGATCTGCCGCCGCTGCATCTGGCGGTTTATGTCACCAGCCTGACAGGCTGGCAGTCCCTGTGCCGGCTTTTATCAACCCTGAATATGGCGCAGCCCGGCCGGGGCAGCAAACCGGCCCTGGCGATGCCGGGGGATTTCGCCCGGCTGGCAGCAGATACGCAGCTGATTCTGCACAGCCCGCCCGACCCGGATACCGGCTTTTTTGATCTGGCCAGCCGTCTGGCCGGCTTGACCGAAGCCCCGCTGCATATCGGGGCCTGTCTGTTACGCGACGGCTGTGATGAGGCAAGGCTGGCGCGGCTGGCTGATTTTTCCCACCGCCTGTCAGTGCCCTTTGTGGCGCTGGCCGGGGCGCTTTATCACCAGCCCGCCCGCCGCCCGCTGGCCGATGCGCTCAGCTGTATCCGCCAGGGGGTGCAGCTGGAGGAGGCCGGGCTGGCCTTGTCCCGCAATGCCGAGAGGGCGCTGCTATCGCCAGCTGAAATGGCGCGCCGCTGGCAGGGCTGGCCAGAGGCTTTGCAGGCGGCAGATGCGCTGGCAGACAGGTGCCACTTTCAGCTGGATGAGATTCGCTATCACTATCCAGAAGAGATCACCAGCGGCGGGCGCAGCCCGCAAGAAGAGCTGGAATGGCAGGTCTGGCAAGGGGCGCGCCAGCGCTGGCCCGATGGTCTGCCGCCGCGGGTTGCAGCCTATATAGAAAAAGAGCTGGCGCTGATCGCAAAATTGCAGTTTGCCCCGTATTTCCTGACAGTTTTTGATATTGTGCGCTTTGCCCGCTCGCGCCGCATATTATGTCAGGGGCGCGGCTCGGCTGCCAATTCGGCCATCTGTTATTGCCTTGGCATTACGGCGGTTGATCCGGCGCGCTTTGAGCCCTTGTTTGAACGGTTTGTCAGCGAGGCCCGCGGCGAGCCGCCGGATATTGATGTGGATTTTGAACATGAGCGGCGCGAAGAGGTAATCCAGTATATTTACGGCAAATATGGCCGCCACCGCGCCGGGCTGGCAGCTGCCGTGATCACCTATCGCAGCCGCAGCGCGCTGGTGGAGCTGGCCAAGGCTTTTGGCCTCAGCCGCGATGTCCAGCAGGCCCTGTCTGCCCAGGTCTGGGGGCGGGAAAAGGGCGAGTCAGATAATTTGATTCTGGCCGCCGCCGGTCTGGATACCAGCGATCCGGCCTTGCAGAATTTGCTGAAGCTGGTGCGCCAGCTAAAGGGTTTTCCGCGCCATCTCTCGCAACATTCCGGCGGGTTTGTGATTGCCCGCGACCGGCTGGATCAGCTGTGCGTGATCCGCCCGGCTGCGATGGATGGGCGCTCGATCATTGAATGGGACAAGGATGATCTGGATGCGCTGGGCCTGCTCAAGGTGGATGTGCTGGCCCTTGGTATGCTCAGCTGTTTGCGCCGCTGTTTTGATCTGCTGGCCCGCCATTATCATCTTGCGCTGGGGCTGGCCAGCGTGCCGCCTGAAGACAGGACGGTTTATGATATGCTCTGCCGGGCGGAATCCGTCGGCGTGTTTCAGGTGGAATCGCGCGCCCAGATGGCGATGCTGCCGCGCTTGCAGCCGCGCTGTTTTCATGATCTGGTGGTGCAGGTGGCGATTGTCCGGCCCGGCCCCATTCAGGGGGATATGGTGCATCCCTACCTGCGGCGGCGCGCCGGTCTGGAGCGGGTGGACTATCCGTCCGAGGCCCTGCGCGGGGTGCTGGAGCGCACGCTGGGCGTGCCGCTGTTTCAGGAACAGGCAATGCGTATCGCGATTGTCGGGGCAGGCTTTACCGGCTCAGAAGCCGACCAGCTGCGCCGCGCGATGGCCAGCTTTCGCAAGGATGGCCGCATCCACGAATTCCATGACCGGATGATTGAAGGGATGGTAGAGCGCGGCTATGACCGCGATTTTGCCAGCCGCTGTTTTCGCCAGATAGAGGGGTTTGGCACTTATGGTTTTCCGGAATCCCACGCCGCCAGCTTTGCGCTGCTGGTCTATATATCGGCCTATGTGAAACGCCATTACCCGGATGTGTTTATCTGTGCCTTGCTGAATGCCCAGCCGATGGGGTTTTACGGCCCCGCCCAGCTGGTGGCAGAGGCAAAACGCGCCGGCATAGAGGTGCGGCCTGTGGATGTCAGCCATTCTTTTCAGGATTGCACGCTGGAGCCGACAGACCATGCCCGCCATGCCTTGCGGCTTGGCTTTCGCCAGGTCAAGGGCCTGTCTGCCGGAGAGGCGGGCCGCATTGCAGCCAGCCGCGGCGCACAGGGCTATGAGAGTCTGGCGGATATTTTGCGGCGGGCGGATATATCCATTGGCGCGCTGGAAGCGTTGGGGCGGGCGGATGGCTTTGGCTCACTGGGGCTGGACAGGCGCACCGCCTTGTGGGAATTGCGCCGCCTGCGCCGCCAGAAAAGCCATGATTTGCCGCTTTTTGCCCATGCCGAACGCCGCCATGCCAGCCTTTATCCGCCGCAGGCCGAGGCCGGGCTGCCTGCCACCCAGCCGGGCGAGGCGGTGATGCTGGATTATCAGGCGACCAGCCTGTCCTTAAAAGCGCATCCGATGCGGTTGCTGGCCGAATTTGTTGAGGCTGATCGCTGGCAGCTTTGCTCTGCCGCCTGTCAGGCCCGGGATGGCCAGCGCCTGCGGCTGATCGGGCTGGTTGCAGGCCGCCAGCGCCCCGGCACGGCCAAGGGCACCGTCTTTGTCACGCTTGAGGATGAGGCCGGTTCGCTGAATGTGATTGTCTGGCCAAAGCTGGTAGCCCGCGACCGCCAGGCCTTGCTGGGCGCGCATATTATGGGGGTGACCGGCCGGGTCCAGAAACAGGACGGGGTGCTGCATCTGATAGCCGAGAGCCTGTATAATGGCGATCATTATCTCAGGCGGCTGCAACCGGCAGAAGGGGCGGCGCGCCCACCTCTCAAAAGCCGGGATTTTCACTGAAAAGCCAGCCCCTGCAAGGCGCCGGGCTAGCCTGTCTGGCTGGGCGCTTCGGGCAGGGCAAAACAGGCATTGCCCATCCGGTAAAGCCGGGCACAGACGGCCCTCGCCTGATCTTCCTCCAGCCCGGCAAAGCGCACCCGCCAGAGCGGCAAGGCCCCGCGGGTAACCAGCCGCACATCGGCCGGCACCATCTCCAGCATGGCTGGCACCGCCCGCCGGGCCGCCACCGCCGCCTTATGGGCATTGATCCGGCGGGCATAGCTGCCGACCTGGATAGACCAGCTGGAGGGGGTATCAGCTGGGCCGGGGCTGGCGGCTGCCTCTGCTGGCTGCCGGGCTGGCAGGCGGGTGCTGGTCTGGCCTGCCCCGGCCAGCTCTGCTGGCAGCGGCGGGCGCGGGGTCGGCCCGGCCGCAGGCAGGCTGGCAATCTGCACCGGCTGGACACGCTTGAACTGGCGGGTCAGCAAGGAAATCATATGCTGGTCTCGGCTGCTGCTCTTGCGCCCGCCAAACACCACCCCGATCAGGCGCACGCCATTTTGCTCAGCTGTGGCAACCAGATTGAAGCCGGACGCCCCGGTATAGCCGGTCTTGATGCCATCGGTTCCGGAAAAACGGCTCAAAAGCTTGTTGTGATTGCCATAGACACGCCCGCGCCAGCGCCAGCTGCGACGCTTGAAATAGTCAAAATATTGCGGAAAATCCCGCCGGATGGCGATACCCAGCCGGGCCATGTCGCGGGCGGTGCTTTTTTGCGCCCGGTTGGGCAGGCCAGAGGCATTCTTGAAAACCGTCCGGCGCATTCCCAGCTGTTTTGCCTTTTTGGTCATCTGTATGGCAAAGCTGGCCTCATCCCCGGCCAGATGTTCTGCCACCACGGTTGCAACATCATTGGCCGATTTGGTTACCAGCGCCAAGATGGCTTCTTCGGCCTGTATTGTCTCACCCGGCTTCAGATAGAGCTTGGAGGGCGAGCGCGAGGCCGCCACCCGCGAGACTTTCATGCGTGTCTTTTTGGTCAGCTGGCCCTTTTCCAGCGCCTCAAACATCATGTAAAGCGTCATGATTTTGGTCAGCGAGGCGGGATAGAGCTGTTTGTCTGCACTGCGCGAAAACAGCACCCGGCCACTGGCTTCTTCCATGACGATTGAGGCATAGCGCGGATTGGCCGCGGCGCGATGGCTGGCCAGCATCAGGAAACACCCGGCCAGCACAAGCAGGGCTAGGGCAGGCAGAGGAATTGATTTCCTGGCAGGTAAAAACAGCACGATAGCTTTTATCCACTCCATCCGGGCATCCGGGCAAAGGCCGGGTTTGTGACCTTGAGCGGATTGAATCACAGCCCCCTGCCAAGGTCAAGCTGGCTTGCAGGGCTGAAATTGGGTAAACTGATTTTTATGAAAAACATACCGCCTCTCCCTTGAGGCCGCGCCCTGCCATATTATATTATTTGGGGGCGGGGCCAAAAGCAGGCCAGACAAACAGGATGCGTGCATGAGCAGCAAGCAGAACCAGACAGGCAGCCCGGATGGCGGCCTGGTTCTGGAAAAGGAACCAAAGACCAAAAAGCCGACACTTTACCGGGTGTTGATGCTGAATGATGACTATACCCCGATGGAATTTGTGGTGATGGTTCTGCAGCGGTTTTTTGGCCATGACATAGAAGCGGCCCAGAAAATCATGCTGCATGTGCATCAGCGCGGTATCGGCGTGTGCGGCATCTATTCTTATGAAATTGCCGAGGCCAAGGTCAATCAGGTGACCCAATTCGCCCGGCAGAATGAACATCCGCTGCAGCTGCAGCTGGAACAGGAATAAAGAACAGGAACAGGAAGCGATCTGATGTTGTCACGCGATCTTGAGGAAACCCTGCGACGGGCGCTGTCACTGGCTGGTGAACACGCCCATGAATTTGCCACGCTGGAACATTTGCTGCTGGCGATGCTGGAAGACCCGGACGCGCTGGCGGTGATGCAAGGCTGCCAGCTGGATACCAGCCGCCTGCGCAAGATGCTGGAAGAACATATTGATGAGGAAATGACCGCTATCATTTCCTCAGCTGAGGAGCTGGAGGTGCAGCCCACCGCTGCCTTTTCCCGCGTGGTTCAGCGCGCCATCATCCATACCCAGCAATCCGGCCGCGGCGTGGCCACCGGGGCCAATGTGCTGGTGGCCCTCTATTCGGAGCGGGATTCGCACGCTGTCTGGTTTCTCAATTCGCTGGAAATGTCGCGCCTTGATGCGGTCTCTTTCATCAGCCATGGCAACGGGGACGGGGCCGCCCCGTCAGAGGATATGGCTGCTGATCAGGAAGCAGACTCCCAGGAAGGGTCTGATCCGCTCAGCCAATATGCCACGGATCTGATCGCCAAGGCTGCTGATGGGCGCATTGATCCGCTGATAGGCCGCCAGGCCGAGGTGGACAGAACCATTCAGGTTCTGTGCCGGCGCACCAAGAACAACCCGCTCTATGTTGGCGATCCGGGGGTCGGCAAGACGGCGATTGCCGAAGGGCTGGCCTTGCGGATTGTCGAAGGCTCTGTGCCGGATGTGCTGAAAACAGCGGTTATCTATGCGCTGGATATGGGCGCGCTGCTGGCGGGCACCCGCTATCGGGGCGATTTTGAAGAGCGGCTGAAAGCGGTGATGAAACAGGTTGCCGGAGATGATCAGGCGATTTTGTTCATTGATGAAATTCATACCATTATCGGGGCCGGGGCCACATCTGGCGGGGCGATGGATGCCTCCAACCTGCTGAAACCGGCTTTGCAGGATGGCCAGCTGCGCTGCATTGGCTCGACCACCTATAAAGAATATCGCAGCTATTTTGAAAAGGATCGGGCCCTGTCCCGCCGCTTTCAAAAGATTGATGTTGCTGAGCCGTCTGTTGCTGATACGATCAAGATTCTGGCCGGGCTGAAGCCGCGCTATGAACAGCATCACGGGGTGAAATTTACGCAAGCGGCCCTGCGCACGGCAGTGGAAATGTCGGCCCGCTATATCAATGACCGCAAATTGCCGGACAAGGCGATTGATGTGATTGATGAGGCGGCGGCGGCCCAGAACCTGCTGCCCCCCTCGCGGCGCAAATCCCAAATTGGCCAGAAAGAGGTAGAGGCGACCATCGCCACAATGGCCCGTATTCCGGCCAAGCATGTGAACCGGGATGACCGGGCGGTGCTGGCCGCCCTGGATACCGATCTCAAACGGATGGTATTTGGCCAGGACGGCGCTATTGACGCACTCTCGGCGGCGATTAAGCTGTCGCGGGCCGGGCTGCGCGAGCCGGAAAAACCGGTCGGCAATTATCTGTTTTCCGGCCCCACCGGGGTGGGCAAGACCGAAGTTGCCCGCCAGCTGGCTGAGGTGATGGGGATCAAGCTGATCCGCTTTGATATGTCCGAATATATGGAACGGCACACGGTCTCGCGCCTGATCGGGGCCCCGCCGGGCTATGTCGGCTTTGATCAGGGCGGGCTGCTGACAGATGCGATTGACCAGACCCCGCACGCGGTGCTGTTGCTGGATGAGATTGAAAAGGCGCATCCGGATTTGTTCAATCTGCTGCTGCAGGTGATGGATCATGGCCGGCTGACCGATTCCAACGGCAAGTCGGTTGATTTCCGCAATGTGATCCTGATCATGACCACCAATGCCGGAGCGTCTGAAATGTCGCGCCAGGCAATCGGCTTCGGCCGCGGTAACAAGACAGATGCGGATTCAGAGGCCATTGAAAAGGCCTTTACCCCGGAATTCCGCAACCGGCTGGATGCGATTGTGCCCTTTGCGCCGCTGCAGCCTGAGATTGTCCGCAAGGTGGTCGATAAATTCATCATGCAGCTGGAAATGCAGCTGGCAGACCGGCAGGTTGAGATTGAGCTGGAGGCGGCGGCCTGTGACTGGCTGGCTGCGCGCGGCTATGATGCGGCCTATGGGGCGCGTCCGCTGGCCCGGCTGATTCAGGAACATGTCAAAAAGCCGCTGGCTGATGAATTGCTGTTTGGCAAGCTGGCCGCAGGCGGGCAGGTCAAAATCTCGGTCAAGGATGATCAGCTGGTGCTGGATTGCCAGCCGCCAAAACCGGCCAGCCGTCCGAAAAAGGCAGAAAAAGTCTAGCCAATATGGCCCTCATGCGGTTTTGCGATAGGGGCTGCTGGTTTCTATCATGCGCGCTTCGGCGGCGACCCCGCCTGCTTCCTGGCGGCAAAAGCGGCTGACGGCGGCGGCCAGCCCGGGATGGCTGATATAATGGGCAGATTCTGTCCTGACCGGCATATAGCCGCGCTGGACCTTGTGCAGCCCCTGCGCCCCGGCCTCCACCCGCGCCAGCCCGGCCTCTATGGCAAACTCAATCGCCTGATAATAGCAGGTTTCAAAATGCAGGTTCGGCACATCGGCCAGCGTTCCCCAATTCCGCCCAAAAAGGCAATCCGGCCCGATAAAATTCAGCGCGGCGGCAACAGGCTGGCCCTGTTTTTCTGCCAGCACCAGCAGGCAGCGATCCCGCATCAGCGCATCCAGCTGGTCAAAAAAAGCGCGGGTGAGATAGGCCCCGCCCCATTTGCGGTCAATCGTTGCCAGATAGCATTGATAGAAGAAATCCCAATGTTCGGGCTTGATATCTTCGGCGCTGATGCGGCGCATTTTCAGGCCCGCCGCCGCGATGCTGGCGCGTTCCTTTTTCACATTCTTGCGCTTGCGTGAGGCAAAGCTGGCCAGAAAATCATCAAAATCCCGGTAGCCCTGATTATGCCAGTGAAATTGCAAACCGCTGCGCAGCTGCCAGCCGGCCTCCTCAAACGCCTGGCTGTCTGCCTCTTCGATAAAGGTCACATGGGCTGAGGACAGCTCATTGCCTGCCACCAGCTGCTGCATGGCCGCTATCAGCTGGCCGCGCAGCTCCGGCCGGTCCGGGCGGGTCAAGAGGCGCGGGCCCGGCACCGGGGTAAAGGGAATGGCCGACAGGTATTTTGGATAATAATCGCCGCCCGCCTGTTCCAGAGCCTGGGCCCAGCCATGGTCAAAGACATATTCGCCATAGGAATGGCTTTTCAGCCAGCCGGGCAGGGCGGCCTGCAATTTGCCGGCCCGGTCAGTCAGCCCGATATGGAGCGGCTGCCAGCCGGACTGGCCACCAACCGAGCCGCTTTGCTCAAGGGCCAACATGAAATCATAGCTGACCAGCGGATGCTCGCTGGCCAGCAAAGCCTGCCAATCTGCCCGGTCAATCTCTTGCAGGCTGGCGAAGATTTTGGCGGAAATCCGGTCATTTTGGGCAGGCTGTGTCATACTCTCCAATATGGCATGACCAGCCGGTGAGGCAAGCCTGCTATTTGTCCTGCAACTCAAAAATTGCGTCAATCTCAACCGGCACATTGCGCGGCAGAACATTGGTGCCAACCGCAAAGCGGGCATGGCGGCCTGCCTCGCCGAACACCTCCACCATCAGATCAGACGCGCCATTAATGACTTCCGGCTGTTCGGTAAAGCTGTCGGTGCAGGCCACAAAGCCGCCCAGCTTGACAACCCGGCGCACCCGGTCCAGATCGCCGCCAGCTGCCGCTTTCGCCTGGGCCAGCAGATTAATCGCACAGAGCCGGGCCAGCCCGGCGGCCTCTTGCGTGGTGATATCGCTGCCCACCTTGCCGGTCGCGGCCAGCTTGCCATCCTGCATGGGCAGCTGCCCGGCGACAAAAACCAGATTGCCGCTCACACAATAGGGCAGGTAATTGGCAGCAGGTAGCGGCGCATCCGGCAGGGTGATCCCCAGCCGGGCAAGATTTTCTTCTATTCTCTGGGCCATCGGATACATCCTTCTTGCTGGTGGGTTTGGCGGGCCATCCTGTCCTTCTGGCACACGGACCAATCTTTGCCCAATCTTTCTTCGGGACTCTCGGCAAAATGCCGCAAGCAGCCTGAACAGAATAGCAGCCAGCCGCCGCTTTTTTGCCTGAAATTCCGCTGGCCTCAAACCCGGTTTGGCGGCCCGGCAAAAAAAATCCGCCAGCCAGGCTGGCGGAGAGTTTTTGGGAGGATGGAATGAGGGCCCGGCTATCAGCTGCAGCCGGTTGTCGCCCCACAGGTGTTACATTTCAGACAGGTGCCGTTGCGCACAAGTGTGAAATTCTGGCATTCAGAACAGGATTCGCCCTCATAGCCCTGCATTCTCGCTTGCTGGACCTGCTCTGTGACCGAGACAGTCTGGCTCACCGGGGCCGCCTCAGCCACCATGCTTGCCTGGACAGCCGGGGCCGCACTGGCCGCCTCCGGCTCAGCCACGGCAGGCTTCAGGGCGGTGGCGGCATTGCCGCGCGGGGCTTGCTGGTTGGAATAGACCACCAGCCCGGTCTGGCCGCGCACAAAGCCATGGCTGGTCACCTTGTTCACCAGCTCGGATTGCGCCTCGCCGCCGCCTGTCGTATCAGCTGCCAGATCATCGGTGCTGACATGGCCCAGATCATGACGCCCCAGATAGGAAATCGCCAGCTCGCGGAAAGTATAATCCAGAATAGAGGTGGACATTTTGATTGCATCATTGCCGGTGACCATCCCCTGCGGCTCAAAGCGGGTGAAGGTGAAGGCCTCGACAAACTCCTCCAGCGGCACCCCGTATTGCAGGCCGATAGAGACCGCGATGGCAAAATTATTCATTAAGGAACGGAAGGCAGCGCCTTCTTTATGCATATCGATAAAGATTTCACCCAGCCGGCCATCTTCATATTCACCGGTTCTGAGATAAACCTTGTGACCGCCGACAGAAGCCTTTTGCGTATAGCCCTTGCGCCGATCCGGCAGCCTTTCGCGTTCCTGCTGGCGGATAAAGCGCTCAACGATTTTTTCCACCACCTGCGGAACCGCCGCGGCAGACGGGGCGTCCATTGCCTCTTGCAGGCTGTCCTGATCCTCGTCCTCCTCAACCAGCGCGGCTGACAAGGGCTGGCTGAGCTTGGAGCCGTCCCGGTAGAGCGCATTGGCCTTCAGCCCCAGCTTCCAGGACAGCATATAGGCCGCCCCGCAATCCTCAACCGTGGCGTTGTTCGGCATATTGATGGTCTTGGAAATAGCTCCGGAAATAAAGGGCTGGGCCGCGGCCATCATGGTGATATGGCTGTCCACCGACAAGAAGCGCTTGCCGATCCGCCCGCAAATATTGGCACAGTCAAAAATCGGCAGATGCGCGTCTTTGAGATGCGGGGCCCCCTCTACGGTCATCGCACCGCAAACATGGATATTGGCTGCCTCAATCTCCTCTTTGGAAAAGCCGAGCGCTTCGAGCATATTGAAGTTGAAATCTGCCAGCTGGGCATCGGTAAAGCCCAGAACATCCTTGCAGAATTCAGCGCCCAGCGAGAATTGGTTAAAGGCGAATTTCACATCAAAGGCATTGGCCAGAGCCGCATTCAGCTTTTCCAGCGCGGCCTCATCAAAGCCTTTTTCCTGCAGGGCGGCCACCGAGATGGACTGGCATTTTTCCAGATTGCCATGGCCCACCGCATAGCGGGTAATATCCTCTAACTGGGCCTGTGTGTAGCCCAGCCGCTCCAGCGCTTCGGGCACCACCCGGTTGATGATTTTGAAATAGCCGCCACCGGCCAGCTTCTTGAATTTGACAATGGCAAAATCCGGCTCAATCCCGGTGGTGTCGCAATCCATGACCAGGCCGATTGTGCCGGTCGGGGCGATCACGGTTGACTGGGCGTTGCGATAGCCATGCTTTTGGCCCAGCGCCAGCGCATCATCCCAGGCCACCGCCGCCGCCTTGACCAGCGCCTGATCCGGGCAGGATTTCTTGTCCAGCGGCACCGGCTTAACAGCCAGCCCCTTATAGCCGGTCGCCTTGCCATGCGCGGCCTGGCGGTGATTATGCATGACCCGCAGCATATTATCCGCATTGTCCTGATAGAGCGGGAAAGTGCCCAGCTCACCGGCAATTTCTGCTGAGGTGGCATAGGACCGCCCGGTCATAATCGCGGTAATCGCCCCGCAAAGGGCGCGCGCCTCATCACTGTCATAGGAATGGCCAGCCGCCATCAACAGCCCGCCAATATTGGCATAGCCCAGCCCCAGCGTGCGATAGTCATAAGAGCCCTGGGCAATCTCGCGGGACGGGAATTGGGCCATCAGCACCGAGACTTCCAGCGTCAATGTCCAGAAGCGCACCGCATGTTCAAAGCTTTCAATATCAAAGCTACCATCTTCATGACGGAACTGCATCAGATTCATCGAGGCCAGATTGCAGGCCGTATCATCCAGGAACATATATTCCGAGCAGGGGTTGGAGGCATTGATGCGCCCGCCTGCCGGGCAGGTGTGCCATTCATTGATGGTGCTGTCATATTGCAGGCCCGGATCCGCGCAGGCCCAGGCGGCATGGGCGATTTTTTCCCACAGCTCATCGGCCTTGACGGTGCGGATAACCTGGCCATTGGTGCGCTGGGTCAGCTCCCACTCGCCCTTGTCCAGAACCTTTTGCAAAAACTCATTGGACACCCGCACCGAATTATTGGAATTCTGGCCAGCCACAGTCAGATAGGCTTCCGAATCCCAGTCCGTATTATAGGGGCGGAAGCAAATATCATTTAATCCCTGCTCGGCAAATTGGATGACCCGCTGGATATAATTTTCCGGGATCATGGATTTGCGGGCGGCCAGAATAGCCTTTTTCAGCGCCTTGTTTTCCTTCGGATCAAAGCGGCTGTCTGTATCAAGGCTGTTGTCATTACAGGCCGCCATCACCTCATTCATGTGCTTCTGGGCCAGCTTGGAGCCGGCAACCAGCGCGGCAACCTTTTGTTCTTCCACCACTTTCCAGTCGATATATTCCTCAATATCGGGATGATCAATATCGACGGTGACCATCTTGGCGGCGCGGCGGGTGGTCCCGCCTGACTTGATTGCCCCGGCCGCACGGTCGCCGATTTTCAAAAAGCTCATCAGGCCGGAGGATCTGCCGCCCCCGGACAGGCTCTCGCCAGACCCGCGCAGGCGCGAGAAATTGGAGCCGGTCCCAGAGCCATATTTGAACAGCCTGGCTTCACGCACCCACAGATCCATAATCCCGCCCTCATTGACCAGATCATCATTGACGGACTGGATGAAACAGGCATGCGGCTGGGGATGCTCATAGGCAGAGGCGGAGCGCACCATCTCGCCGCTTTCAAAATCCACATAATAATGGCCCTGGCCTGGACCATCTATGCCATAGGCCCAATGCAGGCCGGTATTGAACCATTGCGGCGAATTCGGGGCCGCCATCTGGGTGGCCAGCATATAGGCCATCTCATCAAAATAGGTGCGGGCATCTTCTTCAGAGGTGAAATAGCCCCCCTTCCAGCCCCAATAGGTCCAGGTGCCGGCCAGCCGGTTAAAAACCTGCTTGGCTGAGCTTTCCCCGCCATAGCGCTCCTCTTCCGGCAGCTTGGCCAGGGCTTTTTCATCCGGCACGGATCGCCACAGCCAGGACGGAACGCCATTTTCCTCAATCTTTTTCAGAATCGCGGCCACCCCGGCCTTGCGGAAATATTTTTGGGCCAGAATATCGGTCGCCACCTGGCTGAATTGTTCGGGCACCTCAATATTCTCAGCCGAGAACACAACCGTCCCGTCAGGGTTGCGAATCTCGCTGGTCGCACGACGAAATGCGATTTCTGAATAAGCGTCCGCATCAGCTTTGGTGAATCGTCTTTCAAACCGCATTTCTGAATCCTCTCAGGCGTATCAATCTTTTTTTATTCTGTGGCTTAGCAGCACAAGTTGAAGTAATTGATTACTACATCTAGTAGCCGCGTTCAGAAAATCTACATGATATAGACAAAAGAGGTCAATATTCTAAATCGCGTTTTTTTTCATTTTTTTTACACAAGGATCTTTTTTTCCCGCTGGCGGGGAATCAGATTTGAATCAGGGCTTGACTCACAGCCCGGTCGGGCCGGGCGAGGGCGGCGGTGAAAAAAATTTTCCCGGCTTGTCAGCTGGCCGCATCTGGCGCTTGATAAAGCCGGTCTGTCCAGCGTATAACAGGATCGGTTGCGGAGTGTGTCGGCCCCCAGCCGAAACGGTTTTGCAAAACAGGTGGAACAACGATGCGTTTGCTGTCCTCTCTTGCCATTCGCTGGCGTGCCCGCAAGGTGGGTATGGATGAATTTGGCAACCGGTATTATCAGGCCCGCTCGGCGGCTGCCGGCAAGAAGCCGCGCCGCTTTGTCGTCTATAAGGGCCAGCCGGAAGCGTCCAAGGTGCCAGCTGACTGGCATGGCTGGCTGCATTACACTGAGGACAGCCCGCCGCCGGAACAGGGCTATGCTCGCCATGGCTGGGAAAAGCCGCATCTGCCCAACCTGACCGGCACGCAGTATGCCTATCGTCCAAAGGGGCATCCGCTCAAAGGCGGCAAGCGGGCCGCCGCGACCGGGGATTACGAACCCTGGAAACCGGTCTGATCTGACAAACCGAACAGGAGGCCAGACAGCGCCATGCGCCGAAACACGATAGAGACGATTCTGGGCGGTGTCGTGCTGCTGGCGGCGGCGCTGTTCATCATGCTGGCCTATGAGGCCGCTGACCTGACCGCCTCTGACGGCTATCTGATAGAGGCCGAGTTCGGCAGCACGGCCGGCTTGCAGGTCGGGGATGATGTGCGGGTGTCCGGTATCAAGGTCGGCCAGGTAACAGGCCAGCAGCTGGATGGGCAAAGCTATACGGCCCGCGTCCTGATGCGGATTGACCCGGCGGTGCGCCTGCCGGATGACAGCGCGGCCCGCATTGCCGCGGCCTCCTTGCTGGGCGGCCAGTATCTGGAGATTGTCCCGGGCGGGGCAGAGAGCTATCTGGAGGCCGGGGCGGTGATTTATGATACCCGCGATCCGGTCAGCCTGACCGATTTGCTGGGCAAAATTGTTTTTGCCGGGGCTGATCAGGGCGGGTCATGAGAGCCAACTGGCCCGTTTTTACCTTGCTTGCCAGTGCGCTTTGGGTAGCGGCAGCAGGGATGCCGGTCTCAGCAGATAGCTGGCTGGCTGCCAGACAGGCCCGCCTGCAAACGCTGGACAAGATCACCGCCCGCATTGCCCCGGTGGAGCTGGCGATTGGCCAGCCGGTGCGGCTTGGCACGCTGGAAATCTGGCTTGATGATTGCCGCTATCGCCCGCCTGAAGAGCCGCCTGAACACGCGGCTTTCCTGCGTATCTATGATCGCGGCTATGGCGATGGGGAAAGCGGTTCTGCCGGGCAAGATGCGGCGGAGCAGATTTTTTCCGGCTGGATGTTTGCCTCCAGCCCGGCCATCTCAGCGATGGAGCACGCGGTCTATGATGTGACGCTGATCGCCTGTTCCAGCACCGCCAGCACCGCCTCTTCTGACTGATCCAGACGCAGGAAAGCCGGCTTTTGCAAGGCCGCCTGCAGGCGATCCTGAAAGCGGGCATTCTCCAGCGTGAACAGCCCGAACTGGCGCAGATGGTCATTGTCAAACTGGGCATCCAGCAGCTGAAAGCCCCCATCCAGCAGCCGCGCCATCAAATGCACCAGCGCAATCTTGGACGCATCCGGGCGCAGCGAAAACATGGATTCGCCGAAAAATGCCCCGCCCAGTGCCACCCCGTAAAGCCCGCCCACCAGCTGATCCTGGTCAAACACCTCTACTGAATGGGCAAATCCCATCGTGTGCAGGGCAATGTAAAGCCGCCTGATTTCCGCATTGATCCAGGTGGTTTGCCGCCCCGCAGCCGGGGCCGCACAGCCATCTATGACCGCGGCAAAGGCACTGTTCCAGCGCAGCTGAAATCGGCGCTGGCGCACGGTGCGGCGCAGGCGGCGCGGAATATGCGGCGGGTCCAGCGGCAAGAGGGCGCGTTCTTCTGGCTGATAGAACCGGATCTCCTCAGCCGCGGCATTTTCGGCCATGGGAAAAACGCCCATCGCATAGGCTTGCAAGAGGGTCTCCGGCGCGTGCACCCATTGGCCGGTCATTGGGGTCTAGTCCTGATTGAGAAAGGTTTCTTCCAGCCAGCGGATGGTATAGCTGCCATCCTGAATGGCCGGGGCATCCAGCAGGCGGCGATGCAGGGCCAGCGTGGTCGGTATCGGCTCAACCACAAATTCATCCAGCGCCCCGCGCAGCCGGGCCAGCGCCTGTTCGCGATCCGCCCCATGCACCACCAGCTTGGCAATCAGCGAATCATAAAAGGGCGGTATCTGATAGCCGGTATAAAGCACCGTATCCACCCGCACGCCGGGCCCGCCCGCTGCATGGAAGGAGGCCACCTTGCCGGGCGTTGGCATGAAGGTCTCTGGATGTTCGGCATTGATCCGGCATTCTATCGCGTGCCCGTCAAATTCAATATCCTCTTGGGTGAAAGGCAGCTGGCCGCCTGCGGCGATCAGAATCTGCTCGCGCACCAGATCAATGCCGGTGATCGCCTCGGTGATCGGATGCTCCACCTGCAGGCGGGTATTCATTTCAATGAAGAAGAACTGGCCATCCTGCCACAAAAACTCCATCGTGCCGACACCCAGATAGCCCATCTTGGCCGTCGCCTCAGCCGCGATGCGGCCAATATCGGCGCGTTCTTGCGCGCTCAGCGCCGGTGAGGGGGCTTCTTCAAACAGTTTCTGATGGCGGCGCTGGACCGAACATTCGCGCTCGCCCAGATGCACAACATTGCCATGGCTATCCGCGATCACCTGAACCTCAATATGGCGCGGATTATCCAGATAGCGCTCCAGATAGACCGTATCATCGCCGAAAGCGGCCTTCGCCTCAGATCGGGCAGAGGCATAGGCTTCGGCCAGATCCTCTGCGCTGTTGGCAACCTTCATGCCGCGCCCGCCACCGCCAGAGGCCGCCTTGACCAGCAGCGGAAAGCCGATCCCCTTGGCCAGCTCGGCGGCTTCTTCCAGCGTCGGCACGGCTCCGGGCGAGCCGGGCACCAGCGGCAGGCCCGCCTCAGCCGCGGTGATTTTTGCCTCAACCTTGTCACCCATCTTCTGGATATGCTGGGCAGAGGGGCCGATAAAGGTCATGCCATGGGCGGCGATAATCTCGGCAAAATAGGCATTTTCCGCCAGAAAGCCAACGCCCGGATGCACCGCATCACAGCCGGTAATCGTCGCCGCGGTCAAAATGGCCGGAATATTCAGATAGGAATCGGCCGCAGCGGGCCCGCCGATACAGACCGATTCATCAGCCAGCTTGACCGGCATGGATTGGGCATCAGCAGTGGAATGCACAATCACGGTCGGGATGCCCAGCGCCTTGCAGGCCCGCAGCACGCGCAGGGCAACATCTCCCCGGTTGGCAATCAGGATTTTTTTGAACATGGCTATTCGATAACCACCAGCACCTGGTCAAATTCAACCGGCTGGGCATTGGAGAAAAGAATTTTGGTAACCGTGCCATCCTGCGGGGCGGTGATCGGGTTCATCACCTTCATCGCCTCAATGATCAGCAATGTCTGGCCCTTGCGAACCGGCTTGCCCTCGGCAATGAATTCCGCCGCGCCCGGCTCCGGAGAGCTGTAGGCGGTGCCGACCATCGGCGATTTCACAGCCCCTGGATGGTTATCAAAGCCAGCGGCTGAGCCAGTGTCGGCTGTCGCGGGCGCGCTCTCAGCTGCCGGGGCCGCGGCTGGGGCTGCGGCTGCCGGAGCGGCCGCTGCCGGAGCGGCTGCTGGCTGGGCGGCTATGACAGCCTGACCAGAATTGTTGCGGGACAGCCGGATAGCCACCTCTTCGGTTTCCAGCTCCAGCTCCATCAAGGAGCGGGCATCCAGAATTTCTGCCAGCTCATTGACCAGCGTGGCTTCCTTGGACAGGGTTTTGCGTGATGATTTCGACGCTGCCATTTTGCTCACTTCTCCGAAAAATTACTCATCTGTCAAAAAGACAGGCACGGCCCAGCCCCAACCATCGCCAAACCCCTTAAGGGGGCTGTTTGCGTATCCGCCATCTGCGCGCCTGTTATCCTTCCTGATTGCAATCTTGTCCAGCATAGCCCAAATCACCGCCAAAGGCCAAGCCGTCCTTTTTGCTCTTTTTGGCTGCTATCAGCCCCCCTGGCGCCGTGCCCGCTCAGCCTTGATGCGGGCGCGCAGCTCATCGGCGCTGATCGCCCCGGGTATCAGCTGCTCACCAATGACCAGAGCCGGTGTGCCGCTCACCCCCAGGGCGCGGGCGGCCATCTGGTTGCCTTGCAGCACGAGGTCCAGCTGCGGGTTCTCCATATCGCTGGCAAAGCGGGCCATATCCAGCCCGGCCTTGCGGGCCACCTGTTCAACCGTGCTTTTGGAAATCCCCCCAACCGCCTGCATCATGCCGGTATGAAAGGCGGGAAACTTGCCCTGCATCTGGGCGGCGATCCCGGCCCGTGCGGCGATGACAGAGGAGTCGGCCAGAATCGGATATTCCTTAACCTTCAGCGCGATATTGCCATCCTCGGCCAGCACCAGCCGCAAAGTCTGGAACAGCCTTTTGCAATAGCCGCAATTATAATCGGAAAATTCATAGATGATCACATCCCCGTCCGGATTGCCCATCACCCCATCGCCGGCATCCTGGCGCACCAGCGCCAGGGCGCGTTGCAGGCGGGCGGCCTCCTCTTTTTGCTGCAGGCCGATCAGCGCGTCACGCAGCTTTTCCGGATTTTCCGCAATGAATTTTTCAATCAGCTGCAGGATTTGGGCCTCTTCGGCGCGATCCAGATCAGCACGCGCCGGAGCGGCCAAAAACACCGCCACAGCCAAAAACAGCCCAAACCAGCGCATCCTTGCCAGCCCGGCCTTGCCCAAAAGGCTTTTACGCAGCGTGTGTAACATTCTCGGCCCTCTTTTATCCTGTCTGCGGGGCGTTTTCAGCTGGCCCGCATAATGATGCAGATTTTCATAATTCAGAATTTCCGGCGACCCTAGCCGGAGCCGCCGCAACAGGCAAGCCCTCATTTCTGCCCCTCATTTCTGCCCCTCATTTCTGTTGGCCAGCCTGTTCCGCCAGAAATTGGATGTCAGCTGCGCGGCTGGCCCATTCAGCTGCCAGATCAGGCCGGTCCAGCACCCGCCGGGCAAAGCGCGCCGCCTGTTGCCGGTCGCCCAGCAGCAAGGCTTCCTCAGCCAGCATCAGATCGGCCTCTGCCAGACGGCCCCGCCGGCCAAAGGCAATCGCCTGCTGGCGGCGCAGGGAGGCCAGGCGCGGGTCTTTTCCGGCAGCCCGGCTCAGCATGATGGCGGCGTCCTGCAAGCTGGCCTGATCGCCCCGGGCGATCAATATCCGCCCGCATCCCAGCGCCACCAGCACCGCCTCACCGGACAGGGCCAGCGCCTGTTTGCACTGTCTGGCCGCGCGCGGCAAATCGCCTGCGGCAAGGGCAATATCAGCGGCCAGCTCGGCAAACCAGGGGTCCTGCGGGGCTGTCTGTCGCAGCTGGTCTGCCAGCTGCCGCGCCTCAGCCAGCGTGCCGCGCCGGAAATGGGCGATAGCCTGTTGATACAAGGACAGCAGGCTTGTCTCTCCGGCCAGCCTTTGCAAAACCAAATCTGGCGGCTCGGTCCAGGCGCGCAGCTTGGCCTTGAGCCGCTGGAAAAGCGCGCGGCTATCGGCCGGGCTCGGCCGTGCCGCCCAGGGCGAGTTGGCCAGATGATCCTCAAAATGGCGCAAGCGGGACGCCGCGCCGGGATGGCTGCGATAATAGGCGGTCTTGCTGGATTCCGGCAGAGCCCGTTCGGCCGCCATGCGCCGCATCAGCCGGGTCAGGCCGCTGGCACTGATCTGCTGGCTGTCCAGCAACGCCAAGGCCATTTCATCGGCGACCGCCTCATCATTGCGCGAACGGGCCAGATAGCGCCGCTTGGCCTGATCACTGCCGCCCAGCATCACCCCGATAGCCGCCTCTCCGGCCCCGCCAGCCGCCGCTGCCGCCGCGGTCAGCGCACTCAGCATGGTGGCCAGATTGGCCTCGCGCACCGCCTCGCTGCGGCGCGGAATATGGCCTGCTGCCAGATGGCCGATTTCATGCGCCAGAACCCCTTGCAATTCGGCGACCGTTTCGGCGCGCAGGATCACGCCGCTATGCAGGTAAATATGGCGCGGATCCGTGACAAAGGCATTATAGGACGGGTCCAGAATCAGGCGGATAGAGAGCCGGGCCAGCCCGGCCTCTCTGGCCAGCGGGCCTGCCAGCTGGTCCAGCCCGGCCTCCAACTCAGGATCGCGGATGAGCGATGCCCGGCTCGGTTCCGCTTTCAGCCCGAAAAAAACCAAAAAAATCAGACAAAAAGACAGAAAATATGCTTTTTTGTGCTGCTGATTCATCAAATTTCCCAGTTTTTCTGTTTCAGCGCAATAAAATTGCAAAAATTATGAATTTAAGAAATAAAATTGAAAAATTTTAGTTTGACTTATATTTCAAGAAATGATGTTGTCCTCTTTTCCTGCCTGGCTGGACGGGGGTGTCGGGCTATCCTGTTCCCTGTCCATCCATGTAAAGCAAATTGCCACAGAAGTCGCGGTAAAAACAATGACCAGAACGCATCGAGAAAATACCGCCCGCCAGCCGGGCCTGAAATTATCCCGCCGCAGCGCGCTGCCGCCTTTCATGGCGATGGATGTGATGCGCCTGGCAGCTGAGCTGGACGCAGCAGGAGAGGATATTGTGCATCTGGAGGTGGGCCAGCCCTCCTCTTCGGCACCCGCCCCGGTGATTGCCGCGCTGACCGACTCAATGCAGGAGCAGCGCACGCATGGCTATGCGGTGGCGATGGGCATACCGGCCTTGCGCCAGCGCATTGCGGATCATTATGCAGATTGGTATGGCCAGCGGCTGGATGCGGGCCAGGTTGCGGTGACGGTGGGGTCTTCCACTGGTTTCGCGCTGGCCTTCATGGCCGCCTTTGATGCAGGGGACAAGATAGCGATCCCGGCCCCGGGCTATCCGGCCTATCGCAATTTGATGATCGGGATGGGGCTGGAGCCGGTTCCGGTCGCCGCCGGGCCAGAGCAGAATTGGTTGCCGGATCTGGAAGCCCTGGAAGCCAGCGGCGATATTCCGGACGGGCTGATTATTGCCAGCCCGCACAATCCGACCGGGGTTGTGATGTCCGAAGAGGTGCTGGCCCATATTTGCAGCTGGTGTGACAGACATGGGGTGCGGCTGATTTCAGACGAGATTTATCACGGCCTGTCCTATACCGGGCGCTGTGAGACGGTGCTGAACTACACCGATAATGCGATTGTCATTTCCAGCCTGTCGAAATATTTTTCCATGACCGGCTGGCGGATAGGCTGGATGATTCTGCCTGATCAGCTGATCACGGCGACCGAGAGGCTGGCGCAGAATCTCTATATCTCTGCCCCGACCCCGAATCAAATTGCGGCGGTCAAGGCGTTTGACTGTCAGGATGAGCTGGATGGCCATGTGCGCCGGTATCGTGAAAATCGCGAGATTTTGCTGTCCGGCCTGCCAGAGATATTTTTGGGCAAGGCCGCGCCCTGTGACGGGGCCTTTTATATCTATGCCGATATCAGCCAGCTCTCCGAAAATTCAATCGAATTTGCCCGCGATTTGCTGAACAAGACAGGCGTGGCCACAACGCCGGGGGCAGATTTTGATCCGGTGGATGGCTTGCGCTATTTGCGGCTATCCTTTGCCGGGGCAACCCCGGCCATGCATGAGGCGGTGCGCCGGATTTCCCAATTTGTAGCAGAGCTCCGCTCGGACGCGGCCTGATCAGCCCCGGTGCCCGCGGGCAAGTCCCACAGGCTGTGATAGCCGGTCTGGCAGGGGTGGGCTAGCGCGACCACCAGCCCTTTTTCTTGCCAGCCGGGGCACTGCCCGCCTCATCCAGATTGACCACCGCCAATTCGGCTGAGGCCCGCGGGGCCCGTGCCTCACTGCCCGCCGGGCTGGCCTGTGTGTCCGCCTCTGCTGCGGGGCTGTCTGCAGCTGATTTTTTCGCCGCCTTGCGTGCCTTTTTCTTGGCCTTGGTTGCAGCAGGCTTGCTGTCCTCATCTTTCTTTTTGGCCTTGGCCGCGCCTTTCTTGGCGGCCTTTTTCGCCTTGGCTGTGCTGGCGGCTTTTTTCGGCTGCGTCTCTGCTGCGCTCTCAGCCTCTGTTACGGCACCCGGCGCGCTGGCCTGATCATCAGCTGAGGCTTCTGCTGTCACATCAGCTGGCACCGCGGCTGCTTCAGGGGCGGCTTCAGCTGGCTGATCAGATTTGGCGGCCCCGCGTCCGCGCCCGCCGCGCCGGTGGCGTTTGCGATCCGGCTTGTCACCATCCTGCGCCGCGCCCGCCTGTTCAGGGGCTGCCGCGCTGCCATTTGCCTGATTATCTGCCTGATTATCTGTTTGGCTATCTGTTTTGCTATCCGGGCCAGAGGCGTCAGCGTCCGCCTGGCTGGCCTGGCTCTCCTGCTCGCCTGCTGCCTGCTCTTCGCCAGTGCGCTTCTTGCGCCGCCGTCCGCCGCGCCGTCCGCGCCGCCGCTTTTTCGGCTGATCCTCTTCCTCCTCATCGCGGGCCTCGCCAGCGCTTTCCTCAGCCTGTGGCTGGGCCGGGCCGGCAGATTTTTCCGCCCGCCTGCTGCGCCGGTTCTGGCGCGAACCATCCTCGGATTTGCGGCCCTCGCCATTCAACCGGTAATCCGGCGGCGTCAGCTCATTATCCGCGCTGATCGTGATGGTGCAGCCATATTGCTCTTCCAGCCAGGCGATGCTGGCCCGCTTTTCATTCAGGATATAGAGCGCAACCTCGCCATGGCAGGACAGGTTGATATCGCGGCCATTGCCGCGCGCGGCCTCATCTTCGATAACCCGCAACATTTGCAGGGCCGAGGCATTGACCGAGCGCACCCGGCCCGTGCCGGCACAATGCGGGCAGGGCTGGCTGACCGATTCAACCAGCGAGGGGCGCAAGCGCTGGCGCGACATTTCCAACAGGCCAAAATGGCTGATAGAGCCGACCTGAATACGCGCCCGGTCATGGCGCAGCGCGTCTTTCAGCCGCCGCTCCACAGTTTGCTGGTTGCGGTTTTCCTCCATATCAATGAAGTCAATCACAATCAGCCCGGACAGGTCCCGCAGCCGCAGCTGGCGGCCCACCTCATCAGCAGCTTCCAGATTGGTTTTCAGCGCGGTTTCCTCAATATTGCGCTCGCGCGTGGCCTTGCCGGAATTCACATCAATCGCGACCAGCGCCTCGGTCTGGTTAATCACCAGATAGCCGCCGGATTTCAGCACCACTTCATTATGATAGATATTGTCAAGCTGGGGTTCGACCTGCTGGGACTGGAACAGATGGCCGCTGCCCTCATATTTGACCACCCGCTTCGCATGGCTGGGGATCAGCATTTTCATCTGTGCCTTGGCGATTTTATAGCTTTCCTCGCCCTCAATCAGCACTTCTTCAATATCATTGGTATAGATATCGCGGATAGCCCGCTTGACCAGCGATCCTTCCTCATGGATGAGGCAGGGGGCTTCTGATTCCAGCGTCCGGCCCCGAATTTCATCCCATAATTTGGTCAGATAGGCAAAATCGCGCTTGATTTCCGGTTTGGTGCGCTTGGCCCCGGCCGTCCGCACAATAACCGCCATGCCCTTGGGAATATCCAGATCAGAGACGATGGATTTCAGCCGCTTGCGATCTGCGGCATGGGTGATCTTGCGCGATACGCCGCCGCCGCGATTGCTGTTCGGCATCAGCACGCAATAGCGCCCGGCCAGAGACAGATAGGTGGTCAGGGCCGCACCCTTGTTGCCGCGCTCCTCTTTGACCACCTGCACCAGCATGATCTGCTTGCGGGTAATCACTTCCTGGATTTTGTAGCGGCGCAGCGCCTGCTGGTTTTGCCGGCGCGCCGGCGCCTCATCCTCACCGCCCAGCGTATCGACCCCGTCGCCCTCGCCGGACTCCGCATCCTCCTCGTCGGATTGCTGGGCTTCCTGCTCGGCTTCCAGCGCCTCGCGATCCTCTACCGGGATACGGTAATAGTCAGGGTGGATTTCACTGAAAGCAAGGAAGCCCTGGCGATTGCCGCCATATTCCACAAAGGCCGCCTGCAGGGACGGTTCCACGCGGGTCACCCGCGCCAGATAAACATTTCCCTTTAATTGGCGGCGGCTGGTGCTTTCATAGTCGAATTCTTCGATCTTGTTTCCATTGAGCATCACCACCCGGGTTTCTTCGGGCTGATGTGCATCGATCAGCAATTTCTTGGTCATTAGGGTATCTTTCTGTGGTCATCCGCCGGGTTGCGCCTGGCTGGGATGACGAAAAGGTTATGGCCGGTTTGTTGCCCAGCCAAAGGCTTGCGGATGCGCCGTCCGGAACAGGCATGACCGGCTGCGCTCTGGCAGCTGTTTCACAATATCGGTCGATGAAAAGAGCCTGGGACATTAAGGCGTTACATCCTTTGGATAAATAAGTGGTCAGACCGGCTGGCCATTGCACCTGTTTGGTGCGCCTGTTCGGCACACTTTTCTGGCAGCCGATTTGGGCTTTTTGATGGCAGCGCCAATCCGTGGCCTTTATCTACACCAATCTGTGCGGCAGCGCAAAACAATTCGTCGCCCCCTGCTGTCCAGCCGCTTGGCAAGCCGGGCTTTTTTCAGCTAGATTGAGGAGACGAGTAGGGATGGTGCGGGATATGGGCTTTGACCGGACAGCAATAACAGGCGGCAGCAGGGGTCTGGCAAAACCGGCCCTGCTGGGCGGTTTTCTGGCAGCCCTGTTCTGGCTGCTGGCCGGGCTGTGCCAGCCGCTGCTGGCCAATAATGAAAGGGCCAATAATGAAATAGCTGGGCTGCGGCTGGGCCAGATTGAGCTTCAGCAAAAACCCGGCTTGCGGGTGGTGGTTGAGATGGTGCGCCCGGTCAAGGCCCGGCTGTTGCTGCTGGACAAGCCCTGGCGGCTGGTGATCGATGCGCCGGATACAGATTGGCAGGCAGATGGGTTGCTGCCTGCCGGTGATCTGGACAGCCCGCCCGCCCGCCGTTACCGCTTTGGCCATCCTGAGCCGGGCATTGGCCGGCTGGTGATAGAGCTGGATAGCCCGGCCGCCCCGCTGCGTGTTTTTACCCTGCCGCCGCGCAATTCGGACGGGGTAAAGCGGCACCGGCTGGTGATTGACTTGCAGGATCGCGGCGAGACGGCCTTTCGGGTGGCCCGCGCCGCCTTGCAGAAAAACCCCTATCTGGCGGAACCGGACGGCACGGCAGCTGGCGAGAGCTTGCCCTCTCCGGCTGCTGTTACGGTGGCGGCCCCGCAAAGCCGCCCGGACAGGACCCGGCTGGCTGATATCGGGGCTCCGGCGCGGCGTCCGGCGCGCTGGGTGGTGGCGATTGATGCCGGTCATGGCGGCAAGGATCCGGGCGCCCTTGGCAGGCGCGGCACACAGGAAAAGCAGGTGACCTTGACCGCGGCGCGGGCGCTGGCCAGCCACCTTGAGGCCAGCGGGCGGGTTATCCCCTATCTGACCCGATCCGATGACCGGTTTATCCATTTGCGCCAGCGCATCAATCTGGCCCGCGACAAGCAGGCGGATCTGTTTATTTCCTTGCACGCTGATGCGGCCCAGTCGCGCGATGCCCACGGAATTTCGGTCTTTTCACTGTCGGATACCGCCTCGGACAAGGAAGCGGCCTATCTGGCGCGGCAGGAAAATCAGGCCGATTTGATTGGCGGGCCGGATTTGTCTGCTGAGGACCCGCTGGCTGCCTCTGCCCTTTTGGGGATGTATCAGCGCGAATCAATGAATGAATCAACCCAGCTGGCCAAGGCTATTCTGGCAGAGGTGCAGGAATTTCGCGGCGGGGCCAGGCGCGGCCACCGGTTTGCCGGGTTTGCCGTGCTGAAATCGCCGGATATTCCCTCAGTTCTGGTGGAGATGGGCTTTTTGACCAATGCTGAGGATGAGGCGAATTTGCGGCAATCGGCCTATCTGGATCGGGTGGCCCGCCAGCTGGCCAGGGCGATATTGGCCTATCTGGAAAATTCCGGGCGCTGAGGAAGCTGCCACAAACACGCCCCATTTGGCAGCTAGGGTTTTTGGCATGGTAAAATGGATTATTGGATTGGCCGGGTTGGCATTTCTGGGGCTGCTGGGGGCGGTCGGCATGGTGTTGTGGGTCTTCTGGACCTATGGCAGCGATCTGCCCGATTATCACCAGCTGGCACAATATGAGCCGGATATTGCCACCCGCATTCATGCAGGCGATGGGGCCCTGCTGGCAGAATATGCCATACAGCAACGGCTTTTTGTGCCGGTCGCCGCCATGCCGCCGCGCCTGATCGGGGCGTTCCTGTCAGCTGAGGACAAGGCTTTTTACCGCCATTTCGGGGTTGACCCGCGGGCCCTGACGCGCGCGGTGGTCACCAATATCCGCTATCTGCGCTCCGGCAGGCGGCCGGTCGGTGCCTCTACCATCACCCAGCAGGTGGCAAAGAATTTTCTGCTGACCAATGAGGTCTCAATAGAGCGCAAGATAAAAGAAGCAATCCTCTCTATCCGGATGGAGCGCGCGCTCAGCAAGGACCAGATATTGGCCCTCTATTTGAATGATATTTATCTGGGGATGAATTCCTATGGGGTGGCGGCGGCCGCCTTGAATTATTTTGACAAGGCGCTGGACCAGCTCGATTTGCATGAGATGGCCTATCTGGCGGCCCTGCCAAAAGCCCCGTCCAACTATCATCCGCAACGGCGCACCAATGCCGCGCTGGGGCGGCGCAACTGGGTGCTCTCGCAAATGCACAAGAATGGCTATATCACCTTTGATGAGATGCGCATCGCCCAGGCCCGCCCGCTGGGCGTGGCCCGCCAGACCGGTTCAGACCGCGCAGAGGCCCCCTATTTCGCCGAGGAGGTGCGCCGCCAGCTGATCAGCCTGTTCGGGGCAGATCAGCTTTATAGCGGCGGGCTGTCGGTGCGGACCTCGCTTGATCCGCGCTTGCAGGGGCTGGCCGAACAGGCCCTGCGCGAGGGGCTGGAAGCGCTGGACCGGCGGCAAGGCTGGCGCGGGCCGCTGGGGCGGCTCAGCCTGCGTGATGATATTGATGATCAGCTCCGGCAATGGACCGATCGCCTGCCGCCTGGCCGGCTGGCTGCGCTGGTCTTGCAGGTATCTGACCGCGAGGCGGTGATTTATGTGGATGGGCGGCCGGGCCGGCTGCCGTTTGATCTGGCCAGATGGGCCTATCCGCCGCGCCGCCCGGACGGGGTGCGTCCGCCGAAAATCACCTCGCTGAAACAGGCGCTCACGGCCGGCGATGTGGTGGTGGTCCAGCGCCCGGCAGATGCCCCGGACCTGCTGGCAGACGGCTATCAGCCAGAGCCGGATATCTGGGCCCTTGGCCAGCGTCCGGCTGTGGAAGGGGCGATTGTGGCGATGGACCCGCATAGCGGGCGCCTGCTGGCAATGGTGGGCGGCTATTCCTGGGGAGATTCCGAATTCAACCGGGCCACGCAGGCGCAACGCCAGCCGGGGTCTGCCTTCAAGCCCTTTGTCTATCTGGCCGCGCTGGATGAGGGCTATAACCCGACAACCCGTATTCTGGATGCGCCGCTGGCCGTTGATCAGGGGGCAGGCAAGCCAAAATGGAAACCGGCCAATTACACACGCCAATTCTATGGCCCCTCCATCATGCGGGTGGGGATTGAAAAATCGCGCAATTTGATGACCGCCCGCCTGGCGCTGGCCCTTGGCATGGGGCGGATTCAGGAATATGCCCGCCGTTTCGGGATTAATGAGGATTTGCCAGCCTTTCTGTCCATGTCGCTGGGGGCCGGAGAGACCAGCTTGCTGCGGCTGACCGCGGCCTATGGCCAGCTAGTTAATGGCGGGCGCCAGATTACCCCCTCCCTGATCGATCGGGTGCAGGATCGCTATGGCCGCACGGTGATGCGTCATGATCAGCGTGATTGCGCTGGCTGTGTGCTTGTAGAGGGCTGGCCCGGCACGCCGCCGCCGCGCCTGCCGGATACGCGCGCGCAGCTGACGCATCCGGCCTCTGCCTATCAGATGGTTTCCATGCTCGAAGGGGTGGTTCAGCGTGGCACCGGGCGGCTGATGTCTGACAGCGGTCTGGTTCTGGCTGGCAAGACCGGCACGACCAATGACAATACCAATGCCTGGTTTATTGGCTTTTCGCCTGATCTGGTGGCCGGTGTCTATGTTGGCTATGACACACCGCGCGCGCTGGGCAAGCGTGAGACCGGCTCCTCAGCAGCGGTGCCGATATTTGATCAGTTTATGCGTGGCGCGCTGCAAGAGGCGCCGGTGATCCCGTTCCGGCGGCCCGGCGGGGTCAGCGTTATTCCGGTTCATGCCGAGACCGGCCAGCGTGTCGCCGCCTCTGATCCGGCGGCCGTTCTGGAGGTGTTCAAGCCCGGCCAGCTGCCCGGGGTAGAGCAGATGATTGACCTGCCCTCCGGCATCAGCAGACCGGCAGAGCTTGATAGGCCCGCCCTATATTGATAAAAGCGGCCAAGATTATCTTTTCCCGCTCCTCTCGCTTGTGCCAAGGATAGTGCCATGCAGGCTGAAACTCATCATGCTCTGGACGCCATCAAAACCGCGATAGAGTTGCTGCGCACCCATATTGGCGTTGCGGCGGCACAGGCGCGGCTGACCGCGCTGGAGTCGGAAATCGGCAGCGCGAATTTCTGGGATGATCAGGA
Organism: Alphaproteobacteria bacterium; assembly: GCA_038131695.1. Lineage (GTDB taxonomy): Bacteria > Pseudomonadota > Alphaproteobacteria > Puniceispirillales > Puniceispirillaceae > JADHLK01. Next base: position 27,306 of record JAYPQA010000010.1, on the reverse strand, counting down.
AAATGCCCAATCGGTCATGCGCGAGAAAAACCGGCTGGAAACCCAGCTGGGTCAGCTGGCGGAACTGGAAGACGGGATGGCTGATCAGCTGGAGATGATCCAGCTGGCTGAGGAAGAGGGCGATAATGAGCTGATAGCAGAGGCAGAACAGGCCTTGCAGCAAATGGCTGAGCTGGCCGGCAAGCGTCAGATAGCCACGCTGCTATCGGGTGAGGCGGACGGCAATAATTGCTTTTTGGAAATTCACCCCGGGGCAGGGGGGACCGAAGCCCAGGATTGGGCGGCCATGCTGCTCAGGATGTATAGCCGCTGGGCAGAGGCGCGCGGCTTCAAAACCGAACTGATCGAAGAAACCGCTGGCGAGGAAGCCGGCATCAAATCTGTCACTTTGAGAATTATCGGCGATACTGCCTATGGCTGGATGAAAACGGAATCTGGCGTGCACCGTCTGGTGCGTATCTCGCCTTATGACAGCTCGGCCCGCCGCCATACCAGCTTTGCCTCGGTTTGGATCTATCCGGAAGTGGATGACAATATCGATATTGAGCTGGAAGAAAAAGATTTGCGCGTTGACACCTACCGCGCTTCCGGGGCAGGCGGCCAGCATGTGAACACAACCGATTCCGCCATTCGCATCACCCATATCCCAACCAATATTGTCGTGCAATGCCAGTCTGACCGATCCCAGCATCGCAATCGCGCCACCGCGCTGAATATGCTGAAAGCCCGCCTCTATGAGCTGGAGCTGCAAAAACGCGAGGAAGCGGCGATGGACAGCAATGCGGCGAAAACTGATATTGGCTGGGGTAATCAGATTCGCTCTTATGTGCTGCACCCCTATCAGATGGTCAAGGATTTGCGCACCAATGTAGAGACCGGCAATAGCGGGGCGGTTTTGGATGGGGATTTGGATCCCTTTATCGAAGCCAGTCTGGCTGCCCGGGTGGGGATGCAGCGCAGCTAGCCAGCCTCTGCCAGCGGGCCGTAAAAGGCAGCAGAAAACCGGGCCGCCTTGCGCGCCTCAAGGTTAAAGGGCGGCTTCAGCTGGCCACGAAAATAGCGCCTGACCAGATTTTGCCAGCTGCTGACCGGGTCCCGCCTGTCCAGACCGCAGACAAAGTCAAACCAGCGTTTGCCGACGGCCACATGGCCGATTTCATCCTCATAGATGATTTTGAAACAGCCCACTGTTCGGGTATCCCCCACCGCTTCCAGCTTTTCTATCAGCTGCGGGGTAATATCCAGCCCGCGCGCCTCCAGCACCAGCGGGGCTATCGCCAGACGGCCGGGCAGGTCAGCGATGGTTGCCTCAGCTGCTTGCCAAAGCCCGTCATGGGCAGGCAGCGCACCGTAATAGCTGTCCAATTCTGCCAGCCGATCTTCCAGCATCAGGAAATGGCGGGCTTCATCATCTGCAACAGCTATCCAGTCACGCACAAAATCAAAGGGCATTGCATCTGCCCCATAGCGCCCGGCCATATCGAGGGCCAGATCAATCGCGTTCAACTCTATATGGGCTATCGCGTGGATAAGGGCGATACGGCCCTGGCTGCTGGAGGAGATACGGCGGCGCGGCACTTTACCGGGCGCCAACAGAGCCGGGGCCGCAGGTCGGCCCGGGCGGGTTGGCATGGTGAAGCGGCTGCAACCGGGTAAAGGCGCCAACTTGCAGCTGGCTCGCCAGCTGGCGGACCGAACGGGCTTTTTGCGCGGCGTCTGATTCACAAAAACAGGCCAGCAGGGCCGGGCCGATATTTTGCAGCTGGCTGTTTGCTGTCATTGTCATCAACCGGCCTTGCATCTTGATGGGATGTAACGGCAATAAGGGCGGGCTGTTCAGCCGCCTGCCTGCACCTCGGCCAGCACCGCCTCAGCATGGCCGGGCACTTTCACCTTTGGCCAGACATGGTTCAGATTGCCATTCGGCCCGATCAGAAAGGTGGCCCGCTGAATGCCCATATATTTGCGCCCATACATGGATTTTTCCACCCAAACGCCGAACTGCTCGCAAATATCGGTTTCATGATCCGCCCCCAGCAGGCAGGTCAGATTGTGCTTGGCACGGAATTTGGCCTGTTTTTGCGGTGTATCCTTGGACAGACCCAGAATAACCGTATTGGCAGCATCAAATTCAGCCTGCAGCTGGGAAAAAGCGATGGATTGGGCGGTGCAGCCGCTGGTATCTGCTTTCGGGAAAAAGAAAATGACAACATTCTTGCCCCGCATATCAGACAGGGTAAAGCTGCCCGTATCGGTGGGCACGGTAAAATCCGGAACCGGATTGCCAACTTCCAGCATCATCTTGTCTCCTTGGATTTTTTGTTAATCCTGTTGCATAAAAGGCGTTTTGGCGGACAAAAGCATGGGCCAGAGACTAGCCTAGATTGTCCAGTTATGCAAAATATAGAGTGAACCGGCCCGGCTTTGGAGTGTGGCGTGCCCAAAAAGCGTGATGAAATGCCCGCCTCGTCGAAAAAACATCGTTTTTTCAGAACATTCCTGCTGCCTGTTTTGCTGATATTTTTGCTCTTTGGTGCGCTGCTGTCTGGCGGGTTGGCCTATATTTTGCCAAGGGCGGCCCGGCCAGGCTGGTGGAAGAGGCTTTGCTGCGAGCGGTGCCCGCCTGTCGGTTGAGATTGGCAAGCTGGATTGGGCCTTTTCATGCCAGCCTTTGCCCCTGTCGGTGAAGATGGGTGCGGTTTCGGTTTCCTATGCCGGCCAGCAGATGCGCCTGCCCAATGCGGAAATGTATTTTGGCATGAGCAGCCTTGTGACCGGCCTGCCGGAAAGACTGTCGGTCACCGGCCTGGAGCTGGAACTCTATCATGATGAGCAGCTGGGGGCTTGCTGAGGCTGAGTTCAGATACCGGCTCGAATACCGGTTCAGGCTGGCTGTTATTTTCCGGCCAGCCCGGCCAGCCGGTTTTTTCAGCCAGCCAGCAAATCGGCCTGCGCCAAATCGATATTCAGGCCAGCCAGCTGATAATCACCGATGCGTCTGTCACCCCGCCCGTGCAGCTGACCTTCAAGGATAGCCGTCTCAGCCTGGATGCCCGCAATCCGGCAGCGATAACAGGCCGGCTGGCTTTGCAACAGCCGGCAAGGCGGGCGCGCCAGCACCCTTTTTGAAGGTAATCTGTTTTCCCAATATTGGCAGCTGGACAGCAGCCTGACCGGGTTTCGCCCGGCCGGCCTCGATCAGCTGCTGCCCCAAAGCTGGGCGCCAATGCTGGGCGCCGGCCAGATTGACGGGGCGGTCAGCCTGACCCTTGATGGCCGCCAGCTGGAGCTGGCTTCGGGCAGGCTGGCCTTGCGGCAAGGGGATTTGGGTGAGGATTTGCGCCGCGCCGGCCTGCCGGAGGCCTGGGCAGCCTATGACAGGCTTGGCTTTGATTTTGCCTGGTCGCGGGCAGATGATTTGCTGAATCTGTCTGAGGCAGTCTTGCAGCTGGAGGACGGGCATAAGCTATCGCTCAACGGGCAGCTGCGCGATCTCTCTGCCCCGCGCTGGCAGTTTTCCGGCCGCCTGCTGGCCGAGGATATCAGCTTTCAACAGCTTTTGCCGGTCTGGCCGGAAGACCAGCGCCCGCAAGGCTTTGCTGATATCGAAAAACATCTCGCCTCCGGGCGTTTTGCCACCTTGCTGCTGGAGACAGAGGCCAGCTTTGATCGGGCGCGCGAAAAGCTGGATATTGCCAAACTGGCCCTGAACGGGGCGTTTGATTCCGCCCGGCTCAGCCTGTCGCATGGCCCCTACAGCTCAGCCGTTGGCACCTTGTCCGGGGTGCTGGATGTGAAAATGGGGCCGGGCGGCCAGATTGATTTGCTCACCCTCGATACCGTCTGGCACAGGGCTATATTTCAGTTGAGACTTACCCGGATGCTATTGCCATAAAACACGCCCGCGCGCAGCTGCGCTGGCAGGCGGACCAGCTCGACATAACCGGCATAGAGCTGGAACTTGGCCAGTCGGGCGAGGCGGGCCGGGCGGCCTTCAGCGGCCAGCTGCGCTTGCAGGATAACCAGCCGCAGCAGCTGGAGGGCCAGCTCTCCAGCGCGCAGATTGATGCCGAGATTCTAAAAGCCCTGTGGCCGCCGCAATTTGGCCGCCGCACCTCAGCTTGGGTGAAAAAGCGCTTTTCCGGCGGCCTTGTCAGCGGGGCCAGCCTTGCTTTCAGCTATGATTTCACGGCCCCGCCATTCCAGCAGGTAACCGCCATGTCCGGCCAGTTCCAATGGCAGGGGGCGGCCTATCAATGGGCGGATAACAGCCCGCAAATCACCGATACAGATTTCCGTCTCAGCATTGGTGATGACCGGGTGCTGGTGGATATTGAAACCGGCCGGCTGGGGGAGATCAGCCTGTCAGGCGGGCGCATTGAGATGGTCCCGGTGCTTGGCCCGCCGGACCAGCCGCGCCAGCTTTCCTTGCAGGGGATTGGCGTGGCCCCGGTGCAGGCGGTGCGCGATTTTCTGCTGGATGAATCGGTACAGAAATTGCCGCAGGCTCTGGCCGGGCTGGATTTGAAAGCCGGCCGGATGGTCAGCCGGATAACCGCCAGCGGCCTGTTGCAGAACAATAAATTGCGTGTTGAAACGCTCAGCTCTGAATCTGATATTACCGGCCTGTCGGTGGCTGGCTTGCCGATGGGCCATGATCTGGATGCCGCAGATATGATCCTCAGCCAGACAGGTGAGCAGCTGGCGGCAACGGGGAGCGGGCGGGTATCAGGCCTGCCTGCCAGCTTTTCTGTTACCAGCCCGGATGGACGGGCGGCCAGCCTGCGCCTGCGCCTGAACCAGATGCGGGCGTTACCGAAATCCTGGGCGATTATACCGGGCTGGCCTTGCACGGCGAGACCGGCTTGCAGCTAGCGGTGGGCCCGGCTGCAAAGGGCCGCCAGCAGGTGGATATGACCTTTATGATGGAGGCGACCGGCATTGATCTGCCGCAGATTAGCTGGGCCAAGCAACCGGGGGAGCCGGGCCGGGCCAGCCTGCAGCTGCAGCTGTTTAATGGCCGGATTGAGGCAGCTGAGGATATTGATCTGGCCCTTGGCTCGCTGAGCGCGGCCGGGCGGCTGATTTTTGCCAATGACGGCCAGCTGCAGGGCGGTTTTGTTGCGCCGCTGAAACTGCCCGGCCAGGATATTGACCAGCTGTTGCTGGAGAGGCTGGGCGATGGCACCATGCAGATCAGCGCTGAGGGTAACCGGGTGGACCTGACCAGCCTGCGCCGCGGGGACGGGCTGTCAGAGGGGCGGGCATTGTCGCTCGATATTACCGCCGGGCTGATTCAGGTTGATGATATTTTGCGCTCTCCGGCCATTTGGTCGGGGCGACAGATACCAGCGGCAATGGGCTTGTGCAGCTGCAGGGCGCGCTCTTGGCAGATGGGGCCCCGCTGCTGGCTGAGGCCAGTATCGAAGCGCTGTTCGGCCCGCAGGGAGAGAGGCTGTCCGGCGTCGGGCTGATCGGCGGCGGTGAGGCAGAGCTCAGCTTTACCCCGAAGCGATCCGGATGCCCCGGGACGGCTGGAAATCAGAACCGGCAATGCCGGCCCGGTGCTGAAGGGGCTGGGGATCACAGATGCCGTTCTGGGCGGTGAGATGGTGCTGATCAATCTGTTTCCATCCAGCGACTTGAGCGAATTTGACACGCAGATTGAGATAACCGATTTCCGGGTGCGTGAGGCACCGGCTGCGGTGCGCGCCTTTTCAGTGCTGTCTCTGGCCGGGCTCTATGCGCTGGTAGAAGGCGATGGCACCGGCTTTGCCCGCGGCGAGGCGCGGTTCAGCAGCAAGGACGGGGTGCACCGGATAGAATCTGTGCGTGCCTCCGGGGCCGCGCTGGGGATCGCGATGGTGGGCAGCTATGACCGCAACAGTCGGCAGGTGGATGTCAGCGGCAATCTGGTGCCGGTCAACCAGCTGAGCGAGATCATTGGCAGCCTGCCCTTGCTGGGACAGCTGCTAACCGGCATTGATAAATCGGGGCTGTTTGCCACACAATTTACCTATCGCGGTTCGGTCGATGACCCCACGGTAGAGGTGAATCCGGTGTCCCTGGTCACCCCGGGCTGATCCGCGATTTGTTCAGCCCGGACTGGCTGGGCAGCGAGGCCGACCGCATTCTGGCCCAGCCAGCTGCCAAGCCTGCCGGGTAGGCAAATCAGGACCGGCTCTGGCCATAAATGCCAGCCAGCCCCGCTAGCCGGGCGAAATCAGCGAAAATCAATGTGTCGGGGGTTCGGCTCTCCGCAAACCTCACTTCCATCAAAACCGAAATCGCGGTTTAAAACTCGCCGCAAGTCTTTCAAAAGGCGTGCGGCCCGTCAAAATGGGTTCGGCGCTTTACCTTCACGGGGCGGAGTAGCTCAGCAGGTTAGAGCAGCACCATCTGGCAATTTGCGCGGCAATCATAATCCGCGTGTCGGGGGTTCGAATGCATTTGTTCTTCATCAAAACCTGAAATTTGACTTTACGTTCAAGAGATTCATTTCTGTTGAATTTATTAAGAATAATAGAAATTTTGCTGTCACCGTTATCCAGTCCCGGCTTGAGAAGTCCCCAATGCCAATGGCATGGAACTTTGAGATAATCTTTGACTGGTTGTAATATCCGAGAGGGCTGATGGAGTCAGGTTGCACAATAGATGAGAAATCAAAATTCGTATGCGTGAACTGTAATTCCTGTGCAGTCGTCAATGCTGAAGATTGCTTTTCACCGACCAGAAAATTACCGCAAAGCATTCTGGGGAAAACGCCGCTCAATCCATCGATATGAACCTTTGCATGCCCCATTTCCCCATCGAGATGTTCAACAATTTCAGGGGAAAGCTCTTGGGGCAACAGCATCAATGTGCCGAAAGGCAGTAATTTGTGTGACGTCTCAATAATTAAATCATCACCGAGATGATTGGTACATTCGATCCTGATATACAGATCAAGTTCAAATTGGCTGCCATGCAATACTGCAAATGATTGAACATCTCTGCGATCGCGCAGTGTCCATCCTGTTTCTATGGTGCTTTGCAGGTCAATTCCGGTGCCTAATTCTTTTTGTTCAAGTCTTCTGCCGTAGGTATGAACGCCACAAATACTGCTTGATGTTCGTATGGCACACATTACCGCACAAAACGGGCACGGCAAGATTTTCACCTGAATTGAAGAATACATAGATGGACCCGATAAATTCATGCTGTATGTGGTCACTCAGTCTGAAGCTGTAAACACGCTTCTCACTGATATGAACTTTTAAGGATTTGATCAGATCCCCAGTTCAAATCCCGAATATCAATGGTTGCAACAACATCGGTGATTCCACGCTTCAGAACAAAGTGATTAAGCAGAGATATTTCTGTGTCAATTCCGCTTTCGCTATTCACAACAGCAAGGAATACCGTGGACGAGCTATTGAAAATTGATTTTTTTGACCAGACTTATTTTGTAACGTTGAAGCTATCTGTAGGTTTCCCATAAAAACTCCGATAAGGCGTCCTTCTTTGTTCAATGCGCGTTATTTTGATTGCACAGTCAATACTTACTATATCTTTGGTATATTTTCACTGGCAAGGTTTATGTAATCATGCCCACCCTGAATGCTGAGGTCACAATGGTCCAGTACCTTTCTTATGACTTCATCAGGGTGCGTAATGAGATCCTGATAACTGATAACAATTGCATTTTTATCGTTCTGTGCGGCGTTTACCCATTCTGTCTGCCAGCGCAGAAGATCATCTTCCAGTTGTTTCAAGAATGTGGAGTTGTTCAGGAATTGATTGAATCTGACCTGAACAGGCGCTCTTCTGTATGAAGCTACTGTATCGGCCACGTTTCGGACAAGTATTACTTTGGGCACATCAGAAAACAGGTCAATATTTGCTGCCGTGGGCGGAAAGTGCTGCTTATGAATATCGTAATGAAAACGGATTTTCCTATCACTTTTTTGCGCCATGCCAAAATCAGCAATATCGGAATGCCCTAACCTTAAGGCCGGATATTCAAGCGCAGGAAAAAGTTCGGAAAATTTTTTATCTGAGACAATCGATAGTCCTGCGTAATGCCCGATCTTTCTATAGACCCTAAAAGCAATGCTGTTTTTTTGGGTTTGGATGTTTGAAATTGCTGTCCATATAATAAACCTGTGATGTCGCCGACTGTTTTCATAATCGACGTCGATGCAGATTTTGGCTGGGCCAATATCATGCAGCCAGGCATAGTATTTGAATCAAATATATCTAACCTCAATGTATTGGTTGCTCCAATGAAAAATGATATATATCTTAAAATTTACTAGTTTAGCATAGAATTTTTGACCAGAGATTAATTTTATGATCGGCAAATCAATCTGCGTCATTATTTTCAACATATTGGGACAGCCTGACCGGGAGCGCAGAGGAAATGTTTCAAGATTTATATAAGCAAACTGGGAAGCCAGAAAAATAAAATCAGGGGCAATTATTTTGTCATCTGCTGTTCGGACCTTTGTTAGCATCTCTTACATAAAAATACGGTAAACCACCCCTAGTAAATCCAAACAGCATCTATTTTTCTTTATTTTGCTTAATTAATTTTTGAAGTAACTATTTTGACTTTTCGAATTGCAGATACTCTTTGATCCCTGTTGTATGCTTTCCATCGATTTATCGGTTCTTTTGCAAAGACGTTCAGCATGATTAAGCACCAGCGAAGCCTGAAGAGAGGTAGCATTGCTCGATACCGATTATAAATACCAGGATATAATTAAAGTGCTCAGCGCACGATCCTGAAAAGGCTGACGAAGTGACATCCCGGATTTCATACCTGGATGAAGTATAAAGTTAGCTATGGCTGTGATGGGGTCATCCCAGCCAGCAAATTCAAAATCTATGAACACCAGTTTGTCGTTATCTAGACGAACGGCATTATGCGTGCCGAAATCAGAAGCAATAAGGGTCTGATATTCCCGTGAAGAGGGAATTGGTATCAATATTTAACTTGCAATGGTGAGTGTGGTTTCAATCGAGTTGTCCATAAAGGGCTTATATTCTTTGTATAAGAAGGTGCTGATTTCTTTGGGAAACGTAAACTGGTCAAAATTGGCTGATGCGTTGATTTAATTGCGTGATCAAGTCCATAGGGCAAAGCACCGCATCTGCAGCGGTCCGATGCTTTGTGCCTGATCAATTGTTTTGTGTTCATCCATGGCAAGCTGGAAGAGCGGGAATTGTTCACCGTCACTTGCTTGAAGTTCCGGGTTCGGCTGGCCATCAATCCATTCCAGCAATGATACGTTTTCAGACGGCATGGTAGCCAAGCGGCGGTGTGATTTTGCCGGTGGAGAACAGGCTCAGTTATTTGATTATTTGCTAACACTGCATAAAGGTGAGGATATCGGGGCGTTTCTTGCGCGTTAGGAAAGGCCGAAATGCGTAAATTCGTTGCCACCATCATAGCGCTTGGAGCATTTGGTGCCTACTTAGCCTATTCCATATCTCATAATCTACAAACTCAGCGAAATGACGTCTCAATATCCATTCAGGACCCTGATGTAACGCCAACTTCATTATCTATCGCTGTTATTGGTGACACCCATTTGCCTGAGGGCCCTGAGTCGTTGGCCGCGTTCCGTGAGCTACTTCTCGAGGTCAAGGCTGCTAAGCCGGACTTGGTGCTGCTAGTTGGTGATTACATATTTGACCCAAAAGTAATAACTGTCAGACCACCGTGAAAAGATTATCAATGCGATGAAGCTGGTTGACCCTATTCCGCGCCGTGGTGCTAGGCAATTATGAGAGCTGGTCAAATGCCGATAAGTGGTTGACTGAGTTTGAGCGGCTTGAGGTAGATGCAATGGAGAATGAGGTCACATTATTTGAGACAGCAGGAGGGTCCTGTTTGCGTCCGCGGATTGGGTGATAAATTTACCAGTCGCTACAGCTATGTTGATTACCCCGTTGAGTGCAAGAGCATTCCTAAGCTAACTATTACACATGATCCTGCAGGCGCATTTGACCGCCGCGTAAAAGGTCTGGTCATTGCTGGGCATACGCATTGCGGCCAAGTCAACTTGCCTTTTATAGGCCCTTTGTGGGTCTCTAGACGCTCCATCGTTCATGCATTGCGGTCTCTATGAGGGGTGGTAATATCACGGTGTTTTGTGACATAGTGGAATAGGGCTGGTATCTTGCCAATTAGGTTTTGGTGCGCAGTCGCAGTGGGACTACCTACGCATCAAGATTTCAAACGGCACTTAACCATAGAAACAGATGTAGGAGGAAGGAGTCTTTTCAATGTTTTTTATATTCAATCTAATTGGACGGCTGATATATGGGGAAGATTATGATGAGCTTTTGCGACGGGCGGCCCGAATGAAAATGCCAAGACGCAGGAGGTCATATCGACGACGCAGGTAAACATCTTCCAAATAATTTAGTTGTCAGATTACAGTTTGGTCGAAGAGGTTTCTTTCCAGAGGAGAGTTTTAAACGACCAATTTCCATTACAAAATTTTTAACACACCTAATTTATCCGCTTATAAATAACTGAAATTAAATTGGAAAAGTTAAAGCAGTTTTATCATAATCCGCGTGTCGGGGGTTCGAGTTCCTCCTCCGCTACCAATATTTTCTTGATTGAATCAATATATTACAGCACTCTAAGATATATCCTAGTGCTTTTTTTCCTTTGCGCACCCGACACACACTTTTTTTGGAGCGTATTTTTAATTTTCAAATGGTAAAAGACCGTCCATTGTCATGCCATTGTTCTGCTGATGTTTACGCCCTACCTGAGCTTGTTTAGTAAGCCTGGAGTCGAGGGTGAGAAGAGGAGAGCCCCTAGTATTCTATCTGATTTCATTAACAATGCGGAGGCTATTCGAAGAGTGGTGGCATGAAAAGAATGCAATGTAAATGCAGAATTTAGTCTCAGACCTCTGTTCGGGCGCATTGCCGTTAGCGTTTATCCTTAAATTAAATCTTCAAATAAATGAAAAAAACATTTAGATTTGGATGATCACATTCGTTATTTAATTACGATTTATTAGGGGAAAACTTTGACAATGACCGAGCAAATCCAGACAGCTGAAGATGAAATCTCTATTGGCGACATCCTCGTCAAGCTGTGGAGGCGGCGGGTTTAATCAGAAGGGCCTCAAGGCGGCGGAAGTTGACGCCATCAACGCCGAGTTGAATGAGGAGTTGAGGCGCGCCACCGAGAAGACCGCCGCCATCGCCATCGACCACCAGTCCCTGGGGATGGACGAGGACCGCGCCAAGCAGTTGGCGGTGCTGCTGCCACAGGTCTGGGCGGAGGTCTTCACCACCCAATTCCGCGTCCTCGACAACACGCAGCTGAGCGGCGCCGCCCAAATCGAATACCTCAGCCTCCGGAACTTCTGCGGGCACGCTCGAGGCCAACGACCACGTCAACACCATGCTGGACGCGCTCGAAACCCTCGAGGGGGACGGCCGCCTCGCGGGGCTCCAGACCAGGAGCGGGGCCACGCCATCGGACCTGCGCGTGCGCATCTCAAATTTCAACAACCTCTACCTCAGCGCGATTATGAGCCGCAACCTCGGCAACGAGGACGCCCTCACCAAGTTCTACCAGACCGACCTGTCGCTCCGGATTAATAAAATTTATGAGCAAATCGCCGGCATTGACGACGCGATCCTCTCCATTCAGAGCGTCATCTCCGGCGAGCAGCGCGCCTCGGCTGCCGGCCAAGGATATTCAAGCGACCGCATGCAGGTGACGGGCGACGCCATCGGCGACATCGTCAACCTGGTCAACAAGTCCTCCCTCTCCGACTACCTCACAACCCTATACGAGAAGAAGTCCGAATTAATTGACGAGCGCTCGGAATTAAACCTCCGGCTGAGCAAAATCCTCGAGAAGACGGACTACGGCGCCGACTTCCTAGATACTGCGGAGACGCGCCTCAACGCCCTCAACGCGGAATACGGCGAGCTGCTCGCCGCCGCCCGAAAGATGAACCGCGAGAATAACGCGACCCTCAGCCGAGCGCTGGGGAGCCCCCACCGCGCCGGGTCGCTGATCCCCAGGCGCGGCATCCTCATCATCCTGATGGCCGCCATGGCGGGCGGGCTGATTGGCGCCGTGCTGGCGCTGGCCCTGCCGCCTAAATCCGCCCGCTAAGCGATGGGAAAATAGATTGAAGACTGACGCCACACACCTGGACGGCTACCTCGAGGCTGAGGCGGGCCACCTAAAAATCACCCCCGCCCTGCGCGCCATTACTGCCGACGCGCGGGAGGCCATTGCAGCCCTGCCCAAGTGGGAGAGGGGCTTTCATATTTTCTGGCTCCTGGGGCCGTTCATCCTCCTCATCGAGCGGACGCCCGCCGACGCCTGGCTGACGCTGCTGGCGCTGACCTTCGCGGTGAGGGCCGTCATTAAACGCGAGGGCGAGTGGCTTCGGCACTTCTGGGTGCGGGCGGGCTTCGTGTTCTGGCTCTGGTGCATATTCGCGGGCGCGGTCTCGGACTTCCCCGCCTACTCCGTCGGCGAGGCGGTGGCCTGGTTCCGCTTCCCGCTATTCGCCATGGCGACGGCGTTCTGGCTCGCGAAGGATAAAAGGCTACTCTACGCCATGCTGCTGTCGACGGCGATTGGGCTCGTCGTGATGTGCGGGATACTGACGGCGGAAATCCTCATCGAGGGGCAGAAGGGCGGCCGCCTCTACTGGCCATACGGCGACCCCGTGCCCGGGAATTACGTCGCCAAGGTTGGGCTGCCGGCCTTCACGATCATGGTGGCGCTGGCGGTCTCCGTAAGGGGCCGCGTTGCGGCGTTATCGGGCGTTATCGCGCTGATTACCATGGTCATATCGGTGATGACGGGGGAGCGGATTAACTTCCTCATCCGCGCCTGCGGCGGCATGCTGGCGGGGCTCGTCTGGAAGCCCAACTGGGGGCGGTACCTGGCACTGGTTGCGGTAGAAATACTGGCTGTAGTTGTGATATTCTCGGCGCTGCCGGGGACGGCCTCGAGGTACACGGATCAATTCATTCAGGGCGCAACAAACCCACAGGAGAGCGCCTGGCTGAAGACCATTAACGGCGGCTGGCAGGTGGCGCAGGACAACCTGATGTTTGGGATTGGGACGGCAAACTACCGCCTGGTCGCATATGAGGGCATCCTCGACAAATATGAAAACGTCAGGCCCGACGTCCACCCCCACAACTACTACGTCATCTTTGTTCCTGTTTTTTAATTATCTATGCTCATCAAATTGGATGGGGATTACCAATATTTAGACATACTAGAGTTGGGTTTTAGAGGCAGACAGATAAAAGTATATAAATTTAGAAACAATGACAATTGATGCTGAAGAAAAAAACTTAGTGATCTTCTTTACGAAGATGACAATCTGAAAAAGGAATGGGATACATTTCACAAATTGCAAAATGACCCAAGGGTTAATAGGTTAGGAAATTTTTCTGAGAAAATCAAAATAGATGAACTTCCTCAAATATTTAATATATTGAAGGATCTATGAGTTTCGTTGACCAAGACCTTTAACAGAAGAAGAATTTGACTCCAAATTCAACAAATCACAAAAAGAAATCTACCTTAGTGTTCTTCCTGGAATTACTGACATTGGCAATCCAAACAAAATGTTATTATTGATTATCGTGGTAGGATTGATTTAGAGGTTGGAATATATTAATAACGTAAGCTTATTGTTTGATTTAAAATTATAGTCAGAACTTTTGAATCTTGCAAGGAAAAGATAATGAAAATAAATGCTTGCAGAATTTGTAAAAATGATGACCTAAGAGAAATAGTCAATCTTGGAAACCATCAGTTAAGTGGAGTTTTCCCAGCATCCAAACAAAAGTATCTCTAATGGGCCTCTAACCCTTGTAAAATGCATGGGTAAAAATAATTGTGGTTTGGTACAGATTGACACTAGTTACGATTTAGAAGAGATGTATGGATTAAACTATGGATATAGATCTGGTCTTAATAATGACATGGTAAGTCATCTAAGATAATATAGAATCTGATCAAAAATTACGTTAATTTGAAAACAGGCGATACAGTTGTTGATATTGGAAGCAATGACGGAACCACGTTATCGTTTTACCTAAAATTGATTTGTTTGGTGATAGGTATTGATCCCACCATAAAAATTCAAACAATATTATCAAAAGGACATAATTCAAATTGACGACTTCTTTCTTTTCTTCTAAGGTGTATGTTGATGCTGAATATAATAAGGCAAAATTGTCACATCATTTTCTATGTTTTTATGATTTAGAAAATCCCTTAGAATTTATAAAGCAAGTTTGTGACATTCTTGAAGATGATGGCATATGGGCATTTGAGCAAAGTTATTACCAACAATGCTTTCAAAAATTCCTTACGATACTATTTGTCATGAACATTTAGAATATTATGCATTTGTAAACAAATATTATATATTTTAAATTATTGTGGAATAGTACCCAGTTGACGTTTCATTCAATGATACAAATGGCGGTAGTTTTCTTGTAATTGCTAGCAAAAATAGACAAATTAAAATGGCGGATGAAAAATTAGACATATTTTGAATTATGAAACTAATTCTATAAGATTAGATAACCTAAATACTTACACTAGTTTTAATGAAAGAATAAATAAATCAAAAATTAGAACTTCAAAATTTCTTAACAAGTGAGAAAAACAAAGGAAAAAAGAATATATGGCTTAGGAGCTCTCCCATAAAAGGCAATACAATTCTACAATGCTGTAAATTAGATAGTAAAATTATTTCTAAGGTTTTAGAGGTAAATAAAGATAAATTGGGGAAATTATGACTAGGGACTTTGGTAGAAATTGTAGATGAAGAATCAACTTTAAATAATAGCCACCCGATATTTTATTAGTGTTGCCATGGCACTTTAAACACCATTTTTAAAAAATTTAAGGGAGTGGATTAACGTTAGTGTTTCCTCTACCAAACCTTGAGATAATTTCATGCAAAAAAGTTAAGAGTAGCTGTTTTTCACGATCAAATTTTAACAAATGCTGGCAGTGAGAGTTTTTTAAAATCATCAGATCTTTTGAAGATCGATGTTTATACGTTGGCTTACAACCCCAAAAAAACACTTCCTGAATTCAGCAAATACAACATTAAAGTTCCGTATATATTCAGGTGGATTACAACAAATACGTCAATACAAATTAATGTTTTCCAATTTTATGTTGTATTTCTGCATTTTTGGAGCCTTAGAAGATATGACTTATTATTCATATCATCTGCTTCTCTTGCAAAATATATTAAAAATATACCAACGCTATCAATATGCTTTTGCTATTTACCCACAAGGGTAATTTGGGAAAAGAAATTTTTAGAGAATGATATATTTATTATAAAATTAATTAAAATTTTAATTTTTCGGATTTTGAAAAATATTGGACACAAGGGTTCAACATAAATCTTTCATATCGCGCAATCTAAAGTAGCAGCAAAACTCATTCAAAATGCTTATTCAAAAACACCAAAAATAATAAACTCACCAATAAATTTTAAAAAAGATAAACTCATATACAAAAGAAAACAAAAAAATTACTTTATAATGATAAGTAGATTAGAAAGGTGGAAAAACCTTAGATTATGTTTTGAGATACCTTCAAATATCTTGATGACAAATTAATAGTCATGGGTGATTAGCTCAGATGAAAACAGACTAAAGAAATTGTATTGTAGATACAAATATTATTTTTAAGGGCAATTTGCCTGACAGAAATGGTATATAGAGATTTGTCTTATGCTAAGGCTTTGATTTTTCCAACGAACCAAGAGTATGGGTTAACACCATTAGAAGCAAATGCCCTTGGAATTCCGTTCATTGGAATAGATAAAGGTGCGACAAGGGGACATGAAAATAAGTACATCTGCCGTGCACTTGTATTTGAATGCAATATTGTTTAAAGAAGAAACTAAAGAGTCACTTTTAGAGGCTATACTTAAAGTAAAAAGGCAGAGTTTTAATCGAAATAAAATTATAAAATTCACTGAAGAGTTTTCATCAGATAATTTTACAAGAAAAATAAAAACCTCCGTCAATGAAATCATTCATGATAAGCACTTAAATTTATAATTTCATGGTCGATCATTGAGAATAATACATTTTCAATTTTATTGAAGTGAAACTGAAGGAAATGTATCTAGTTTTTGTCTTGTTCCCATGTAATTGAATATTAGGCTGAGATCTATGAGGTTCCCGTTTCAGTTACATAATCAAGATATGACAATCCAACATATTCAAAAGCTTTTTCACAAAGGTACACACTGAGGTTATCCTTCCTGTTGAAAGAATGTAATCGTCCCAGAGTGTGAATGACATGATATTTTGTACATACATTCAACAAAATCCCTTGCATCTCTGAGTCACGGTAAATATCTAAGTTATCCAGAAAAAGTCTTTGTTCAATTCAAGTTTAATTTTAGCAACTCCAATTTATATTTTTCATAAGAGAATTGTTTGACCTATATCACTTTCGTGATTATAAAGGAATTCCATAGGCAAAGGATAAATTTAACCTGTATTGACGGACATAAATACGCTAAATAATTTTGATGCACCATAGTTAGAAATGGTGCCTTATTCGTATTTTCATCGAGGTGTTGTTTCAGATCCGGCAAAGATTTCACTGCTTGAAACTGAAAAACGGTGCAGGATAATTCTTGTGAATAATATCAAAGAAAAGTTGGCGGGTATTAAGAATTTACTCGAAGCATAATACTGGATCTTCATCGAGGGTGTGAGAAGATGATAAACCCGCTAAATTATAAATATGATCAGGTTTATATAATTGTATTAAATCTCAAACCTCTGATTTATTAGTCAAATCTGCATAAACAATTTTTAAGTTCTCATTAAAAGGAGTTATCATTATTATCTTTTACTATACCAATAACAGTAATACCTTTGTCTAATAAATATTTAGAGAGAGGCTTACCATCTTGACCAAAGAGCTCCTGTAATAAGAACTTTCCTGTCATTTATTTGGGAACAGCAATTAAAACAGGTGTGGTTTTGGGAGGATGGGTTCCCGATCGTATTGTTAATTTTTTACCAAACATAAAACCTGTCAAAGTATATATAATCCTACGAATACTATTTTTGGTTCTTGGGAAATTATTATCAATCCAAAATATTTGGTAGTTCATTTTATAAATCTGATCAATTACTTTTGAATTTCCGTTTGTAAAATCCTCTATATTTTGCTCAAAAATAATCACTGGCCGATGTTTATTTATGGTTTGACTTCCACCATTTAATACTTTCATCTCAAACCCTTCTACATCAATCTTAATTAAATTTATTTCTTTAAATGAAAATGCATCTAATTTATCAACTTTCACACTTGCACTGTTTCTCGTGAATTTTCAACAAACACGAGACTATTATTACCCTAAATTTGAGGGCCTATATGAAGATCTAAAATTCATTTTCTTCACCCAAAGCAATGTTAAAACACTTCGCATTAAAATTTGAGGTGTTAATTTCAAGAATTTTGAATATTTGAGGGTGTGGTTCAAAACAGTAAATTTCATCAAAATAATTAGCAAAAAACGATGAATGATTCCCTATATTTGCACCAACATCTATTAAACTATTAAATTTAAATCCAGGAATTTTCTTTAAAAATCGATTAGTATTTTCTAATTCATCTCTTTCATAAAATCCAAATAAGTTTATATTTCTACTCAGTGAGTCATTAGTAAATACGACTTTCCTATTATATAATTTAGAATTCCTTAACTCAACTTTTCTTTAGAAAATAAGCCAATGCTTTGTTTTTAATACGCGATGCTTATCATATTTGATAGTCTTTTTAAAATTTCTATTTTTTCCAACTTGATAAATCTCTCTTTAAAATCTTCTCTAGTTCATTAATATCATCAACAAAATATTTATTAATTGATCAACTCTTTGTTTTCTGATAAAGAAACAATTTTACCATATATTCTTTAAAAAAAAAGTTTCAATTAAATTTGAGTTTTTAGTATCAGTAGATTATTTAATCTAAAAGTGCGGAGAAGTGCTATTTTTTTCCGAAACTTGAAAAATGATACTCCTTGAGGTTTTTTCTTTCTGTAATTTAAGATCTGATTATTTTCAATATTTGGTAGATTTAATTGATAATTTAAGCTTGAAATAAATTTATCTGTTTCAAACAAGTCTTCAAAAAATGAAAATCTTTATATCTAATCCCAAACCTAAATAATATTTTATATTTTCGCTGTATAAGCTTCTTTTCCTACAAGCAATGTTATGGTCTAAATATTCAATAAAACTGTCGTCTAATTTTTACAAATCGTTTTCATAATTAAAGCTGGGATATAGCTCTATCTAACGGATGTCTAATAAATAATACTAATTTCGATGGAAAGTCGTTTGAAAAACTTTTTAATCGTTTAGCTGCTTTTTTTGACAATATATAGTCATGACACACTTCTGATTAATTATATTTTCTTCAGTCTTAAAATATGACAAGTACCATTTTATGCCCCTATGATAATTCAAATCAAAGAAATATAGGTCTTTAGCGTTAGGGACATAACAATCTGGTCTTGACTTCATATATCGAAAAAACCATGTGGATCCAGATTTATCTGCACCGATGTAAATTATAAAATTTTTTGTCATAATTTTCTCATTTTTAAAATTTTTAATAGATAAAATAATTTTGTTCCTACCATGAATATAAAGAACGATATGGCATACGATTTCATAGAATTTAAATCATTTACGAATAACATTGTGATTGAAATCGATAAAAATATTTGAGTTTTTTGAATATAATTCTCACATCCTGTCATCAGAAGATAAATCCCAGAAGGCCCAAACGCTAGATTTAGAATGTTGGCAGCACACAAAATAAATATAACGATATCAAACTCATTAAAATTTATTTCTAAAAAAGAGTTTTTATATACTTGACTTATGAAATAAATGAAAATGATCACAATCAAAGCCATAATTTGATTCATAATCAAACTTTGTTTAAAGATTGCATTTAACTTGCTAACTTTATTCATTAGATATGCTTTAGAAAATTTGGGTGCAAAATAACTATCAGATATTATAACAAAAAAAGATATGAAATGCATAAGTTTGAGGACTAATGCAAATTGCAATGCTTCTTGTCCAGGAATATTGATTTGAGACAGTAATATAATGATCCAAATAAATATGATGGACGTTGGCCTAATCAACGAATGAAAGAATAATTCCTTATTTATTTTTTTTATATAGGTTAAGCTAGAGACTGTTAAATTTATATTGTGGTCAATGAAAAGTTTTCTTAAACAAAATAATGAAAAAAAGAATTGTGTAACAGCGGAGGGTATAAAGATATATATTGAATTATGAATGTTAAATCCCATGAAAATGCTCAAAAGCAAAACACTTACATTCAAAAAATTAAATATATAAAAATGGTTAAGTCCAGATATTAAATGTCTTTCAAAAGATTTGTAAACTTCCGACACTGTTAAGGAAGTAATCAACATGAACACAATTATCATTACTAAAGAAATAGAGTAAAATGAAAAGACGGTATTTTTATAAACATATAGTGCCGTAAGTATGAACGATATTGATAGTGTAGAAATAATTATTCCAAGAAATAGTGATGTAAACAAATTAACAAAAAAATCTTCATATTTCTGATTTTGTATATCTGTGGCAGAGTTTTTAGTTAGCAAGATTTCACTTAAACCTTTGCCGCAACCAGCCCCAATGAAAATTAGTGATAATATTAACAATGTGTTGGCAGGTGCATTCATTCCCAAATACATTAGTAGGAATATAAACAACATCTCAAATATGCTGATAAGTCCCCTTATACATATTAGGTTAGTTATTTTTGTTAAATGACCCTTGATCATATGTATAACTCAATAGCAAAATAACAGTGAAAATAAAAAATGAGGGGCTTGCTAATGCATGCCCAAAAAACTGACTGATAAAAATAAAAATAACAAGCGCCATCACTTTAGGGTGATTATTTACATGTGTTACCTTTAAAATACATCGTAAAAACTGATAGTATGTCATGTACAGTAGTGACAGCCCAACAATGCCGGTTTCTGCTAAAATGTGTAAAATAGAGTTATGAGCAGTCTTATCATTATAAATGTTCTCACCATTTATTGCTATATTAGTAAACCAAGTTATATTTTCAAAAATCAATAACTGATCATTAAACCTTCCAAATCCGACACCAAATATCGGACTCATTAAAAAGGTCTATAGCTCTTAAAAACAGAATAGCGCGGACATTAAAATTCCAAGCGTCACCTACAAGGAATTTTTCAAAGCCGTCTTCAAAGACCAATTGGTAATTTCAAATTGGTCTACAACTTGATTCCATATATCAAGTTGAATTAATTGATTAAGCCGATCCCAGTTTCCAGATAAAATTGCGGCAGAAAAACTAAAAAATATAATTAAAGCAGATATTTTTGACTTTGTGCTAGGGTCACTTAAATAAAATAAAGCAATAATTGCAAATCCAAGAGAAATTAAAGCCTGTCTACTAGTTGTTTCAAAAACACAGAGCAGTAGAAATATACAAATAATGTCTTCTTTGCATAATTTTTTATCATTATACAAATATATTAAAGATATACCCAGAATAGACCCAAATGCAGTATGGTGTCCATGTAATCCTAAAAATCTCCAGTCTCAAAATCACCTCTCGTTACCCAAAAACAAAACTGCAAAAATGTGATAAATACAATTATCTTTAAACAGTATAATGTATATTTATTTGTTTCCCTTTTATAAAGCAGATTGAATGAAGTTAATAAAAAGATCAGATTTAAAAAAATCCTTCCATCCCCGTCAAAAAATGCCACTGAAAAAAATCATTCAAAACTATTGCATTTGTAATTAATCCAGAAAAAATAAAATAAATTGATGTAATTGATACCCAAATAAGTAATTTGGACGAATATATCTTAAAAACAATACTTATTAAACCAATAGAAAGACTTATTGCTAAACTCGATAAACTTAGAAGTTTAATTTTGGGAAAAGCAAAGCTGTAAAGAAAAAATATGTAGCCAGATCTAAACATATGAATTTAAAATCTACTAACCAGCATTAAATATTTAATAAAAGAATTCTTCCGACTATTTAGGTAGATTTCTTTTAAGTGCAGCTTCCATCATTTCATCAACCAATTCCTCGAGGCCAATCTCTGCTTTCCATCCTAGTAAAGCCTCGGCTTTACTTGCATTACCGAGCAGGTCCACCTCAGTAGGGCGAAAAATTTTGGATTAACTTCAATAAGTACTCGCCAGTTTTTTTCTCTACCAATTTCGTCGATGCCGATCCTTCCCATATTATTTCGCGGTTAATGAAATTAAATGCCATTTCTGCAAAACTTCAGAACTGTTTCTGCTCGACCAGTTGCCAATACGAAATCATCAGGTTTATCGTGCTGAAGAATTCGCCACATACCTTCAACATATTCTTTAGCATGCCCCCAATCACGTTTGCATCAAGGTTTCCAAGTTGGATTTTATTCTGTATTCCAAATTTTATTTTTGCGACCGCGTTGCATATTTTTTGAGTTACGAAAAAATTCACCACATAATGGACTTTCATGATTAAAAAGAATTCCATTAGATGCAAATATACCGTAGGCTTCTCTATAATTTGTACAAATCCAATAAGCATAGAGTTTAGCCGCTCCATGAGTGACCTTAGGTAAAATGGAGTAGTTTCGCTTTGTGGTGTTTCTTGTGCTTACCATATAATTCCAAGTAGAGCTTGATAAAACCGTGAAATGCCCACAAAGACCAGCATTACGAATAGCTTCAAGCATCCTTAACGTACCAACAGCATCAACGTTTACAGCATATTCTGGTGCGTCAAAACTCATTTTGACATCGCTTTGCGCCCCAAGATTATAAATTTCATTAGGCTGAATATTTTTTAAAATATGAAACAAATTTGTGCTGTCTGTAAGATCACCATAATGTAGGTGAAAATTTTCAAAACTATAATCTTCATTCCTAAGTATACTATCTATCCGCATTGTGTTTGATGATGAGGAGCGCCTTATAATTCCATGTACCTCATAGCCTTTGGATAAAAGAAGACGTGATAAATAAGAACCATCCTGACCAGTCACACCTGTAATTAATGCTTTTTTCATAACTTACTTTCATTTTTGTTAGATTAATCGCCTAATTAAACAGCATCAAAAAAAAATGCTTTGTTTCATTAATAGCCCAGTCAAAACAATGTGTTTATTTTATGTTAAAACCCCATTCCGATTATTAAATTTGCTGTTAGCAAAGTATGCACAACTCAATTATATGTATAGCGCATTTCATGTTGATAAATTTTCGGACTAGTTTTTTCTTAAATAAATATCATCATACCGGAATAATATCATCTTCTCGAAATAGCTCCCAGTCTGGACCTCGATGATTTCAAGTTCACCCCTCACCTCGTTTCGTGCTGGTGCTTTTCCCCGATATGGATATAGATGCTCTCATTGGCCTGAAGCACAAATTCCTCATCACCGCGCACCACGGTGGCAACGCCCTTCACCACCACCCAGTGCTCGGAGCGGTGCCGGTGGCTCTGGAGCGAAAGGCACCCGCTCGGATCAATATGCAGGATCTTAGCGTGGAAACTCTCGCTTCTTGCGATTGTCTCAAACCAGCCCCATGGCCGGCTCTCCCGTTCCCTTGATACGGCCTGATTGACCTCGCTTTCTTTCAGCTTGGCCACCATGGCCTTGACGTCTTGCGCCCGCGCCCGGTTGGCCACCAGCACGGCATCGCCCATCGCAACCGCCATAATATTTTCAAGGCCAATGCCCGTCAGTACCTGATTTTCTTTTGCCGCCCATAGGAGAGTGTTTTCGCTGTCGATCTGGTGCGCCGCGCCATGGAGGATATTTCCCGCGCCATCCATCTCCTGCTCGAGCGCCACCGCCTCCCAGTCGCCGATGTCAGACCACGCACCGCTGAACGCCATGCAGCCGATCCCTTGCGCCTTTTCCATGAAAGCATAATCAAAGCTTTCCGATTGCACTTCACCCCACGCCGGTTGGGTTGAGCCGCCAGAAATCGAGATCCCTGGCCAACGTTTTCAACCGCGCTGCACCGCCTCCAGCATCTGCGGCTGGAGCTCTGCCGCCAGATCCAGCAGCTCACCCGCCCGCATCATGAAGATCCCTGCGTTCCAGAGATATCTACCATCTTCAATGAAGGCCTCGGCCGTCTCCGCATCCGGTTTTTCGGTGAAAGCAGCCACTGGCATGATCGCCCCACCACTATCATAGACGCCATCACCCAGCCTGATATAACCATACCCTGTCTCCGGCCGGTCGGCGTGATCCCGAAGCAGATGATCTGCACCTTGCCAAGATTGGCCGCCGCTTTCTCTGCCATCGCCGCAAACGCTCCGGCATCGGGGATGTAGTGGTCCGACGGCATCACCAGCATGATCGCTTCTTCGTCATGGGTAGCAAGGTCGCAGGCCGCGGCGAGGATCGCCGGTGCGGTGTTCCTGCCTTCGGGTTCGATGATCACTTCGGCGGTATCAACCCCTGCCTCATGCAGCTGCTGGCGCACGATGAAACGGTAATCATCCACGGTGATTACAAGTGGTGCCGCCCCGCGAAGACGTGTCGTCGCCTGCTGAAAAAGGCTGCCGTCGCCAAGGAGGTTGAGAAACTGCTTGGGGTAGCTCTTGCGGGAGAGGGGCCAGAGCCGCTCACCGCCGCCGCCGCATAAAATGACCGGGGTAATCTGTGGCATCATTTCCTCAGCACGTCAAAGGCACCTTATTTTTATATATGCAGAAAAATGGAAATGCCAGAAGAGATGGTGTTCATTCAACTCATCAAACTTGCTGCAGAGCCTTTCAATTTGAGGAGTGAAAAAACACACAAAAACCCAAAGATCAAGCCCAGACATTGACCTCTGCCTCCCAAGATAAGCCAGCACATTGACGCTCTTCCAACCACCAGCTCGCATGATGGCTGAGGTGGCGTGTCCGCGCCTTAACAATTCCTGTGCTGCGCCAACCCTAAGTGAGTGCCCTGAATAGGCATATGCATCTTCGATGCCCATCTCCTTAAGCGAATTTTTGATTAGCCTCTTCACCGTGGTGCAGGAAATCGATCTCGGTATGGCAATGTGCTTGTAAACAGGCTGGAACAGCCAGTCAGTATTTGTGTTGCGGTGCTCAATCCATTTATTCAGTATTTCAGTGCAACCCCTTGCTGATATGCGCGCTCCTGCCAACTCCATACGGGTCGGCCTTGCTGCGCCGGACAATTACCTTCGCTGTGCCGTCACCCATAAATTCAAGGTCAGTAATTTTGAGCGCTGTAATCTCAGACCTCCTCGCCAGAATGTCATACCCCACATGGAGGAGGGACCTGTTTCTGATCCCAAGTGCGCTTTCTGGCTGATGGTTGATGATGTCTCGCTCAGTGTGATACCCTTCGCCTGTCTGGGTCTTGCAATCATTTTCCTTCGAACCCTTCGCATGGCAAGATTTACCAACTCTCCGTAGGTTGGATCGTCATGACCGGTGAGGAGGTGGATTTTACGGATGGCGCAGACCCTGTTACGAAGCGTGGAAGGTTTCAGATCGTGAGATGTAGACTGGATATATGCGGCGACGAGTGATGGCCTTGCTGGAAGAGGCGTATACCCACGATCAACTGCCCATTGCTCAAATGCAGCAAAGCAGGCGAAGTAGCTTCGAAGCGTTGCCGGAGCGTAGGCACCATCAAGCCTTTGAAATCCTCTCGCCAATCAGGTTTTGTAATAGTATCAATCATATAAATAATATGAACTATAATAGGACATATCAATAGTACATGACATAACTGGTCCACAAATTAGAGCTGCGAGAGCTTTATTAGATTTATTGATGAAAGATCTTGCTTCTTCAATCTGGTGTAAACGAGTGTACTTAAAAGTCGTTTGAGGCTTCATCTTCTGTTCCAAAAGCAGAATGAGAAATCTGGAAATCTGCAAAGGTTAAATTGCACTGAAGCATCAAGGCATTGAGTTTATTGGCACGCCGGATCACAACCCCGGCGTCATCCTCAAAAAGTAATTTTGATCCTCTTCACCATTACCCCCAATATCCCTTTATCCGCAACAAATTAACCCTACTGGGGCAATGACTTGGAGGCTCAGATCATCTAGAATTGGTTATCCAGGAAACAGGTAAAGGATTTCCAAATTGAGCCAAATCAGCAAGCTTGAAGCCACCACCCAGCTCACCTCGCCAAACTTCCCCATCATGCCCGATGAGACGCCGGAGGAATTTGAGGCGTATCGTTCGCGCATCATCGGCAGCACTTAAGCCCAGCAACGCACTGAGAAAAACATCGCCGAGGATATTGTCTCAGCGCACTGGGAAATACATCGGCTTGAGCGATGGCGATCGATCATGATCCGTGACCGGGCCAAAAAGTATGACGAAGAACACGACGGCGAAGATCTGAGCCAGGATGAAATCATGGCATTTGCCTACCGCCGCGCCGTGGTGTCCGTTCAATATTATGAAGAGAGGATTGAGGTGCTACATCGCAGGGCGAGGAGGCTCTTTCAGGATTACAGAATGTGGCAGCCGGTTGAAGCAAAACAGGCAGAGGATGTAGTCGAGCATGAAGATGGTTAAGCAGTCCAAAGCCAATCAAAGGAATGCCCAAAAATCTACCGGCCCAAGATCATCTCAAGGCATGGCGAGGTCATCGCGGAACGCCACCCGCCATGGGGCGACATCAAGGGTGCCAGATGAGAAAATTGACGAGGCAAGAGAATTACTGAGGCTGGATGAAATCGGCATCAGAAATTCAATAGCCAAAGATAATCTGGCGGCTGCACAGGCAGAAATTGAGCAAAAATTGGAGGGAAGGGCAAAACTCTTCCTCACCCTATACGACTGGCAGTTTTCGGAGAACCCCAGCTATTTTGAGGCTGGGCTGCTTGCGGAAATTGACGATGTCATTAACGAGGACTTGCTATCAGACCCAAATTATTTTGCCTCGGAGAATTTTTTCAAGGACCTGAAATTCAGGCTCAGGATGGAGGCAAAAATGTTGAACCCAGCCTTCATAAAACAGCTTAAACTCAATGGCCGCTACCTTGATGAGGCGCAGTCAAAGCGAAGGGCAGCCATCAGATCCATCATCCGCGCTGGCCAAGACGCCGCCACGTCGCTAGAATAATTCCCGTCGTCCTGCCGAAGGAGGCGCTCGCCAAACTCAACGTGGCCAAGGGCGACACGCTCTACCTCACCGACGCGCCGGATGGCAGCCTCCGCATCACGCCGCAGGACCCAGAATTTGCGCGCCAAATGGAAGTCGCCGAGAAAATCATGCGCAGGGACAGGGATGTCCTCGCGGCACTCGCCAAATAAAGCGCCCAGAGAGATTTTAAGATGAACAATCGAAATTGGATCTGGGTTAGGCCAGACGTGGTCATGGCTGTCCACAATGACCAAATTGCAAGGCATGGTGGCGGCGAAGGCCTTCGAGATGCCGGCGGCCTGGACAGCGCACTTGCTTATCCCCAAAATCTTGCCGCATACGGCGACCCGGACATGACCGAACTCGCGGCGGGCTACCTCTTCGCCATCGCCAAGAACCACGCCTTCGTCGACGGCAACAAGAGGACGGCATGGGTGACCTGCAACATATTTATCGAAATCAATGGCGGCGAATTGGCATTTGATAAGTTGGAAGCGGTCAGATTTGTCGAGGGCGTCGCCGGCGGCACCACTGACTACGACGGCGCGAGGGACTGGTATCACTTACGAGGAATTTTTCGCCGCCTGAAGGAAGATGGATTGATCTAGCAAGCCAAAAACATGATTTTCCAGAAAACGAACCCATTTTGGAAAATCTATTTTAAATCAACAGCTTAAATCAACATCCCAACGCTGCCCAATTAAGGCAAACGCCTGCTAAGGCCTAATCGAAGCTTGCAATTTCAGTGGCTCACTAAAGCCAGACAATCCACTTGCTGGTCTATTAGGACTTGATGGGGCGGTTACATTGCGTTTACGTCTTGATTTGTGAAAAATAGCCATTTATTTTTTTTTTTTAATAAAAATATAGATTTTCCCAAGAATTTTTCAAATGAGCGCAAACTTGGACAAATTGAACAATCCTCTCCTAACCGTCAAGACCTATGTGGTTGTGAGCATCATAGACTTGTGCGTCGATCTTTTTGCCAGTACCTGCGGCAAACCTGAAGAAAACTGAACGAGAACCCTGAGCAAGCGTCACTTGCTTTATCCACCATA
>JAYPQA010000009.1:0-10978 GCA_038131695.1 Alphaproteobacteria bacterium | reverse complement strand
CAAATCGATTGTCGATAAAAAGATCGCCCTTGAGACCATCTTCAAGGGGGTGAGTCTGTTTCTGGTTGCTGAGATTGTGGTGCTGGCCCTGATCATCACCGTGCCAGCGCTGTCCCTCTATCTGGCAATGTCACTCTAGTCTGGATTTGGTCCGGCCTGCAAGCGGGCCAGCGCGGCCTGCCGGTCTTCGGGGCTGATCGCCTCTATCCGGCCTGTCGCTGTCCAGATCAGCCAGCATTCAATCTCCTTGTCCGGCCAGATCTGTTCTGCCAGCGCGCCATAAAGGGCCATCTGGCGCAGATAATCTTGCGGGGCCTGTGCGGTTTTTGGCGGCTGGCCGGTTTTGAAATCAGCCAGCAGGACCCGGTTCGCCTGCACCGCCAGCCGGTCAGCCTGGCCGGCCACGGTTCTGCCGGCCACCTGTCCGCCCAGCGCTGCCTCGGCCAGCGCCTGCGGGCCAAAGAGCGGGGCCAGGCGCGGATCTTCAAGAAGGGCAAATAGTTCAGCCTCTATCGCCGGGCGATCCAGCCTTGCGGCCAGCTGCGGGCGGTTCTTCCAAAAACTGTCCAGCCCGGCCCGCCGCGCCTCAGCTGGCAGGCTGCCCAGCAATTCCAGCAACCGGTGCATCAGCCGTCCCCGCTCTCTGGCAGCGGCCGCAGACTGGCCGGATTGCGAGGCCTGTATCCGCTCTTTCGGGCCGCTGTCAGAGGGGCGCAGCGGACGCGGCGGGGTAAGGGCAGGCGGCGGCAGCCTGTCCAGCCAATCCGGCTTTTCCAGTTCAGCAGGCTGAACGCGAGCCGGGGCAGCCAGTAGCGGCGGGGCGGGCCCATCTGCCAGCCCGGCTGAGGTGATCTGAATCCGCCCATCTGCCAGCCTTTCAGCCTCTGCTGCAGCTTCCAGCCTTGTGTGCAGCCCCTCATACCAGCTGTTATCTTCCATCCGCCGGTTGGCCGCCTGCCAGCCGGAAATCACCAGCCCCTGGCGGGCGCGGGTCAGCGCGACATAAAGCAGGCGATCCTCTTCCTCACGCTCTTCTTGCTTATAGGCCTCTATCACCCCTTCCAGCCAATCCGGCCGGAAGTCCGACGATGGCGGCCAGAAAGGATAATCCGCACTGAAATGCAGCTGGCGGGGAACCGGGCGCGGGCGCAGCATATCAGGAAGATAGATTATCGGGGCTTCCAGACCCTTGGCCCCATGCATGGTCATCACCCGTATCTGATCGTCCTTGCTCTCATCCAGCTCGCGCTTTATCTCCGCCTCGGCATCGCGGAAGGCGCGCAGAAAATGGCCCAGCCCGGACTGTCCGGAGCGGCTGAAATCAGCGGCCATTTGCAGAAAACTGTTCAGCGTTTCATCCACCGCCCGGCTAAGCCGCGCTGAAAACTGCCGCCGCCCGCCCTCGGCATCCAGCAGGCGGGCATAAAAATCAAACGGCTCTGTCTGGCCGGCCAGATCGATCCAGCCCAGCAGCCGCCCGCAAGCCCGGCCAATCGGGGAATCGGCCCCGCGATGCTGGACAAGACGGCTGAACAGGCTGGCCTCACCGCGCCCAATGGCCAGCGTCATCAGCTGGTTCTCATCCAGCCCCAGCAAAGGCGATTTCAGCAAGGCGGCCAGCTGCAAATTATCATCTGGAAAGAGGCAGACATCCCCCAAGGCCAGCAAATCCAGAATCTCTATCTGATTGAGCATCCGCACCCGATCCGCCGGGGCCAGCGGCAAGCCAGCCCGGGCCAGCGCGCCGCGCAGCATGGCATAAAACCCATCGCGCTTGCGCAGCAAAATCATAATATCGCGCGGCCTGATTTGCCGCCCCAGACGCTGCTGGTCTGGATTATCCAGCAGATCCTTGATATGGGCGGCGACCTTTTCAGCGTGCAGCTGGGCGGCCCCGCCATCAGTGATCCCCTCAGGCGGCAGAAAGGCGGGCGGCGGGGCAGGCGGCGGGGCGGTGGTAACTGGCCAGCATTCGACAAAGCCGGGCTGGCCTGTCCAATAGGTCTGGTGATCTTGCCAGTTCTGTCCCATGCCGCCATGTGCCGGGTCAGACATCATTACATCCACAAAATCCAGCACCGCCCGGCTGGATCGAAAGGAGAGGGTGAAATTCTGGATGCTGAGCTGGCGCCCGCTGCCTTGCAGAAGCGCGGCAAATTTTTCCTGCTGGCTGGCAAAGGCGGCCGGGCTGGCCCCTTGAAAGCGATAGATGGATTGCTTGAAATCGCCCACCGCAAACAAGGTGCGATCCGGCTGGCCCGCCTCCGGGATACTGTCAAAGAACGGGCCGGCCAGCCGATCCAGAAGCCGCCATTGGGCGGGGCTGGTATCCTGAGCCTCATCCACCAGCAAATGCTGAATCCCGCTATCCAGCTTCCACTGCACCCAGCCTATCATGCCATCGCGGGCCAGCAGCTGATCGGCCAGCCTTATCAGATCATCAAAATCAAGCCAGCTGCGCTGCCATTTTGCTGCCTGATAGCGGCGGGTCAGATGCCCGGCCAAACGCGCCAGCGCCAGCGAGCGGCTGGCCGTGGCACAGGCGGTCTCGGCCCGGTAATAGCGCGCCAGATGCCTTGCGATCTGCTCCTGGTGCGTGATCAGCTCCGGCTGGGCGGCGGCCAGTTTCTTGCTGGCCAGATTTTTCAACAAACTGCCCTTGGTGAAAAATACACCTGCCAGCAGGGCCAGCTGCGCCGGGCGGCTTTCCTCCGGCAAGGCCAGCCATTGGCGCAGCAGCGTGGCCCGCTTTTGCCCGGTCTTGCCATCTTCTGCGAGCTGGTCAGCCAGCCGGGAGAGGCCCGCCCCGGCTAGATAATCCAGCACCGCCCGCTGCTCTGCCGCCAGCGCCTTGCTATCCGGCCAGCCCAGATCAGCGCGGATAAAGCGCTCCATCTCGGCCAGCCCGGCCGGGTCCTGCCCCAGCCTGGTGCTGACCTCATCATGGGCGATTATCTCCTGCAAATGGTCCAGCAGGCTGCGCTCATCTGCCTGGCTGGACAGATAGGCCAGAAGCTCAGCAATTTCGCCAGACGGATCGGCCGCCAGCTGGTAAAAACAGCTGATCAGCAGGCTTTTCAATTCGGCTTCACTGGCCAGCTGAAAATGTGGCGGCACGCCGGCCTCTATCGGAAAGCGGGCCAGAACAGACTGGCAGAAGGAATGCATCGTCTCAACGCGCGGGCCATTTTCATTATCCAGAATGCTGGCAAACAAATTGCGCGCAACAGCGATTTGTGCTGCGCTTGCCGGGCTCTCGCCCATCTCGGCCAGCTCTTCGAGCAGCTGGGATTGCGGACAGACGGCCCAGCTGGCCAGCCGCCGGTTCAGCCGCTGCGTCATTTCCGCTGCCGCCGCCCTTGTATAGGTCACGCATAAGATAGCCTCTGGCCGCGCCCCGTCCAGAAGCAGGCGCAGCACCCGGTCTGTCAGCACCTTGGTCTTGCCGGTGCCGGCATTGGCCGACACGAACACCGAGGCAGACGGGTCAGAAGCGGCGCGCTGGCGGGTGACAGCCTGCTGATAGGGATCAGTCATCTTCCACCTCCCAGGCGCGCCATTCCCGCACCCGTGCCAAATGGCGGACTTCGGAAAATTTGGGCCGGACAGCCGGGTCCGGCTCGGATAAATAGGGCTGATCCGGGTCATCATAGAGCTGGATCAGCCGGGTGAGGGCGGCCTGCAGGGCCTCGCTGTCAAAATCAGCTGGCAGCACGCTGGTAACACGGCCTGCATCGCCGGCCTGGCCTTTTATCTGCCAATATTCCAGCGCGCTGATTTTGCCTGGCTGGCCTTGCTGTTCGGAAAAGCCGCCTGCTGCCGCGATCACGGCCTCTACCAGCAGCTGGGTGGCCCGCCCCTTTTCCACCTCGGACTTGCGGGGCGGGGCCCCGGTCTTGTAATCGGCCAGCAGCACGGTGCCGTCCTGCAATAATTCCAGTCGGTCCGCGCGCGCCGTGACCTGCACCTCGCCAGCTGGCAAGGTGAGGGTTATCTGCCCATCTGTTTCCGGACAGACGCGTTCTGTCAGGCTGCGCCGCCTTGTCTCCTCAGCCAGAAACCAGTCCAGCGCCGCGGCCAGCCGCAAACGCCAGAGGCCGGCAACCTGGCTATTATCTGACCAGCGCGCAAAGATGGCGGCTGCCTGTTTTTCCAGCTGGTCTACTGCATCGCCGGGCAGCGGGCCGGTCGGGCAGCTTTCCAGAAATTTGCCCAGAATTTTGTGGATCAGGCTCCCCCGCAGGGCCGGGCCCGGCCGCTCATCCAATTCAGGCAGCGCCTTGAGATGCAACACCCGGGCAGCATAAATCGCATAGGGATCAGAAATCCATTTGTCAAAATCGGTGGCCGAGAAT
Source organism: Alphaproteobacteria bacterium (assembly GCA_038131695.1). GTDB lineage: Bacteria > Pseudomonadota > Alphaproteobacteria > Puniceispirillales > Puniceispirillaceae > JADHLK01. The sequence goes on along the minus strand of JAYPQA010000009.1, from coordinate 6,623 downwards.
TTGCGCGGGCGATCCGGCAAGGCCGGTTTCGGGGCGGGCGGCGGGCAGGGGGGTGGCGGTGCTGGCCAGCCTCGTCCTGCAAAGCGGCCTGCTCCAGCCCGGCATCCAGGTCTGGCATCTGTTCCGGCATTTGTTCTGGTTTTTGTTCTGGCTGGGCTGCGGTCAGCCCGCCAGCTGTCAAAACCGCTTGCAGCCGGGCCAGCCAGCGGCTGGGCTGGGCCGGGCTCTCCCCGTTGCGATCCGCGCGGGTGATCCAGACCTCATCCGCCGCGGCCAGCATCATGAAATCATGTGCGGAAAGGGCGGTGCGCCAGCGCCTGTCCGGCAGGCCCAACTCTTTTCTGGCCGTCTCATTCATCCAGATATCCGGCACAAAGGCAGGCGGCCAGACCCCTTCATTCAAACCAGCCAGAATAATCCGGTCAGCAGATTGCAGGCGCGCCTCAACCGTGCCCAATATTGCCAAATTCGGATGCGTCTCCCAGGGAGAGCGCACGGTGACCTGTTCGGCCATGCTTTGCAGGAGCGCCGGAAACTCCGCTGCGGCGAGAGGCCAGCTGGCTTCACAATCGATCAGCTCAGCCAGCAAGCGGCCTGCCGCCTCGCCCGCCGGGCCGGCATAAAGCCGCAGGATGCCGCTTTGCGGGTCGGTTTCGGCGGCCAGCTTCTCAGCTGCCTCGCCCAGCGCGGCGGCCAGCCCGGCCATGTTATCCGGCTTTCCGGTGTGCATCAGCGCGTGCAAACCGGCCAGCGGGACAAAAATATGCTGCTGGGCAAAAGCGGCCAGATCCGGCCGGTCAGCCAGCCTGTCCTGCAAGCCCTGCCAGCCAGTGCCCGCCAGCGGGCCGCGCAGTCCGGCCTTCTCCAGCTGCTGGAATTGGCGGGTAAAAGCCGGGCGCGCCAGACCCCCGGCACAGAGCGGATGCTTGGCCAGGCTGGCGAGCGCCAGCGGGGCAAAATCGCTGGCAACAGCCTCACAAATCAGCTGCAAAAACCGCCCCGGCATGGTATCTGCCAGACGGTTTCCGGCTGAATCATCCACCTCTATCTGCCATTTCCGCAGCTCCGCCTGCACCTGGCGGGCCAGCGCCCGATCCGGGGTCACCAGCATGGCCCGCTTGCCGGGATGCTCCAGCATCTCACGCATCAGAAGGGCTATCTGGGCGGCTTGCTGATAATTCTGGCTGGCATTCAAAAGATGCAGGCCGGACAAGGCACCGCGATCCAACTCTGACCGGACTTCTGCCAGCCGCCGCCAGACAGCCGATTGCTCGGCCGGGCGAAACGCCTCTGCCAGCAGCAAGCGCCGCTTACGGCGGCGGGCCAGCGCCTCCGGCTCACAGCCCGGCCACAGCCGGACCCGCTCCAGCGCCACCTCCAGCTCAGCCAGCGTGTCATGCAAGATATGCAGCGGATGGCCGGCATCTGCCCCAATCGCGGCCCAATCCTCTGCCCATTTCTCTGGCCAATCCTCTGTGTCATCAGGCCCCTCCAGACCGGGCAGGATAACCGCCCCGGCTGGCAAGGCGGCGATGGCGCGCATCATTCGGCGGGTGGCAGGCTGGCTGCCGGTGGAGCCGGCCAGAATCACCCGGCTGGCTGGCGGGTTGGCTTGCCAGAGGGCAATTTGCCGGTCGATGAGCTTTTGCTGGCGTTGCACCGGATCCATTTTATTCTGCTCAGCCAGCAGGGCCGGCCAGTGATCACTGACAATGCGCACAAAGGCCAGAACAGACTGCCAATGGATCGCCATTTCGGCTGGCAACAGATCGGCCAGCTGCCCGGCCTCTGGCCCGATGTCACATCCGGCCCGCTGCAGCTGATCCAGCAGCCCGGCCAGCTCCTCCGCCATTTTGAAAGCCTGGGCCGGGCCGGGCCTCTGGCCATTTATCACAAAGGCTTCTATCTGGCGGGCCAATAAAATCTGGCGGGCCAGCGGATGCACCGCATCCGGCAACGCATCCGCCGGCACAAAACCGGGCTGGCCTGCTTCCAGAATATCCAGCGCGTCGGCGTCTGCCTCACCCAGCAGGCAGAAATTCGGCATCAGCAGGGCTGCGCCATCCGATAATTCGGTAAAGGCGGCCTGCACGGCGCGCTGGGCGCGTCTGGAAGGCAGCCATATCTGGGTCGCTGCCAGAGCCGTGCCGCCGCCAGTCTCGGCCAGAAGGGCGCGGGCCAGATCGAGGGCAAAGGGCTGGCCCGCCGGAATGGTAAAAAAGCCTGTATCGGACATAACAGCCACTATAGGACAAAACAGAACAAATCAGGAATAGGTTTTTTCCCGGCCTGGCCTTTTGGCCAGCTGGCCAAAGCATCAAGAGTTAGCCAGCCGGGCCTGTTGATTATCTGGCAAATGATTATCTGATTATCTGGCAAAAGCGGCCTGCATATCGGCCAATAACGCATCGGGGCCGGTGATCTCGGCTGTGCGTGCGCTATCAGCTGCGGCCATGCCCAGCACAATCCCTATCCCGCCCGCGGGCAGCAGCTGGCCCAGCTTTTCCGGCCATTCTATCAGGCAGGCGGCCTCATAAAAAGCATCCTCAATACCCAGATTGAGCGCGTCATCCGGGCGTTCCAGCCGCCAGCAATCCATGTGCCAGACTTCCAGCCCGCCTGCTGTCTGATAGGTTTGGACCAGGGTGAAGCTGGGGCTGGGAATATCGCCGGTTTCCCCGCAGCTATGCCGGATTATCGCGCGCGCCAGTTCTGACTTGCCGACCCCCAGCGGCCCGCTCAGCGTGATGATCCGGCCCGCCTCAAGCAGCCCGGCAAGATGCGCGCCCAGCCTGTCCGTTGCGGCCAGATTATCCAGAACCAGCCGCATCCGGGTCAGTAGCGATATTGGTCAGACTTGAACGGCCCGGCCTGTTCCACCCCGATATAGGCCGCCTGATCAGCGCGCAGCTGGCTGAGCCTCGCCCCCACCTTTTCCAGATGCAGGGCCGCCACCTTTTCATCCAGATGGCGCGGCAGCGTATAGACCCGGTTCTCATATGAGGCCGCGCTCTGCCAAAGCTCCATCTGGGCCAATACCTGATTGGTAAAGGAAGCAGACATGACAAAGGAGGGATGCCCGGTCGCACAGCCCAGATTCACCAGCCGCCCCTTGGCCAGCAGAATGATCCGCTTGCCATCGGGGAATTCCACCTCATCCACCTGCGGCTTGACCTCATGCCAGGCCATATTGCCCAGCGCGGCGACCTGAATCTCATTGTCGAAATGGCCGATATTGCAGACAATCGCCCGATCTTTCATATCCCGCATATGATCAACGGTGATGACATCCTTATTGCCGGTCGCGGTCACAAAATATCCGCCTTTGCCAGCGGCCTCTTCCATGGTGACCACCTCATAGCCTTCCATCGCCGCCTGCAGGGCGCAGATCGGATCGATTTCGGTGACCATCACGCGGGCCCCGCCCTGCCGCAGCGAGGCAGCTGAGCCCTTGCCCACATCGCCATAGCCAGCGACCACCGCAACCTTGCCCGCCAGCATCACATCCGTCGCCCGGCGGATACCATCCACCAGCGATTCCCGGCAGCCATACAGATTGTCAAATTTTGACTTGGTCACCGAATCATTGACATTGATTGCCGGGAAAGGCAGCAGGTCTTTTTCGGCCATCTGATAGAGGCGCAAAACACCGGTTGTGGTCTCTTCGGATACGCCGCGGATAGCCTCTTTCTGGGCAGTGAACCAGCCCGGGCTGGAAGCCAGCCGCTTATCCAGCTGGGCTTTGAGATATTCCTCTTCCTCAGAAGCCGGGTTTTCCAGCAGCTTTTCCCCAGCCTCCATGCGCGCGCCATAGAGGATATAGAGGGTTGCATCCCCGCCATCATCCAAAATCATATTGGCCGGAGTCCCGTCTGCCCAATCAAAAATCTTGTCCACATAGGCCCAGTAATCTTCCAGCGTCTCCCCCTTGTGGGCAAAGACCGGAATACCGGCTTGCGCAATCGCCGCAGCGGCCTGATCCTGGGTTGAAAAGATATTGCAGGAGGACCAGCGCAATTCAGCCCCCAGCGCGGCCAGCGTTTCGATCAGAACAGCCGTCTGAACGGTCATATGCAGACAGCCTGCAATGCGCGCGCCTTTCAGCGGGGCGCTATCGCCATATTCGGCACGCAGGGACATCAGGCCGGGCATTTCCACCTCAGCAATGGCAATTTCCTTGCGCCCCCAGTCAGCCAGCCCCAGATCAGCAATTTCATAATCTTGCGTCATAACATCCTCAATAGTCGTAACAGATCTCAAAAATTCACACAGGATTTTTGGGTGATGTCGGATTTTTCCTGCCCCTGACTAGCAGATTGCCAGGCAAAACAAAAGATATTTACTTTTCGGCCAGGGCCGGTTAATCGGGCAGCAATTCCCGGTGCCGCACGATAAAGTCAATCTCATTTATGCTGGCCCAGCTGGCCATCCATTCGGTTGCGGCGACTGAGCGATGCCGCCCGCCAGAACAGCCAAAGGCCAGCGTCAGCTGGGGCCGTCCCTCATTCTTCAGCCGCGGCACAATCACCCCCAGCATGGCGGTCAGCTGTTCGGTAAAGGGCCCGAAGGCCGGGTCCGCAGAGATAAACTCCAGCACCTGTGCATCCATCCCGGTCAGCGGGCGCAGCCCCTCTTGCCAGTGGGGATTGCCCAGAAACCGCATATCAAAAACGTAATCTGCCCCTTCCGGCAGGCCGTTGCGATAGGAAAAGCTGATCAGGATCAGCGGCACAGGCCGTTCGGCAGGCAGGCCCAGCCGGGCCAGCATCTCCTCACGAAAGCTGGCCGGGGAGCGGCCGGTGCTGTCCATTACGATATCAGCGATGGATCGCACCGATTCCATCTGCTTGCGATCTGCCTGCAACGCCTCTGCCAGCGACAAATCGCTGGTCAGGCAGAGCGGGTGCTGGCGGCGGGTGGATTGGAAACGCCGGATAAGCTCATTATGCTCTGCTGCAACAAAAACCAGCTGGGCTGCGTCGCCAAAACTGGCATTCAGATTATCGCACAAGGCGGCCAGCCCGCCTGCATCAAAGCCGGTGGTGCGTAAATCAATGCCGATAGCCAGCCGCCGCCCGGCGGTCTCCACCTCTATGGCAATCAGCTGGTCAACCAGCGCCAGCGGCAGATTATCCACCGTTTTGAACCCGGCATCTTCCAGCACGCGCAAGGCGGTGCTGTGCCCGGCCCCGGACTGGCCAACCACCAGGACGAGGCGCAATGCCTCTTCTGGGCTGATTTGCGATGGCGTGTCTGACATAGGCCAGATTATGCCAGTCTTTCAGCTGCTTGTCATGTCTGATGCTTTGCCCTGGGGCTTGCCGGATGCACGGCGCCGGTCAGCTGTTGCCAGCGGCAGGCTGAGGGTAAAGCAGGCCCCGCCCTTTTTGCGGTTGCGGGCGGTCAGGCTGCCGCCATGGGCCTCGGCAATCTGGCGGGCGATGGACAGGCCAAGGCCGGAATGGGTGCCGAACGCCTCATCTGAGGGCCGCTCGCTGTAAAACCGGTCAAAAACTGTCTCCAGCTTGCCGGCCGGAATGCCCGGGCCCCGGTCGCTGAGGGTGAAGCGCAGCTGGTCCTGATCGGCCTGCAAATCGATAGTCAGCGGCGTTCCAGGCGGGCTGAAACTGATCGCATTCGCCAGCAGATTATCCAGAATCTGCACAATCCGGCTGGCATGAATCTGTACCGGCATAGCCTCTTGCGGGGGTGTCCAGTCCAGCTGCCAGCTGCTGTGCCGGTCGCGGGCCATGCTCACCCAGCTCTCTGCCAGCTGTCCAAAATCCTGCAATTCGGTATCGGTCTGGGCCATTTCGGCATCCACCCGGCTGGCAAAGGAAATATCGGAAATCAGCCTGTCGAGACGCTGCACATCTGCCAAAATCACATCCATCAGCTTGCGTTGCTGGGCCGGGTCCTCCAGCCGGGCCACGGTTTCCACGGCTGAGCGCAGAGAGGTGAGCGGGTTTTTCAGCTCATGCGCCACATCAGCAGCAAAGCCTGCCGTCGCCGTGATACGGGCCTGCAATTCCTCAGTCATCTGCAACAGCGCGGTGGACAGATCGCCAATCTCATCATTGCGTTCGGGCAATTTAGCCAGCGGCTCTGCCGAGCCGACATTGGCGCGCACCTGGCTGGCCGCACTGGCCAGCTGGCCAATCGGCCGGGTAATGGACCTGGCCAGATAAAAGGCCAGCACAATGGTGACCAGCAGGACGGCAAACAGAATCTGAATGAAATTCCACTGCACTTCGCGGATTTCGGCTTCGATGCGCCCGCCCGAAGTGGTCATCAAAAGGGCGCCGCGCACAACGCGCAAATCCTGTATCGGCAAGCTGACGGCCAGCACCATCTGGCCGCGGCCATTGCGCCAGACAGCCCGCCTGCTCTCGCCGCGCAAGGCCAGCCCCAGCACCGGCAATTCTGAAACATGGCGCAGCCGCCCATCACGGAAATTGGGGACCGGCCCCTCGCGGCTGAGGAATTGGGACAGGCCGGACAGCCGGTTGGCGATGATTCTCTTCAGCCGGTCTTGCATATCCATCTGGCCGCGCCGCCTGAGCCGCACCGAGCTGGCAATCATCTGATCGCGCGCCGTATCCGCCATCAGCCGGCCATCGGGC
>JAYPQA010000008.1:0-5644 GCA_038131695.1 Alphaproteobacteria bacterium | reverse complement strand
CGCGCCCGCAAAACAGAGCCATAGCCGACCAGCGGCAAGAGATGGCGCAAGGTCTGATCAGACAGGCGGCGCTGGGCCAGCGGGGTGCGGTCCGCCTCTGCCAAAGCCAGCGAGCGGGCCAACATCTCCCCCTGGCGTTGCAGGGCATCCAGCTCAGCTGCGATCAGCACGCGGCCATATTTATCCACTGAAATCAGACCGATCAAAAGCAGAATCAGCGGCAGCAGCATAATCGCCAGAATGCGCGCACTCAGCGGGCTGACCAGCCTTTTTTGCAAGGATTTTCCAGAACGGATACGCACCGGCCCCAGCTCTCCTGAACCGTTTTATTGTCAGACCTTGTAACGATACCCGATCCCGTAAAGCGTCTCAATCTGATCAAATTCGGTATCGCTGGCGCGGAATTTGCGGCGCAGCCTCTTGATATGGCTGTCGATTGTCCGGTCATCCAGAAAAACCGACTCCCCATAGGCCGCATCCATCAGCTGATCACGGCTCTTGACCAGCCCCGGGCGGGTAGCCAGCGCCTGCAGCAACAAGAATTCGGTCACCGTCAGCTTGATCTCCAGCTCTTTCCAGCTGCACAGATGGCGATCCGGGTCCAGCATCAGATCGCCCTGGCGGATGATACGCGCTTGATCCGCCTCGCCGGTATCCGGCTGGGCGCGGCGTAGCACCGCCTTGATTCGGGCCAGCAACAGGCGCTGGGAAAAGGGCTTGGTGATATAGTCATCTGCCCCCATGCCAAGGCCGAGCGCCTCATCCAGCTCATCATCCTTGCTGGTCAGGAAAATCACCGGCACGGCCGATTTTGCGCGCAATTTCTGCAGCAATTCGGTGCCATCCATGCGCGGCATCTTGATATCGAGAATGGCCAGATCAACCGGGCGGCGCAGGATACCGCTCAAGGCCTGTTCGCCGTCGGTATAGCAATCCACCTCATAGCCTTCCTGCTCCAGCAAGAGGGAGACCGAGGCGGTGATATTGCGATCATCATCCACCAATGCCAGCCTGTCTGCCATTTTTGCCCTCCTTGATAAAAACGCTGTTCTGCGCCCGATTTTTTTCTTCCCTGCCAAAGGAACGGCAAAAGTTCGGTCAGACTGCGGCAGCCACAAGGCAAAAATAAGGCAGCTGCCCTATCTGTCCGCTTTCATGCGCTCCGGCTAATGTGCCTCAGCCCAGCTGCCGGCCAGACCGGCCTCAGCAACCAGCGGCACGGCCAGCTCCAGCACCGGGGCCGGGGCGGCTTCCATCACCTGAACCACCAGCTGGGAGCAAGCCTCGGCTTCGGCTTCCGGCACCTCGAAAATCAGCTCATCATGCACCTGCAGCAACATTCTGGCGGTCAGCCCGGCAGCGGCCAATTCGCCGGGCAGGCGGATCATGGCGCGCTTGATTATATCGGCTGCGCTGCCCTGTATCGGGGCATTGATCGCCTGGCGTTCGGCAAAGCCGCGCTGGCCCGGGTTGGAGGCGGAGAGCCCGCGAATATGCAGCCGCCTGCCAAACAGCGTTTCAACAAAACCGGTTTGCTTGGCGGTTTTCTTAATCTCGTCCATATAGGCGCTGATTCCGGGAAACCGCTCCAGATAGGCTTTGATATAATCGCGGGCCTCGCCTTGCGGAATGCCCAGCTGGCGGGCCAGCCCAAAGCCGGAAATACCATAGATGATACCAAAATTAATCGCCTTGGCCCGTCTTCTGGTCTCGCTGTCCATGCCCTCCAGCGGCACGCCGAATACCTCTGAGGCCGTCTGGGCATGAATATCAATGCCCTTGTGGAACGCCTCCAGCATGGATTGTTCCCCCGCGACATGGGCGACCAGCCGCAATTCGATCTGTGAGTAATCCGCAGAGAGTAGCAAATGGCCCGGCCGGGCAATAAAGGCGGTGCGGATAGAGCGCCCTTCTGCGGTGCGGATGGGGATATTCTGCAAATTCGGATCAGAGGAGGACAGCCTGCCAGTGGCCGCCCCAACCATCGAAAAAGAAGTATGCACCCGCCCGGTATCCGGCAGGATAGAGGCGGTCAGCGCATCCGTATAGGTGGATTTCAGCTTGGCCAGCTGGCGGTAATCCAGCACAAGGCGGGCGATCGCTATCCGCTGTGCGGCCAAATCCTCCAGAATATTGGCATCGGTTGACCAGGCCCCGGTCTTGGATTTCTTGCCGCCTTCCAGCCCCATCCGGTCAAACAGAATCTCGCCTAGCTGCTTCGGCGAGGCGACATTGAAATCCTGTCCGGCCTCCTCATGAATGGCTTTTTCCAGCTTTTCCATGCGGCTGGCAAAATCATTGGACAGGCGGCGCAAAATCGCCGGGTCAACGCCGATCCCGGCCGCTTCCATCTCAGCCAGAACCGAAATAAGGGGCCGCTCCAGCCGCTCATAGACAGCTGCCATCCCCTCTCTGGCCAGCCTGGGTTTCAGCATCATCCACAGGCGCAGGCTGATATCGGCATCCTCAGCCGCATAGGCACAGGCCGCCTGCGGGTCCGTCTCGGCAAAGGGAATCTGGCTGGCCCCCTTGCCGCACAGCTCTTCATATTTGATCGTCTGGACCTGCAGCCAATGCATCGCCAGATAATCCAGCCCGTGCCGCTCTACCCGCCCGGCATCCAGCACAAAGGACAGGCACATGGTATCATCCACCGGCCCCAGCCGGATGCCGCCATTTTCAGCGCGTTGCAAAATATGCGAATCATATTTCAGATTATGGCCGATTTTCAGGATTGCCTGATCTTCCAGAACCGGTTTCAACAGGCTGACAGCCCTGTCAAAATCGATTTGCCGGGGGGCCGGGCGCGGCGTGCTGGCTTCAAAATCCAGCCCGCCCTGTCCGCTTTCATCCACCGCCCCGCCGGGCCCGACATGGCGCAGCGGCACATAAAAAGCCCGCCCCGGGGAGAGCGCAAAAGCCAGCCCGACCAGCTGGCCAGCTGCTGCGTTCAGGCTGGAGGTCTCGGTATCCACGGCCAGCCAGCCCTGTTCACGCGCTTCGGCCAGCCTGGCAGCCAGACTGTCAGCATCCGTAATCAGCTGGTAATCAGCTGTCTCTACCACTGGCGGCAAAATGGCTTCAGCTGCACCGCTGGTATCGGCAGTATCAGAACCGGCCTGCTGGCTCGGCGGGGCGGTGCCGGCCGGCAGCGGCAGATCAAGCGCGGCAATCAGCGAGTGAAAACCCATCTTTATGAGAAAATCGGCCAGTTGTGCGCTATCGCGTTCGGGCAGCTTTAAGGCTTCCAGCCCGCCTTCAATGGGCACGCTGTCGCTTAGCTGCACCAGCTGCTCGGACAGCCGGGCCTGATCGGCAAATGCGATCAGGCTCTCGCGCCGTTTTGGCTGTTTAATCTCCTCCGCCCGGCCCAGCAACTCCTCCAGTGAGCCATATTCGCGGATCAGCTCAGCTGCTGTTTTGATCCCGATCCCCGGCACCCCCGGCACATTATCCGAGGAATCCCCGGCCAGCGCCTGAACCGCGACCACCTGCTCCGGTGGCACGCCAAATTTCTCAACCACCTCATCCGGCCCGATAGGCCGCCCCTTCATCGGGTCCAGCATGGACACGCCGGGCCGGACCAGCTGCATCAAATCCTTGTCAGAAGACACAATCAGACAGGATTTGCCCGCCTCTGTCGCCTGTTTGGCCAGGCTGGCGATCAGATCATCCGCCTCCCAGCCTTCCATCTCCAGAAGCGGCAGGCCGAGCGCGCGCGTCGCCTCGCGAACCAGCGGGAATTGCGGGATCAAATCTTCGGGCGGGTCAGACCGGTTGGCCTTGTAATCAGCATAAATATCATTGCGAAAGGTTTTGCGCCCGGCATCAAAAACCACCGCCAATTCTGCGGGAGCCAGATCATCCAGCAATTTCAGCAGCATTTTGGTAAAGCCAAACACCGCCCCGATAGGCACGCCCTCCGGGCTGGTCAGGTTGGTTTTAAGCGCATAATAGGCGCGGAAAATATAGCCGGACCCGTCAACCAGAATCAGGTCATTATGCTTTGTGCCGGTCATGCCGTCTGGCTGTCATGCACAAATTGACGCGAACAATAAGGGCAGACAACCCGGCCATCCGGCCCGATATTCAGCCAGATTTTCGGATGGCCCAGCGCGCCGCCGGACCCTTCACAAGACACCCGTTTCTGGCTGGTGATGACCGTCTGCCTGTCTGATGTGTCGGTTGATGTTTTTGGCGGTGCAGCAAGCATAATGGCCATCCCTGTTCATTGGCTTAATAGAGGCAGCCTTGCAAGGCTGCTGGCAGGCCACAGTATAGAATAGCTGGCCAAAATCGGCAATCAGATAGGACCGCTTTTCGGTGCCGGGCTTTTTTGTCCTTTTTTCTTTTATCCTTCTTTGCAATTCCTGGCTGGCGGCAGTATATCATGCGGGTCAGGATACCGGCCGGGCCTGCTGGCTTGCCAGCCTCTGCGAATAATCTGAACAAGTCTTTTTGGTAAGAATAGATGAAAAACCCCCCATCTGCACAAAATGCTGTCTCTGCTGAATTTGAACGCCGTCCGCAAGACGGCTTTGCCATCCGCGCCAGGGGGCTGGCCAAAACCTATGCCGCCCATGCAGGCAACCCGCCCAAAAACGCACTGGAAGGGATTGATCTGGATATTCCGCAGGGCTGTATTTATGGCCTGCTGGGCCCCAATGGTGCGGGCAAATCCACCTTTATCAATATTCTGGCTGGCACCGTCATCAAGAGCGCGGGCAGCCTGCGAATCTGGGATACGGATATTGAACAAGACCCGCGCCAGGCCCGCGCCAATATCGGCATTGTGCCGCAAGAGCTGAATATTGATGCGTTTTTCTCCCCGCGCGAGGCGCTGGAGCTGGCGGCCGGAATGTTCGGGGTTCCAGGGCCGGAGCGCCGCACGGATGAGATATTGGAGCTGGTCGGATTGCGGGAACAGCAGCACGCCTATGCCCGCACCCTGTCCGGCGGGATGCGCCGGCGGCTGCTGGTCGGCAAGGCGATGGTGCACAGCCCGCCGATTCTGGTGCTGGATGAGCCAACCGCCGGGGTGGATGTCTCGCTGCGGCAAAAATTATGGGAAAATATCCGCGCGCTGAACAGCCAGGGGGTGACCATCTTGCTGACCACCCATTATCTGGAAGAGGCCGAGGCTTTATGTGACCAGCTGGGCATTATCCATCACGGGCGGCTCTTGACGCATGGGCCGATGGACAGGCTGATGCAGACGGCCAGCTATAAGGAGCTGCATCTCACCCTGCCGGACGGCCCGCCTGCCGCGCTGCCGCCAGAGATTGCCCGGCTGGACCCGCAAATCAGCGGCAATCGGATGCTGCTGCGCTTTGATCCGGCCCAGCTGCCAGCTGGCCAGATTGTCGCCGCGCTGGGCGGGGCCGGTATCCGCATTGGCGATATCCGCACTGAGGAGCCGGATCTGGAAGAGGTGTTCCTCACCCTGACGCGCGAGGCGGATCAGGACAAGGCGGAGGCGCGGCCTGCCTCTGGCTGAGGCCCGCTATTGCCGCTATGTTATAAATGCTTGGACTTTCCGCGCCAGAGCAGGTAGAACGGGCCGCACCAGCTGGCCGCCGCTTTGGCCCCGGCACGACGCACCCGTAGCTCAGCTGGATAGAGCGCTGCCCTCCGAAGGCAGAGG
>JAYPQA010000007.1:0-35940 GCA_038131695.1 Alphaproteobacteria bacterium | reverse complement strand
GCTTCATTATAATTGCCCGCATAGATCGCATTGACCTTGATATCCGGATTTTCCTTCTCAAAATCATCGACCAGCCCATCCACAATCTTGGTCAGCGCCCCGCCAACCGCGACCGGATAATACATGGTCAATTCAACAGCAGCTGCCATAGACGAAAAGCCCAGACTGAACGCCGCCGCAAGGGCCAGTTTCCTGGCCGGTTTCTTCAATAATCTCAACATTGCTTCCTCCATTTTGAATGCAGTGACCAGCTATTTGGTCCGCTATCCGCCCGCAAACCCAGCGCGCGGAATTCCTTTGTTCAGGCCCTAGACAGAACAGGCCTTGATTGTGTCATCTCGGTGTCCGGTTGCGCTGTCAAAGACATGCACATCCTTCTTGTTCCAGCTCAAACGCGCAGTGACAGGCTTGGGCAAACGCAAATGCCCGGCACTGCGAACCAGAATCGGCTGACCACCGATTCGGGCATCAATAATTGTTTCTGAACCCAGATAATCGGCACTCACCAATTCTGCCGGGATCCCTTTTTCGTCGGACAGGGAAATATGTTCAGGCCGGATGCCGATCATACTCTCGGCCCCAATTTTTGGCAGAAGGCGCGTGCTGTTTTCCCCTTCGGCATACATCCCATCTGTGCCCGGCACCGCCTTGATCAGACGCATCGGCGGCGTGCCGATAAAAGATGCGGCAAAGACGGTGGCCGGGCGATCATAAAGCGCTTCTGGCGTGCCTTCCTGCTCAATCTTGCCGTCGCGCATCAAGATCACCTTATCGCCCATGCTCATCGCCTCGGCTTGGTCATGGGTGACATAAACAACCGTCATATTCAGCCGCTCTTGCAAGGCCCGAATCTCAATCCGCATATCATGCCGCAATTTAGCATCCAGATTGGAGAGGGGCTCATCCATCAGGCAGATATTATTTTCGGCAATGATCGCCTGGCGAGCGCAACGCGCTGGCGTTGCCCTCTGAAAGCTGGCCGGGCTTGCGGCCCAGAACTTCGGTCAGCCCCAACAATTTCAACCACCCGCCGCAACCGCGCATTGCGCTCGCTGGCAGGCACCTTGCGCACCTTCAACCCAAAGACAATATTTTCCTCAACGGTCAAATGCGGGAACAGCGCATAGGATTGAAATACCATCGACAAGGCCCGTTCAGATGGCGGCGCATCTGTCAGGTCCTGATTGCCAAGAAACAGGCGGCCCTCGCTCGCTTCTTCCAGCCCGGCAATCATCCCCAGCGTGGTCGATTTTCCACAACCGGACGGGCCAAGAAGAATCGCAAAGCTGCCGCTGTCCACGGTAAAAGAGACATTATCAACGCCAACGGTTTCGCCCCAGCGTTTGGTTACATTCTGTAACGCTATCTCTGACATGATAGCTGGTACCCCCCATTCAACCCCTCTCCGAAAACGCAAATCACACTAAGCGCCCCAAAAGGCTTTGTATGAAACCTGACAAATATGTAAGAAAATTTACACGCTTCTGTCAAGTAATGAGACGATCCTGCCTGCTTCAGCGGCTGCCAGCTGGCCTGTGTTCCGGTTCTGCATAAAGGGTGACCCCATTATCCTGCACCAGGGAAGTCAGCTCTTTTGGCAATGGTTTATCGGTAAAAATTGCATCAATTTCAGATATATGGGCAAAAAGGCATCAGGGCATTGGCATTCATCTTGGAATGATCAAATCCGGCAAATTTGACACGCGAGATTTCCATCGCCGCGCGCGAGGCCTGAGCATCGCGATAATGATAATCCAGCAACTGGCCATCTTCGGTGAGTGAGCCCACCCCAAATATACCGAATCCAACGCGAAAACGGCGCAAAAACTCTGCCGTTGATTCGTCCCAGATCGCCCGATCCCGGTTACGCACCAGACCGCCCGTCAGGATAATTTCAAAATCTGTTTTCTCGCAGAGCGTATAAACAACATCTATGTGATTAGTAATAATTTTCAGGTTTTGATGATCTGCCAGCGCCTCGGCAACCGCTGCCATAGTCGTGCCGATATCAATAAAAAAGAGAGGCCCCATTGGGGATCTGCGCAGCAATCATTTTGCCGATGGCTTCCTTGGCTTCAGAATTCTGCCCCTTGCGATTCGGATAGGCCAGCCGATCCTTGCCGGGCAATAAAGCGGCTCCGCCATGATGACGCTGAACCAGCCGCTGCTCATTCAGAAATATAATATCCCGCCGCACTGTCTGCTGCGAGAGGCTGAAATGATCTGCCAGCTGGTCAATGGAGACATAGCCCATCTCCCGCACCAACTTCAGTATTTCCGACTGACGCCCGGTCAAATCCACATAATCTGTCGCAGCCAAAATCGTCTTTCTCCTCTGTCTTGAGATGAAGCATAGCCTTGCTTTACAAATATGTAAATTATCTTACAAAATATAATCGCTGCTCATCGCCAAAACCGGCCTCAGCATAAGAGCTGACAGGCGGGCAAGCCGGTTTGTGCGCACCAGATTTTTCTAGAGCTGTTCGGCAGCCCGCACCGGCGGCAGGAAATCAACCTCAAATTCAGCCGAAACCCGCGCCACCTCATCCGGGCGGGCCATATTATGCAGCTTGCGGAACAAATCCACCAGCTGGCCGGTCGGCGTCACCCAGAAAAAGCACTGCACCTCGGCCCCGCAATTATTGTAAATCCCGTGCGGGATACCGCGCGGCGTGCTGATCAGATCGCCTGCGCTCGCGCTCAGCATCTCATCACCCAGCCGCAAATCCAGCCGCCCGTCCAAGAGCAGGATATATTCATCTTGGGTCGGGTGAATATGTGGCGGCACAAAGCTCTCAATCGGCAGGACCGCGTGCCAGGAAAAGCACTCCTCCGTAATTTGCTTGGGCGTATAGACTGGCCCAGAATATTCAATGCACCCCGTCCAGCCCGGCCTGGCTTCGGGTAATCCCGGCTGTCAGACTCATTTTTCTGCCTCCTTTTTTCCGGCTTTGCGCTGTTGCAGCAATTTTTCCATCACCCGCCCGGTCAGCGGGTTACTGGCAGCAAATCTGGGGGCCCATTCATGCTGCATGGCCTGTTCCAGCTCTGTCTCATCCCAATAGCCGATCAGAATACCGGATTCAGCAATGCGTTCCTGAATGGCTGTTGATTCAATGGTTGCATCGGGTATGGTGTTGCGCTGGCGCGGCTGGCGGGCCCATTTGAACAGCGCTTCATGCAGCCTGGCACGGGTTTGTGCATGTGCCGGGTCCGCCCCCAAATCAAAATATTCCTCGGCATCTTCTTGCAGGTCAAACAGCATCGGGCGATAGCCCTCAGCCAATATATATTTATAGCGCCCATCATAGATCATGCGCAGCCAGGCCTCCCGCGCCGGGGTGTCCAGAGTGCGCCGCGCATCCTGAAAGGAATAATCATATTCACAGACCACACAAGACCGCTCGGCCGGTTTGCCTCGCCGAACAACAGAGGCCGCAAAGATAGCCCATCCAGAATATGCGGCACATCTGCCCCGCCATAAATATCCAGAAAAGTCGGCAGCAAATCGATCATCTGCACCAGCTCTGAACAAGTCTGGCCACGGGTGGCATCAGCCCGGCTGTCTGGATCATAGATGATCAGCGGCACCCGAATGGCTGCATCATGGAACAGCTCTTTTTCACCCATCCAGTGATCGCCCAGATAATCACCATGATCAGAGGTAAAGATGATCATTGTCTGATCTGCGATACCGCTATTCTCAAGATGTTTGAATAGCCGACCCATCTGATCATCAATCTGTTTAATCAGCCCCATATAGGCCGGGATCACCGCGCGCCGCACCTCATCGCGTGAAAAGCTGCGCGAGACCCGGTGTTCCTGCATCGCGGCATAGACCGGATGCGGATCATCGCGTTCAGCATCATGGCGGCTGACCGGCAGCACTGTTTCCGGCCCATACATACTGGCATAGGGTTCCGGCACGATATAGGGCCAGTGCGGCTTGATATAGCTGATATGGGCAACAAAGGGCTGGCCGGCAGGGTCAGCGACAGCCTGATCGATAAAATCCATTGCCCGGCCAGTCAGATAGGGCGTTTCGGAATATTCATCGGGTATGCGGGCGGGCCGGTCAGAATGTTTCAAAAACCAGCCGGACAACAGATTGCCTGCCTCATCCTCGGCCATATTGGCCCATTCCTCCCAAGGGTTTTCGCCGTCAAACCCATGCGCACGCAGCCAGTCATTATAGGCCGGATCCGGATCATGGCCAGACCAGGGATGCAGGCCGTCATCCCGCTCAAAAGCATCAAAGCCGCATTCAGAAATACGCACCCCTATCTGGCTGGCCGGATCAATGCCCAGCCGGGCCATGCCCGCAGCA
The DNA here is from genome assembly GCA_038131695.1 of Alphaproteobacteria bacterium. GTDB lineage: Bacteria > Pseudomonadota > Alphaproteobacteria > Puniceispirillales > Puniceispirillaceae > JADHLK01. The sequence continues at coordinate 31,613 of JAYPQA010000007.1, read as the reverse complement.
TCTGCCCGCATATGGGTCTTGCCAATCAGCGCGGTTTTCACCCCCAGCGGGCGCAAATGATCACCCACAGTCATCTCGCCTGCTTTCAGCGGTACAAAATTCCAGCTGGCCCCATGCGCATGAACATAACGGCCTGTATAGGTGCTCATCCGGCTGGGCCCGCAAACCGGCGATTGCACAAAGGCCTGATCAAACCGCACAGCTCTGGCGGCCAGCGCATCGATATTGGGCGTGTGCAAATGCGGATGGCCATAGCAGGACAGATAATCCCAGCGCAGCTGGTCACACATGATAAAAAGGATATTTTTTACTGTCATGACATCCCCTTCCGACCGGCCATAAGTTTGCCAGCCCGCTGGTAAAAAAGCAATTGCCAAAACAAGAAAGGCAAAAGGCTGAAACCCCATAATTGTATACAAATTTGATGTTTTTTGCCGATTTTGCGAATTGAATTGATGTATTGACAAATAATTGTATACAAATTAGCGTCGCCCCCATCTTGGTATTTTTTGTCAGGTGACTCAAAGCATGGAGCCGAAACGCGTCAGCCAGGCGGACCGCGCCCATATCGAAATCCGCAGTCGGATTTTGGACGGGGTTTTTGTGCCTGGTGAGCGGTTATCTGAGACAGCCTTGTCGGAGATGCTGTCGCTGTCGCGCACCCCGCTGCGCGAGGCGATTGGTCGGCTGGCTGATGAAGGCTTGCTGGAGCGCGGAACCGGCAGCGGCTACCGGGTGTGCAGCTATTCGATGCAAGATATTTCTGATGCTAATGAAATTCGGGGCCTGCTGGAAGGTCTGGCGGCAAGGCTGGCGGCAGAGCGCGGCGTGGCAGCGGGGGCTCTTGCTGAGTGCCGCGAGATACTGGCCGGCTGGATGCGGTGCTGGCAAATTTGGACGCGTTCGATTTTGCAGCCTATGTCCGGTTGAATGCAGCCTTTCACAGCTGGATTTCGCTGGCGGCTGGGCGCGCGGTCGTCACCCGCGAGATAGAGCGGATATGCCGTTTGCCGTTGGCCTCACCCAGCGGGTTTCTTTCCGGTCAGGAGGATGGGCCGGAATTTCGGGCCTCTCTGCTGGTGGCCCAGTCCCAGCATCGGGCCATTTTTGAAGCCATAGAAGCAGGCGAAGGGGCGCGGGCCGAAGCGGTGAGCCGGGAACATGCCCGGCTGGCGCGGCAGAATTTGCGGCACGCCCTCAGCCTGGATAAGGGCAAGATCAGCCAGATTCCCGGCCTCTCGCTGGTATCTGCAAAAGAAGAGTTAACAGCTTGAACGAAAGACCTGAAACAAGAAAGGAAACATAACAGTGCAAAATCTTACCTCAGTCATGGCCGGCCATAAAAACCCGGTCGAAATGCTCCGTAATTCGCAACTAGGTATGTATGTCTACCCGGTGGTGGCCCCGGAATTCAGCAACTGGCGCTCTGAACAGGCAGCCTGGCGGCATAGCGCGGTGTTGTTTGATCAAACCCATCACATGGATGAGCTGACCGTTGAAGGCCCGCAAGCGGCGGAATTCCTGTCCCATACCGGCATTAACAGCTTTGCCAATTTCGATCTGAACCGGGCCAAGCATTTTGTGCCGGTAACCCCGGCTGGCCATGTGATCGGCGATATGATCATTTTCCGCGAAAGAGAGGATAAATTCATCCTGGTAGGCCGGGCGCCGACAGCCAACTGGCTGCTCTTTCAGTCTGCGATTGGCAATTGGCAGGTGCGCCTGTTCCACAATCCGCGCTCAGACAGCAGGCCGGATGGCGAACGCGTGCTGCGCACCCATTACCGGTTTCAGATTCAAGGGCCGGATGCAGACAAGATTTTCACCCAGGTGAATGGCGGGCCGGTTCCCGATATCCCCTTCTTCCATGTGGCACCGATTATGATTGGCAGCCGCAAGGTTCAGGCGCTGCGTCACGGCATGGCCGGGGCACCGGGTCTGGAATTGTGGGGGCCCTATGCGGACAAGCATTATATCCGCTCCACCCTGCTGCAGGCCGCCAGCGATGTCGGGGTTGATTTGCGGCAAGTCGGCAGCCGGGCCTATTCCACCAATACGCTGGAATCAGGCTGGATCCCCTCGCCTCTGCCAGGCATCTATACCGGCGATGGCATGATGCAGGATTATCGCGATTGGCTGGGCGCTCACAGCTATGAGGCGATGGGCTCTATCGGAGGCAGCTTTGTTTCCGACAATATTGAGGATTACTATGTTAACCCGTTTGAGCTGGGTTACGGTTTTTATATTGGCTGGAAAAAGGATGATTTCATCGGCAAGGCCGCGCTGGAAAAAATGAAGGCCGGGCCAACCCGCAAGAAAGTCACCTTTGAATGGAACCGGGATGATGTGCTGGCGGTGATTGCCAGCGGTTTTGAAGAGGGCACACCCTTCAAATGGATTGATTTCCCGCAGCCGAACTATGCCTCTTCTTCTGCTGATATGGTGATGCAGGATGGCAAGATGGTTGGGATGAGCATGTTCAACGGCTACAGCTATAATGAGCGTTGCTTCCTCTCGCTGGGGGTTGTTGATGACAGCATCCAGGAAGGTGATGTGCTGACCTTGAAATGGGGCGAGCCGGATGAAACGGCCAAAACCGCCTCTGAGCCGCATCGCCAGGCAGATATCCGGGTGCGGGTATCGCCAACGCCTTATGCCAGAGAAGCCCGCGAGAATTATGCAGATAGCTGGCGCAATGCCTCTGCCTGAAAAAAATATTTGGGGGCCAGCCAATCTGGCCCCCTTTGCTTTTCCCGCCTGCGCAAAAACAGGATAGCCAAATGAGGCGCGTTCTTCTTATTCCCGGGTTGCTGTGTGATGCGTTCGTCTGGCAGCCGCTTTTGACAGCCTTGGGCGGCACAGCCGCGGTCGCAGACCTGTCCACGCAGGACAGCCTGACAGTGATGGCCGAAGATTGTCTGGCCCGGTTTGACGGGCCGCTGATTGTCGCCGGTCATTCCATGGGCGCACGCGTTGCCCTGGAAATGGCCAGGCTGGCACCGGCGCGCATTGAGCGGCTGGCCCTGCTGGATACCGGCATTCACCCTTTGCGGGCAGGCGAAATTGAGAAAAGACGGGCGATTGTGCAGCTGGCCTATGATCAGGGAATGGCCGCGTTGGCTGACAGCTGGCTGCCCGGCATGGTCTATGAGCCAAACCGGCAAAATAAGAGCCTGATGGACGGGTTGCGGGCGATGGTCTGTTCCAAGGATGCTGATTTGCACGCCCGCCAGATTAACGCACTGATCACCCGCCCGGATGCTGAAGCCTATATCCACCAGATTGATATCCCCACCTTGCTGATGGTTGGCCGGCAAGATGCCTGGAGCCCCCCTGCCCAGCATGAACAGATGCGCGCCTTAATGCCGCGTGCGGTTCTGGAAATCATAGAAGATGCCGGCCATTTTGCACCGCTGGAGCAACCCGCAGCCGTAACACCGAAACTGGCCCGTTTTCTGACCCAGCAGGCGCGCCAGCCCGGCCTAATGGTCATCTGAGATTTCGGTGACCAAATCAAGCACTACCTGTCTTTTTTCCTGCCGGATAATCGCAACTGCCCGGGCCAGCGCAGCGGGCAGGTCAGCCCCATCTTCTATCCTCTCAGAATAGGCCCTGGAGGCGGCTGCCACCTGCTGGAAATCTGGTATCGGCTGAAGACCGGTCAGCGCCATCTGATTGGATTGCACTGCCGCCCCGTTCGGATAGCCCCGCAACACTGAGCGGCGAACCGCATTCCAGGAGGCATTATTCTTTATGATTGTCAAAACCGGCAAGGCCAGCGCCTCGGCAATTTGATGGCAGGCCACCGGATTGGCAAACATATAAGAGCCATCTCCCATTCCGGCAATCACCAGCCGATCCCGATTGGCCAGCTGGGCACCAAGAGCTGCTGGCAAGGCCCATCCCAAACCACCTGAATGGGGATTGCCGAACAGCCTGTTTGGCCCGGCCAGATTCATAAACCCTGCCAGCAAGCATAGCTCGCTGAAGGCGATGGCCTCCTCATCCATAATCTCGGCGACACATTGGCTGATCCATTCGGCGCTCATCGGCCTTCCCGCCCCTTGTTCAGCACGCTTGCGTGCCTGCTGGCGACGCTTTTGCCGATTGTGCGCCCAGCTCAGCCAGCCTTGCCTGATGGCGCCTGCCCCAGCTGTCCCCATCATCGCGGCCAACCCCTCTATGATGGCCAGCGGATCTGCGGCGATATTCAAATCACTGCGATAAGAGCGCACCGGCATTTTGGCAAAGAGCGGGTCCGGCCCAAGATGGACAATGCGGGCCTTTTCCGGCGGGGCCTGATTGAGCTCAATCCAGGGAACGGCACTATCCAAAACCAATATCAGATCAGCCGCTGCTATTTTCTCACCCGCCTGATAGCCAGCCAATACCGGGTCGGTGCTGGCCAGCAGGTTGCGCACGCAAAAAGGTTCGGCAACTGCTATGCCATAGCGGTTGCACAAGGCTGAGACAGCCTGTGCCAGCTGGCCATGCGGATCACCGCGCTGGCATAAAATCAAAGGGGCTTCAGCTGCATCCAACCAGCTGGCCAAAAGGCGCAGACTATCCGAATCCGGGACAGCCCGGCCAGAGGCTGGCTGCGGCTCCAGCCGGGCTTGCTGGCCCTCTTGTATCCTCTCTCCCAGCGGCTCGCGCGGCAGGCTCAGATAAACCGGCCCTTGCGGGGCTGTCGCGGCAATGGCCAAGGCCCGCGAAACAAGCGCGCCGCCCTGCTCTGGATAGCGCATCTCATAGGTATATTTCACCGTATCACGCACCAAGCCGCTCTGATCATACATTTCCTGGCCATATTGAATAGGTGTGGCCCGCGCGCCCTCCCGGCCTGTCTCGGTGATCGGGGTGCGCCCGGACATCACCAGCAGCGGCACATTGTCAGAAGCGGCATTGATAGCGCCCATCACCGCATTGGCCAGTCCGACATTGACATGCACCATCACCGCCTGGGGCCTCGCAGTTGCAAGATAATAGCCATGAGCCATCCCCATCGCCACAGATTCATGAGCTACTGTAACCGGCTGCGGCACTTCATCAGCCGACCGTTTGGCAAAAGGCCTCAATGATAGGTGGGAAATCAGTGCCTGCATTGGCAAACAGATACTCTACCCCATTTTCCTTCAAACCCAGCAAAATGGCTTCTGCGCCATCTCTGGGTGGTTGTTTTTTCCAGCCATCCCGCTTCCTTTTTCAAAAAATGGAAAAGGTTCCTCTCCCAGAGCATCTTTCCAGTTGATTTCTGTCGGCTTTCTGCTCTTAGATAGAGTAATAATCCCGATTATCGGGATTTCATCAATAAATATATGCCATTTGGCTGGCATTTTTTAGGAGGAACTGATGAAAAGACTGATAATGAGCACTCTTGCTCTGGCGGGGCTGGCCTTTACCAGCATCGCCCAGGCGCAAAATGTCGGCATTGCCACATCGAACCCTGGTTCTCTTTTTCACTCCATTGGCACATCTGTGGCCAATGCGGCAAACAAGAATGGTCTGAACACGACCATTCAGCCAGCAACAAGCCCGAATCAATTCATCCCTTTTATCAATTCCGGCGGCATTGAATTCGGCGTTGCCAACCTGCAGGAAGTCAATTATGCCATCACCGGCGAGGCTTGGTGGAACGGGCAGAAAAACGAAAATCTGCGCGTTGTAGCGCATCTGCAGCCGCTGGTGGAAGCTATTTTTGTGCGCAAAGATAGCGGCATTATGAAGGTCAGCGATCTGAAGGGCAAGCCGATGACTGATGGCTATACCGCCCAAAATACAATCCTGCCGCAGCTGTCTGCTTTTTATGCGACCGCCGGCATGACCCGGGATGATATTGAAAAAGTCTCGGTTGCTTCTGTGGTTGCCGGGGCCAACGCCTTTATTGCCGGTGATACGGTTGGCTTTATCTTTGCCCATGGGGCTGGCAAGGTGAGAGAAGCAGATGCAGCTGTTGGCGGTTTGCGTGCGCTGACTGTTGAAGATAGCAGCGATTCAGCACTGGCAGCAGCCCGCAAATACTGGCCGACCGCCTATTTCAAGGATATGAAGGCAGGGTCCATGCCGGGCATTCTCGAAGACGGCACCTATATTGCCTTCCCGCAGGTTGTGTTCACCCATGCCGGTGTATCTGATGAGGTTGTCTATCAGATGGCCAAGGCGATGTCTGAGCAGGCCAAGGTGATGGGCGAGACCTTCCCGCCGATGCGGGCCTTCCGGCCAGCCGATATGAAAGGGGATCCAGGGATCGCAAAATTCCATCCCGGGGCGCTGAAGTTCTTCAAGGAAGCCGGGCTGAACTAAGCCTTGGCAGAGGACATAAAAACAATCGGGCGAAAGGCTGGTTTCGGCCTTTCGTCCCGCTATACCAAACCGCTGGCAGATTTGCTGGCGGTGGCCATGGTTGTTTTGGCAGCCGGCTGGGCTTTTTCCTTTCAGCGCCAGCTGGGCCTTGACCTTTATCCGCAACAATATTTTGCCGCGATTCTTTTCTTCGTGCTGCCGCTGGCCTATCTGGGCCTGCCAGCCCGCAAGGGCCAAGAACGCGATATTGTGCCCATCCATGATATTTTTCTGGCCCTGCTGGGCGCGGTCATTTGTGCCTATATTGCGATTCTCTATCCGGCTCTTGTGCTGAAAATTTTTGCCCGCACGCCCGATATCTGGGTCCCAGGACTGATCCTGATTATTCTCTTGCTGGAAGCCTTGCGACGGGCAACAGGCTGGGCGCTGGTCATCATTATTGCCTGTTTTATTCTTTATGCCCTGTTCGGCGATATGCTGCCCGGGCGCTTGCAGGGCCGGGCGCAATCCTGGCAATTATTGGCCGGCTATATGGCGGTTGATTCAAACGGCATATTGGGGCTGCCTATATCGGTTGCCTCTACTGTAGTGATGGCCTTTATCCTGTTTGGCGTGCTGCTGGGGTTGAGCGGTGGTTCCCGCTTTTTTACCGAGGCAGCAACGCTTGGCATGGGCCGTTTCCGGGGCGGCTCTATGAAGATAGCGGTGCTGGCTTCCGGGCTATTCGGATCCATTTCCGGCTCTGCAGTTGCCAATGTGGTTGGCACAGGCGTGGTCACTATCCCGATGATCAAGCGGGCCGGCTATCAGCCGCACCGGGCAGCTGCCATAGAGGCGGTGGCTTCAACAGGTGGCCAGCTGATGCCTCCGGTAATGGGGGCCTCTGCCTTTTTGATGGCGGAATTTCTGGCGATGCCCTATTCCAATATTGTGCTGGCCGCGCTGGTCCCGGCCTTGCTTTATTATCTGGCGCTGTTCATGCAGGCTGATCTTGAAGCTGCCCGGCTGGGTATCAAGGCGATTCCGAAAAAAGATATGCCGGAGCCGCGCAAGGTCTTGCTTGGGGTGCATTTCTCCCTGGCATTTGCGGTGCTGATCTATTTGCTGTTCTGGAAAGGCTATCAGGCGGAAAGGGCCGCGCTTTGGGCAGCCGGGGTGCTGGTTATCAGTGCCTGGCTGTTTGGCTATCAAGGGGTGCGCCTGCGCCTGCGCCAGCTCTATGGGGCATTTGCCAATGCCGGTCATGCGGTGGTTGAGATCCTGCTTATTTCAGCCGCATCCGGGGTTGTTATCGGGGTGCTGAATGTCACCGGCCTCAGCTTTAACCTGACCTATCTATTGGTCCAGATAGGCGGCGGCAATGTGTTTGCGCTGCTTGGCCTGTCTGCTGTTGTTTGCATCATTCTGGGCATGGGTCTGCCAACGCTGGGGGTTTATGTGTTGCTGGCTGCGCTGGTCGCTCCGGCCTTGATTGAGGTGGGCATTCATCCGATAGCCGCACATTTATTTGTGCTGTATTTTGGCATGATGTCGATGATCACCCCGCCGATTGCCCTGGCCGCCTTTGCCGCCGCCACCATTGCCAAGGCCCCGGCGATGGCCACCGGCTGGGCGGCGGTGCGCTTTGGCTGGCTGGCCTATTTGATCCCGCTGCTATTTGTATTTTCGCCCAGCTTGCTGTTGATCGGTGCAGCTGATGATATTGTGATCGCCGTGATCACAGCTGTGTTTGGGGTCTGGTTTGTCTCGGTTGCAATGGCTGGCTTTCTGGTGCGTGCGCTGGGGCTGGCCATGCGCCTGGCCTTTGCTGCGGCAGGGCTGCTCAGCCTGATACCGGCCAGCGCCTTTCCGGCAGCCGGCCAGACAGATACTATCGGGGTATTGCTGGGGCTGGGGCTGGCCGGTTATGAATTTTTTCGCGCCCGGCGGCATAAGGAAATGGCATGACCGACACTCTGGCCAGTGCAGAGCGGCTGATTTCCATTTTGCTGCTTTTCTCAGAAGAAAAGCCGGCCTGGAATTCTGAGGAGCTGATGACGGCAACTAGCTATTCGCGCACTTCTCTTTATCGATATCTGAAAACGCTGAAAGAGGTCGGGCTGATAGTCTCACTGCCGCAGCATGGCTATATGCTGGGGCCGCGCCTGACTGAGCTTGATTATTTAATGCAGCGCTCTGATCCGGTCATCCTGCATGGAAGCCGGTATTTGCAGAGGCTGGCTGAGAGCTTTTCCTGTTCGGCATTTTTGACCAGATGGTACGAACAGAAAATCTTGTGTGTAGCCTCTGAGGTATCTGCGCCCCGGCCGCGTTCCAGCTATCCGCGCGGCCGCCCCATGCCGCTGGGCCGGGGGGCTATCTCAAGGGCTATTCTGGCGCATCTTCCCAAACGCCAGCGCGCTGCAATGATTGCCCAATATATGCCGGATTTTCGGCAGACAAAACTGGCCCAAACGACAGAGGAGGTTGAAATGGTGTTTCGCCAGATAAGACGGCGGGGCTATTCCATTGCCTATGGTGAGGTGACGGCGGGCGTGGTGGGTATTGCCGCTCCTATTCTCGTCGCCCCCATGACCCCGGTTGCCGCTTTATGCGTGACGCTGGAGGAAAAAGAAAGCCAGGCCGCACAGCGCCAAGCCGTTGCCACCAGCGTGTGTCAGGCTGCTGATGAGATCAGCCAGATATTACAAAATCAGTCTGCGGTGGACCACAGAAGCGACTCACCGGTCCTCCAGCTGGAACAAGCCTGAAATGGAAGGAGCAAGAAGATGAAAAAAATTGATGCCTTTAACCATATTTGGCCGAAACCCTTTTTCGATGCGCTGATCGATCATATTGGCGAGATGACAGATATTACCCTGCGGTCCGGGGCGGTTCCGATGATGACTGATTTGGACCGGCGCTTTGAGGTGATGGATATGTTTGGCCCGGATTACTGTCAGATTCTCTCCCTGGCCTCACCTCCTTTTGAAAAATATGCGGACCCCGAAAATGCCTTGCGTCTGGGGCAGATTGCCTCGGATAGCATGGCTGATCTCTGTGCCCAATATCCAGACCGCTTCCCCGGCTTTATTGGAACGGCAGCGATGAGCAAGCCAGACAGTCTGGTGGATGAGGCACGGCGCAATATTGAAGAGTTGGGCGCGCTGGGGATGCAGATTTTTACCAATGTGGCGGGCAAGCCGCTTGATCTGCCAGAATTTGGGCCCTTTTTTGACTATATGGCCCAGTCTGGCAAACCTGTTTGGATGCATCCGGCGCGCGGGGCAAATTTCCCCGATTATCTGAGCGAGTCACAATCTGAATATGAAATCTGGTGGACATTTGGCTGGCCTTATGAAACCTCTGCAGCTATGGCCCGGCTGGTATTTTCCGGTGTGTTTGACAAATTTCCCGGGCTGAAGATCATTACCCATCATGCGGGCGGCATGATACCCTTTTTTGAAGGCCGGGTCGGGCCTGGCTGGGATCAGATGGGCGCACGCACAACAGACCGGGATCTGGCTGCGGTCCGCAAGGGGCTGAAGCGTCCGCATCTTGATTATTTTAAAGAATTCTGCGCTGATACCGCCAGCTTTGGGTCAGCCCGGGCGATTGACCATGCCATCGAATTTTTCGGGGAAGACCGCGTTGTCTTTGCCTCAGATGCGCCTTTTGATCCAGAGGGCGGGCCGATGTATATCCGCGAGACAATCGCCATTCTGGATAATTTGGATATTTCAGATGCGCTGCGCCAGAAAATCTATCAAGACAATATCTGTGCGCTGACCGGCCTGCAGCTGTGAGCAGCCAGCCGCCGGTCTGCTGGATCAAAATGTTGGCGACCTGTCTGCTGGCCTATACCGTCTCGTCAGTCACCGCCAGACTGGCTGCGCTGGAAGCCAGGCAGCAGGGCTGACAGCCGCGGCATTAAAGGTCTGGCCCTGCTGGATATCGGCATTCACCCTTTGCGGCCGGGCAGGCGTCTCCTGCAGGCTGTATCTCAGGTTTCCAGAGTAAGGGTCTGCACGCCGGTATAGGAAATTGTCTTCGGAGAGAGTGTCTGGGTAAATCTGGTGATATGTTCCTGAATCATTGCCTCAATGCGCAGCTGCGTGCTTTCATCGGGAAATCGCCAGACAACCGTTGAGATATTCGGCGATTGCTTGTTACGATAAGCCTCGAATGTTACACCCTTGGTGCCTTCCAGCAGGCTGGGCCAGCGTGTCTGCAGAATCGATTCAAACAGGTCACATTCTTCGGTAGAGGGAAAAGTTCTGATAAAGATTTTGCAAATCATTGTCCAACCAATCAAAAACAGGAAAATCAGATGATCGATCTCAGGATTGCACTTCCGATATTTTTCAGCAAGTCAGTTGCGACACGGGCCTGTGGCCCTTATCGTGGGATTATTCTGGCCTTTATCAATCATGGTGATTTGATTTTAACGGCCCAGCTCACCCCGTTCTGCTGGATCAAGATGTTGGCGACCTGCCTGGTGCCTTATACCGTCTCGTCTGTCACCGCCACGCTGGCTGCCCTGGAAGCAAGGCAGCAAGGCTGACAGCCGCGGCAACGCAAAAAACGGGGCTAGAGCGGCTCGACACGCACCGGCAATTTTCCAAAGGCGTGAATGGTATTATTCATCGCCCGCTCGGGTTCCCCGGCAATATGCCAGCTCTTTACCCGTGTGCGCATCGCCTCAATCAGATTGACCATCTCCCGGCGGGCCAGATGCAGCCCCATGCAGGTATGCACCCCAAAGCCAAAGCCAACATGTTTTCGCACCTTGCGGGTGATGTCAAAACTGTCCGGGTTCTCAAAGACGCGCTCATCCCGGTTGGCCGCGCCATAAATAACCATCATCCGCCCACCTTCCGGTAGGTCAATGCCGGACAGGCTCGTATCCTCTGCGATATAGCGGGCAAAGGACCGGATGGGAGAGACCAGGCGGACAATTTCCTCTACCGCATTGGGGATCAGCTCTGGATTATCCTGCAATAATTTCCATTGCTCCGGATATTGGGCAAAGAAATAGGGGATATAGCCGGTGGCCGCGATAGTGGTATCCAGGCTGGGCGCGATATAGTCACGCATCAGCTGGGCGGCCTCTTCCTCAGTAAAACCATTTTCCGGGGCCAGATCAAAAATGCGGCGGGCCAGCCCCCCCTCTTTGAGATATTTTGCCTGCCCATATTCATCCAGATAGGCGCGCAGCCCGACCAAATCCTCAAAGGCTTTCTTGCTGCGCGCATTATGGCCATCCATCAGATCAAAGGTCGCCGCCGCCCATTTCAGCATATTCTCGCGCCCGCTGTCATTCAGCCCGATCAGATCAATCACAATCGAAAAAGGCAGTATCTGGGCAAATTCCGACACCCCGTCAAATTCCTGTTTTTCCACCAGCCTGTCTGCCAGCGATTGCGCGGTCAGCCGGATATAGTCTTCCAGCGGCTCAATATTTTTGGGCATCAGCGGCGTTGCGGTGATTGAACGGCTGCGCCGATGGGCATCACCATCTGAATTCACCGTGGAGCCGACCAGCATCTTGTTCACATCTTCACTGATCGAAATGCCGCGCCCGGAAATAAAGGTCTTGACCCGCTGCAATACCTCAACCACCTCCGCATGGCGGGCCACCGCATAGGAATTTTGCTGCGGCAGCCAGACAACCGGTCCCAGCTGGCGCATCTCTGCATAATAGGGGGCCGGATCCCGGATAAAATCATCTGCGTAGAAATCCCGCTCATAAGCTGCTGCCTGCATCAACCCCTCCTCTTTTTCTATTGTCCGGCCTTGGCCTCCGCGCGGCGGGCCGCCTGCAAGGCGTGCACAATGCCAGAGGTTTCATCCTGAATTTCATGATAGCGTTTTTGGGCCAGCTCCAGCAGATCATCCACCAGCCCCAACAACCTGACCACATCCGCAGCCGGCATCCCGTCAACCAGCCGCTCATTTTGGTGATGGGCAAAATCAAGACCCTTTTCCAGCAACGCCTCTCCAGCCCCCGTCAAATGCAACACGCCGCCGCGTCGCGGGCTGCCGCTGCGCTGAACCAGCTGTTTTTCGACCAGCACCGATATAATCCGGCTCATCTGGGCCTTGTCCAGAAAACTCTCACGGGCCAGCACTGATGCCGTCGCCATCCCCAGATAGCCTATCGTTGCCAGCGTTCTGAATTCCCGCAAGGACAGGTTCACACATTCAGAAATCAGGCGCTGGCCTATGCGGTCATTCAGCGTCGCCACGCGCGAGAGCTTGAACACAATGAGGTCGCGAATATCCACGACATCACTTCGGGTGAACTCGGATAAAGGCGCAGCCGCTCTGACCGCTTGTTTGGTTGACTTTGTCATAATTGGGGACTTTATCATCCACCCAAATAGCTGTCCAGCCCGGCCCTGCGGAGAAGCGGGATCAAGGCCCCAACACGGAGTCTTTGTCAGGATTTGAAGCAGGCTGGCTTGCAGCTATTCCGGCTGGGCAGGTGACAGCGGGCGGCGCGTTTTTCTGGACAGGAAAATCAGCAGCAGCACCATAGCCGCCCCGGCCAGATTGGGCAGCCATTCCAGCGGCCAGAAACACAAAACCGCTGCTGCGGCAAATCCGGCCATGGCGAGCGGCCCGACAGGCCCTTCACTGTATTTCTGAATCACCGCATTGACCGCATAAATGCCAAACAGGGCGAAAAAGCCCAGCTGCAGGATTTCGGCAAAACTGCCGGAAATCATCGGCGTATAGGCAAACATCAGCGGCATGATATACAGCCCCTTGGCCAGCTTCCAGCTTTCAAAGCCGGTTGCCATCGGGCGCGATCCGGCAATACCGGCCGCGGTAAAGGCAGCCAGACAGACAGGCGGGGTCACATTTGAATCCTGGCTCAGCCAGAAAATAATCAAATGTGCAGACAGCAGGAAGCTGGCCGCCACCGCCGGGTCAATCAGCACCGGCCGGATGGTCACCGCAACCTCAAACGGGATAGCGGCCACCAGATCCCAGGCCTCCGCCCGGGTCATCCCCTCGGCAACCTTCAGCGCATTGGGATGATCGACCAGGAAAAACAGCGCAGCCTTGGCCGGATCGCTGATACCGGCGACCAGCTGCTCAACCACCAGCGTGTCAGACAGAATGCCCGCCAGCGCCGGGGCGGTTAAAATCGCCAGAATGATATAGGCTGCTGTCACCGGCAAACCCATCCCCAGAATCAGCGAGACAAGACCCACCAGCACAATCGCTATCACCATGGAGCCTTGCGACCATTGGGCAATCATCAAGGAAAAGCCATTGCCCACCCCGCTGGTCACAATCGCATTATTCATGATCCCGATAGTGACCAGCAAAATCGCCGTCATCACCGAAGAGGTCACCCCGCTATTCAGCGCCTCGGCAATCTTTGCCGGGCCCATATTCACCGGCTCAAAGCGGCTGTCTGGAACCAGCCTGGCCAGAAGGCTGGTCGCCCAGGAAGTCAGCACCAGCGCTGCGATCGCCCAGCAGGCCGCATAGGCCGGCATCACGCCGCTGATCAACAGCCAGATCATCACCGCCAGCGGGCAGACAAAGACCAGACCTCCAGATAGCAGCTTGCCCATATCAACGCTCATATCAATATCAGCATCCGCATCATGCTTGACCGCCTCTATGCGCACAACAAAGGCAACCGACAGGAAATAGAGCAAGGCCGGAACTACCGATACAGCAACAATCGTTGCATAGGGAATCGCCGTATAGCTGGCCATCACAAAGGCCCCGGCCCCCATAATTGGCGGCATCAGCTGGCCGCCAGTGGACGCCGCCGCCTCTACGCCAGCGGCAAATTGCGGGCGAAAGCCATTGGCCTTCATCAACGGGATGGTAATCACCCCGGTTGAGGCGGTATTGGCCACGGCTGATCCTGAAATCGTGCCGGTCAGGGCAGAGGACAGCACCGCAACAAAAGCTGCCCCGCCCTTAATCCGCCCGGCCACAATCTTGGCCAGCTCAATCACGAAATTGCTGGCCCCGGAGGCGACCAGAAAGCCGCCAAATATCATAAACAGGGTAATATTGGTTGAGGAAATGCTGGCCAGAATACCGAACAGCCCCTCATCATTATACATGGTGCGGAACAGCACATCATCCGCCGGCAGGCTGGCGGCGCGGAAAATTCCCGGCAAATAGCTGCCCAAAAACAGGATATAGCACAGCGCCAGTATAACCAGAATCGGAATAACCCAGCCAGCAACACGCCGGGAAAGATCAATCGCGGCGACAATCAGGATAATGCCAGCCGCCCAATCTATCGGTGTCAGCTGCCAGGCCTGGCCGGTCACCGACAGGGTGCGCTCATAAACCGCATTCTCGGCCCCGCCACCCAGAGCGCTGAAGCCGCCACCAAAAGCCCATAGGCCGCTGCCAGCGCAAAGCCGAACCGGTGCGGCTTGCGGCTTTTGAAAGGGCTGTAAAGAACCGCGCCCAGAAAAGCAAAACCGGCAAAATGAATCGCATTTTGCCAGCGGCCAGGCTCAATCAGATAGACATTGGTCAGAATATGCCAGAGACCAAAAAGCACGGCAAAACCAAGCAAAAGCTTTGCCCGAAAGCTGCCCCCTTCGGCGGGCGCACCGGCCCCGGAGGCGCGGCCCTGATCTGCTTGCATGGCGTTCACAACAGCCCCGGCAAAGCCGGGCAGCAAAGCCATCAGCTGGCCATGCTGCCCGGAGCTTTTATCAATTTTTCAGCCGTGCCGGAACGCTCAGCCCGACTTCTTCATAATAGCGCTGGGCCCCGGGATGCAGCGGCACCGGCAGGCCGGCCATCGCCTTTTCCACAGCCATCGCCTTGGTGGCCGGGTGGATAGCCTGCAAGAACGCAAGGTTTTCATACATGGTCTTGGTCAGCAGATAGACATGGTTCTCATCCACATCGGCATTCACCGCCAGAAAATTCGGCTGGGCGATGGTGGCAATATCCTTTGTCTGGCCCGGATAGGTGCCGGCCGCAATGGTGTAGGGCACCCACAGGTTACGCCCGCCATCCATTTTTGCAAGCTCATCAGCGGTCACATCCAGAATGGTGAATTTGCCGCTATTGCCTGCAAACAGCTGGGTCAGCGCGCCGGTCGGCGGGCCAGACGGGATGCCAGCCGCGCCAATCTGGCCATTGGCCAGCGCTTCGGCAGTCGGGCCATAGCCCGCATAGACCAGGTCAAAATCCTTGTCCATATCAAGGCCCAGCCCGGTCAGCAGAACGCGGTTTGACCCGATGGTGCCGGAATTCTGCTTGCCCATCCCGGCAGCTGCCCCTTTGAGCGCAACCAGATCAGCCATCGTGCCGGTATTTACCTTGCCGGCCGGGATGACAAATTGTTCCACATTCTGCCAGAGCATGGAAACCGAACGCAGATTCGTCTGCGGCTCAGAAACCGGGCCGGTGCCGGTCGCGGCATAAGAGCCAAACAGCCCCTGCAAAATGGCAAAATCAGCCGTTCCTGCGCCAAGGGCCTGCACATTTGCGCCAGAGCCGGCAGAATTCACAGCTGTCAGCGAGAATTTCTGTTTCGGCAGCAGCTTCACCTTGGACAGGGTCGCGATAGCTGTCCCCACCGGGTGATAGGTGCCGCCAGTTGAGGCGGTATTCAATACATAGTCTGCATTCTGGGCCCGTGCCGAGCCAGATGCGACAATGGCCAGGGCCGCGGCGGCAAAGGCCGCCAGAGCAAATTTTTTCATTTTGTTTCCTCCGTTCATTGGATGGTGCAAATGCCTGTTTTGCAAAACACCTTTAATTGTTACGCACAATTCCAATAAACGGGTCAATAAGGGTTGATTGGCCGCAGGAACCGCAGCCAGCCTCATGCAGGGGCCGAGCCGTCCGGCTTTTTGATAGAGCCGGTATCAGGCAGTCTCTTATCCAGAATTTCAATGAATTTGCGAACTTTCAGGGGCAAGAAGCGCTTATCCGGATAAATTGCGTAAATCCCCATTTCCGGAGTGATCTGATAGTCCGGGATCAGCTGTATCAGCGCCCCTGACTGAATGAGGCCGGCACAGGCAAAGACCGGCATTCGGGCATAGCCAATCCCCTGCAGCGTAGCTTCCAGCATCATGCCCAGACTGTTTGAATAAACGCTTGGCCGCATGGCAAGTGAGCCATCCCGCCCGGCCGTATCCTGATAAGTCAGGAGCGGGCCTGAGGAGGCACCGGAATATACAACAGAAGGCAGCCCCTCCAATTCTTCGGGCGTTTGCGGCAAACCATATTTTTCCACAAAGGCCGGGCTGGCGCAGACCAGCCCCGGACAGTCACACAATCTCTTGGCAATCAGGCCGGAATCCTCCAGCGCACCTATACGGATCACCAGATCATACCCCTCTTCCACCAGATGCACCCGCTTGTCGGTAAATTCTGCATCCACGACGACATCCGGATAAAGGGCAGCATATTCAGCTATCGGCCTGACCAGAAACCGCTCGCCAAACGCCATCGGCGCATTGACCCGCAAGCGGCCTGACGGGCGCTCATGGCCTTCTGCCAGCTTTTCCAGCAAGGCAGAAATTTCATCATCCCCGCGATTGAGCGTATCATAAAGCTGCTTGCCAGCTTCAGTCAGCGTCACCGTGCGGGTGGTTCGGTGAAACAGCACCAGACCAAGGCGCTGTTCCAGCGATTTCACCTGCCTGCTGACCGCCGCACCGGATATACCAAGGGCGCGGGCTGCGTTGGTAAAGCTGCGATGGCGCGCTACCTCGCGCATCATTTCAAAGCCGCTGCCGAAGATCATAATTGGTTCTCTGAGGTTAATAGTTTTTTATTTTCTGCATTATTTATGTTTTTTAACAAATAATCTAGTCTTTTGTGACTGAGCAAGCCAACAGGCTGTGAAACCAACAAAGAGAGAGCTTATGTCACAAGCACCAGATTGCCGCTGCGGGCGGTCCGTTACCGGAAAATGTATGGGCTGGCACGCCTTGAGCGAGGAAGAATACAAGGAAAAAAAGGCAGAATATGAAAAAGCGGCCCAGGAAAAGGCCGACAAATAAGCCAAAACCGGTCGGCCAGCCGACCCGTCATCAGAACAGCCGACGCACCACCCCCCTTACTGGTTATCGGCTGTTCTGAAACCCCTTTTCAGCCCTTGTCGGAAAAAGACCCGGCTGTCATTGTCCGGCTGATCACCAGCGAGGCCCGCAACCCGTCCGAACGCTGCGAAAATTCAAGCCGCCCGCCATGCTGTTCGGCAATGGTGGAGGCGACGCTGAGGCCGATTCCAAACCCCTTGACCTGGCGAGAATTCTCGCCGCGCTTGAACGGATCGATCAGGCTGTTCATGTCAATCTGTTCATTTTGCGGGCCAAAATCATCGATATGAATCGCGGCATATTCTGAGCTCTGGTCAATGGAAAGCTGGGCGCGGCGGCCATATTTCAGCGCATTGTCAATCAGGTTGGTGATCGCCCGGCGCAAGGCCTGCGGCTGGGCTGTCACAATAATCATCGCCGGGCCAGCCGAAAGGCCAGGCCGCTTCTTTTTCTGGACAAACAAGATGGTGCCAGCTGACAAGGGGCGCGGGTGATCTTCTTGCAGGCTGACCGGCAATCCCTCATCCTGAAAATCAGAGACAATGGATTGAACCAGCGAAACCAGCGAGAGCTGACGCGCGGCCTCTATGTTAATCTCGGTCTGTGTATAGGCCAGCACGCTCTCTATCATGCCGGTCATCTGTTCAATATCGGCATCTATCTTGCCGCGCAGCTCAGGGTCCTGAACCAGCCTGGCCCGCAATCTCAGCCGGGTAGCAGGCGTGCCCAGATCATGGCTCACCCCAACCAGGAATTTTGCCCGCCTGGTCAGCGATTCCGTCTCATTTTGCAAATAGCGATTGATGGAGCGGATCAATTCGCGCAATTCCAGCGGCCCGCTTTCGGCATAGGTCACCGGCCCGCCCAGCTTGCTGCGGCTGGCCAGAAGCGAGGAAAAATTGCTGAATTGCCCGCTTGATGTGGCAATCGCTGTCCAGAGCAGGGACAGGGTAGCAAGCAGGATAGCAGCTGATAACAGGCGCAAATCTGTTGGCGCGGCAGAACAATTCCAGATTTTTTCTGCCCGCACCTGCATCCAGCTTTGCTCTTCAAAACGCAGATAAACCGAAGGCTTTGAGCAATAGCTGGCCAGCAATACCGAAATATCCGCCAGCTTGCTGCGCAGCAGGCTGGCATCTGCCCGGCGCTTTTCCGACAGGCCATTCAGCTCAGCGACCGGATAGGACAAATCCGGCGACACCACGGCGATCACAATACGGGCGAGACCGCCCGTCTCGGTTCGCCCGGTGATGGAAAATTGCGTCACCAGCGATGAATTGGCAATAGCGGACATCTGATTGAAGCGTCCGGCCTGGGCCAGCTTTGCCGCGGCCGGCTCCAATTGTGTGACAGTCAGATAGTCCGGCGGCGGGCTGGCAAAATACAGGGTTTCATAGAGACGGCTGCCCGCATCATAGGCACTGTCCAGATGCCTCTGCCATTGCCGGTCAGAATAGGCCCAGACCCAGGCGGCCAGAATGCCTGCGCCAAGGGCAAGGCCCACCCACAGGCTGGCCATTAGCCGCAAGGAGCTGGAAAACGGGTTCAGGATTCGCACTGTTCAACATCAACGGCAAAAATATAGCCGACCCCCCGTTCAGTGCGAATCATCTGCGGGCTTTTGGGGGTCTGTGTCAGCTTGCCCCGCAAGCGGCCCACCAACACATCCAGCGCCCGCCCGGAACTGTCTGACATGGTATCGCCCTCTTTGGTAATATCCATCGCCGTGACAATTTCCTCGCGTTTCAGCACCACATGGGGATTGGCCAGCAACACGCGCAGCAAGCTGGTCTCGCGCTGGGAAAGAGCGACCTGAATTCCGTTCGGGGCGGTTACCTCATTGCTCTTGGCATTGTAAGTCCAGCCATTGAACCGGTAACGGCTCACATTGCGCCGGTAATGGAGAGAGGCTGACCGCTGAACCCGCCGCAAGACAGCCTGCACCCGGGCCACCAGCAGATCAGGATTGAAGGGCTTGGCAATATAATCATCCGCCCCCACCGCATAGCCCGACATCCGTTGGCTGTCTGCTGACAGGGCCGAGACCAGAATAATCGGCACATTCTGCTCTTCACGAATCCTGCGGCATATATCAAGGCCGTTTTCCTCCCCCAGCATAACATCCAGAAGAATCAGATCGATTCGCCCGCGATCCAGAATCTTCTGAATTTCCCGCGCGCTGGCAGCCGTATAGACGATAAACCCGTTATTGCCCAGAAACTGGGCCATCATCTGGCTCATATCCCGGTCATCATCAACGACGAGGAGCTTGCTGACTGCCATAATCTGCTGTCCTGATTCCCTGCTGCATTTTCCCAGAATGTAACATCATGCAATAAAGGCAATGAAAAGGTAACAAATTGTAATAGAATCTTCAGAAAATTCATTTCGGTTTCCGATTATGTCCATTTTGTAAATTGATTGTTTCGGCCCTGTTTCTTAACGTGAGCGACCATCTTTTTTGCACTCAATCTATGGGAGGAAAGCATGAGAAAATATCTGATGGCCGTGGCTGCGACAGCCATGACTCTGGGCCTTGGGAACAGCGCGGTTGCTGACCCTGAGGCAGAAGTGCTGCATTGGTGGACTTCTGGCGGTGAAGCCAAGTCCGTTGCCGTTCTGCAGCAGGAATTTGCATCACGCGGTGGTGCCTGGACAGATATGCCGGTTGCCGGTGGTGGCGGTGATGCCGCGATGACAGCCCTGCGTGCGCGGGTTCTGTCAGGCAATGCCCCGACAGCTGTGCAGCTGAAAGGCCCGTCTATTCAGGAATGGTATGAGGAAGGCGCTCTGGCCGATATTTCTGCCGTTGCTGAGGCCAATAACTGGTCAGAGGTGCTGCCTGATGCGATTGCCCGTCACATGAAATGTGAAGGCAGCTGGTGTGCGGCCCCGGTCAATGTGCACCGGATCGACTGGATCTGGGCCAATGCCAGCGTGCTGGCAAAGCATGGCATTGAAATGCCGACTTCCTGGGATGAGTTCAACGCGGCGGCTGCCAAGCTGCAGGCTGCCGGGATCACCCCGCTGGCCCATGGTGGCCAGGCCTGGCAGGATGCAACTGTCTTTGAAGCTGTGGCGCTGGGTATCGGCGGGGCAGACTTCTTCAACAAGGCCTTTGTTGAGCTGGATCAGGCAACCCTGAAGTCAGACACCATGAAAGCGGTCTTTGACCAGATGCGCACCCTGCGCGGTTTTGTGGATAGCAACTTCTCCGGCCGTGACTGGAACCTGGCAACAGCCATGGTGATGAATGGCGAGGCTGCCTTCCAGATCATGGGCGATTGGGCAAAGGGAGAATTCCTGGCTGCCGGCAAGCGCCCGGGGATTGATTTCCTGTGTGCCTCTACACCGGGTGGCGGCTTCCTCTACAATGTGGACAGCTTTGCCATGTTCTCGGTTGACGGGTCAGACAAGAAGTCCGGTCAGGACCTGCTGGCTGAGCTGATCGTCGGCAAGAACTTCCAGAAAGTGTTCAACCTGAACAAAGGCTCTATTCCGGCCCGCGTTGATGTGGCCCTGGATGAGTTTGATGCCTGCGCCCACACTTCGGCCCAGGATATGGCGGCTTCCAGCTCAGCTGGCTCGCTGCTGCCTTCCTATGCCCATGGCATGGCCCTGCGCGGGGCCCAGGCCGGTGCTATCACCGATGTTGTGACAGCCCATTTCAACTCTGATATGTCTTCTTCAGAAGCCGTATCCATGCTGGCTTCTGCGGTTGCCAACAGCCTGTAATCAGGAAAAAAACCATCCCGCCTGCAGGGTCTCTTGCGGGCGGGAATTTGATTGAGACCATACCGGCCGGCAAGGGGGGAGAAGATTATGCTGGAGCGTCTGGAGCGCCAAATACCAAAATTTGTGCTTGCCCCATCCTTTGCGGCCATTCTTGTATTTGTTTATGGATTTATTGTCTGGACGGGCTGGGTTTCGCTGACCAAATCCAAGCTGATGCCCCGTTATGAGATAGAGGGCATCACCCAGTATCAGCGCCTGTTTGCCTCTCCGCGCTGGGATACGGCTCTGGAAAACCTGTTTGTGTTTGGCGGGTTGTTTATTGTGCTCTCAATGCTGCTGGGCCTGTTGCTGGCGATCCTGCTGGACCAGAAAATCCGCACCGAAGGGGTGCTGCGCACGATTTATCTCTATCCGATGGCCCTGTCCTTGATTGTGACCGGCACCGCCTGGCGCTGGTTCTTGAATCCCGGCCTCGGCATAGAGGCAACCGTGCGCAAATGGGGATTTGAGGATTTTACCTTTGACTGGCTGGTCAATCCGGATATGGCCATCTACACCATTGTGATTGCCGCTGTCTGGCAAGCATCGGGCTTTGTCATGGCCCTGTTTCTGGCCGGCCTCAGATCGGTAGAGGATGAGATTATCCGCGCCGCCCAGGTGGACGGGATTCCGCTTTGGCGCATTTATGTATCGATTATCATCCCGTCCATGGCCCCGGTTTTCCTGTCTGCCTTTATTGTGCTGGCGCATCTGGCGATCAAGAGCTTTGATCTGGTTATCGCGCTGACGGGCGGCGGGCCCGGCTATGCCACGGATTTGCCGGCGACCTATATGTATTCGATGGCCTTTTCGCGCGGCAATATCGGCCAGGCTGCCAGCTCAGCGATGGTCATGATGGCGGTGATTTTTGCGATTGTTGTTCCCTACCTTTATTCAGAATTGCGGAGCCGGAATGATGCAAGGTGATCTGGCCAGCACGGCGTCAACCCAGATAACGCGCCTCGCCCTGCGCTGGCTGCTCTATCTGCTTTTGGTGCTGTTTGCGCTCTATTATCTGGCGCCGTTATTTGTGATGGTGACCACCTCGCTGAAAAGCCTTGAGGAGATCAAGACCGGCTCGCTGGTTTCCCTGCCAAGAGAGGTAACCTTTGATGCCTGGGGCACGGCCTGGTCTGCGGCCTGTTCCGGAATCAAATGCGAGGGGCTGAAACCCTATTTCTGGAATTCCATTGTGATGGCGGTTCCGGCGGTGCTTATTTCCACCTTTCTGGGCGCGATCAATGGCTATGTCATTGCCCAATGGCGGTTCCGCGGGGCAAATTTGATTTTCTCGCTGATGCTGTTCGGCTGTTTTATTCCGTTTCAGGTGGTCTTGCTGCCGATGGCGCGGCTGCTGGGCCTGATGGGTCTGGCCGGTTCCATTCCGGGGCTGATATTTGTTCATGTTGTTTATGGGCTGGGTTTCACAACCCTGTTTTTCCGCAATTACTATGTATCGATTTCGCCAGAGCTGATGCGCGCAGCCAAGATTGACGGGGCCGGATTCTTCCGCATTTTCTGGTCGGTTTTCCTGCCCTTGTCTGTTCCGATTATTGTGGTGACAATTATTTGGCAATTCACCCAGATCTGGAATGATTTTCTGTTTGGCGTTTCCTTTTCCCAGGCCGGAACCCAGCCGATAACAGTCGCGCTGAACAATATCGTGAATTCAACCACCGGTGTGAAGGAATATAATGTCGATATGGCAGCCGCGATTATCGCCGCGCTGCCCACCTTGATCGTCTATGTCGTCGCCGGCAAATATTTTATCCGCGGGCTCACCGCTGGTTCAGTGAAAGGGTAGGGAACCATGACACCAATTCTGCAGATACAGGCGCTGAACAAGAATTTTGGCACGCTCCAAATTCTGAAAAATGTGAATGTCGAGATTGAGTCCGGTGATTTTCTGGTGCTTGTTGGCCCGTCCGGCTGCGGCAAATCCACCCTTTTGAACTGTATCGCCGGTCTGGAGCCGGTCACCAGCGGCCAGATCGCCATTGATGGGCGCAATATGAATGAGATCAGCCCGAAAGACCGGGATATAGCGATGGTTTTCCAATCCTATGCCCTCTACCCCACCATGTCCGTGGCCAAGAACATTACCTTCGGGATGAAAGTGCGCGGCATTGACAAGCAGACGCAGCAGGAAAAGCTGGCTGAGGTATCCCGCCAGCTGCAGATTGAGCCCTTGCTGAACCGGCGCCCGGCCCAGCTGTCTGGCGGCCAGCGCCAAAGGGTGGCAATGGGGCGGGCTCTGGTGCGCGATCCCAAGCTGTTTCTGTTTGACGAGCCGCTCTCTAATCTGGATGCCAAGCTGCGCGTTGAAATGCGCAATGAGATCAAAAAGCTGCATCACAATCTGAACGCCACGATGGTCTATGTCACCCATGATCAGATTGAGGCGATGACGCTGGCAACCAAAATTGTGGTGCTGAAGGACGGTCTGGTTCAGCAAATCGGCACACCTGCTGAGATTTACCTGCGCCCGGCCAATTTGTTTGTTGCTGATTTTATGGGTTCCCCGGCGATGAATCTGGTCACCGCCCAGACCCGCAAAAATGGCCGCGGCACTGAGCTGGTGATCGAACGCCCCTCTGGCGAGCCGCTGCGCCTGCTGGATAAAAAAGCCAGGAATCTGCCGGACCGGGTGGTGCTGGGCATCCGGCCTGAGGATATTACCGAGGCCGCCTTCGGCAGCGGCAAGAATGTGCATATAACCGCCTGCGATGTAGATGTGGTGGAACCTGCCGGGGCGGATACTTTTGTGCTGCTCAGCCTGTCCGGCAAGGAAGTCACCGCCCGCCTGAAAGCAGAAACCCGGGCGGCCGCGGGCGAATCAATGGATTTCGCCTTCAATATGGAAAAAGCCTCTTATTTTGATGTGGAGTCCGGCGAGCGGATTAACTGACAGGCCCGCCCAGCCGCCGCCGGTTTTTGGCAAGAGCGGTAAAGGAAAAGGCAGGCTCACCAGCCTGCCTTTCGCTATTTTGGTCTGTCTGTTGAACAGGTTAGTTCGGGATTTTGCCCTCTACCCCGGCAACATAATAATTCATCGCCCACAGGCCGCCATCATCCATGACCTGCCCGGCTTTCAGAACCTCATTGCCTTCATTGTCCTGCATCGGGCCCTCAAAGATATTCAGGCTGCCATTTGCGATGCCGTCACGCGCCGCCGCAGCCTTGGCCGCGACATCAGCCGGCATATTCTTGAACTCGGTCAGCACCAGGAAATCATCGCCGATACCCTTCCAGGTATTGCCAGCCCAATGGTCCGGGCCCTCGCCGGTTGTCCAGCTGCCATCCAGAACCTTTTGCACCTGGTCAATATAGTAAGGCCCCCAATTATTGACTGAGGAGAAGAGCTGTGCATTGGGTGCAAATTCATGCATATCAGAGGATTGGCCAAAGCCCTTCACACCCGCCTTTTCAGCTGTCTGCAGCATGGCCGGGCTGTCTGTATGCTGGGCCAGAACATCGGCCCCTTCGGCAATCAGCACCTTGGCCGCGTCTGCTTCCTTGACCGGGTCATACCAGCTATTCACCCAAACCACCTTGATAGAGGCATCCGGATTCACCGAACGCAGGCCGCGGGCAAAGGAATTGATCCCCTGAATAACCTCAGGGATTGGGAAGGCTCCAAGATAGCCGATCTGGTTGGATTTGGTTGTCAGCCCGGCAACCACACCCTGCACATAGCGGCCTTCATAAAAGCGGATATTGCCGGTCGCCATATTGGCGGCCCGCTTATAGCCGGTGATATGGTCAAAATACACATCCGGATATTCGCCTGCCACCTGCAAGGTCGGATCCATATAGCCGAAAGAGGTGGTGAAGATGATCTTGTTACCCTGGGCAACCAGATCGCGAATCACCCGCGCCGCATCCGGCCCTTCGGGCACATTCTCAACATAAGAGGTCTCAATCTTGTCACCGAAATGATCCTGCAGCTGCTGGCGGCCCACCTCATGGGCATAGGTCCAGCCATGATCGCCCGGATTGGTCAGATAGACAAAGCCGACTTTCAGCGCGCCGCTGTCAGCTGTCTCCTTCTCCTGGGGCGGCTGGCCGATCATATAGAATACGGCTGCCGCAATAAGCACCACTAGCGCGGCGATAATAAGTTTTGCATTTCCCATCTTCAGGGTTCTCCTTTCCTTTGGTTAACTCAGCTGCAATCCCCTAGCGGGTTGCATGAAAACTCTTTCCCAGATGCGCGGGCGCACCGAACTGGATACGGCCGCGGCCCGATATGGCTACCAAGACTATGATAGTGGCAATATATGGCATCATTGACAAGAATTGTGACGGGATTGTCCAGCCTTTTGCCTGTCCGGCCAGCTGCATAATGGTCACCCCGCCAAACAAGACCGCCCCGATAACCACCCGCCAGGGCCGCCAGGACGCAAACACCACCAGCGCCAGCGCAATCCAGCCGCGCCCGGCGGTCATCTGTTCGGCCCAATGCGGGGTCAGCACCAGCGGCAGATAGGCCCCGGCCAGACCGGCCATGAAACCGCCAAACAGAACCGCCCCCAGCCGCACCCACAAAACCGGATAGCCCAGCGCATGGGCGCTGTCATGATTGATGCCCACAGACCGCAGGATGAGCCCGCCCCTTGTCCGCATCAAAAACCAGCTGGTCACCGCCACAATCAGCACCGACAGATAGGCCAGCAAATCAAGCTGGAACAAAACGCCGACCAAGGGCAGCTCGGACAGGCCGGGAATCACCAGGGCTGGCAACCCGTCAATCGCCTTGCCCACCAGCGGCGCCCCGATAAGGCCGGACAGGCCGGTCCCGAAAATCGTCAGCGCCAGACCGGTTGCCACCTGATTGGTCGCCAGACCCAGCACAAAAAAGCCGAAGATACCGGCAACAAGCATCCCGGATATCCCGCCGCCCAAAATACCCAGATAGACATTGCCGGACAGGCTGGCCGCCCCGAAAGCAGCGACCGCCCCCATCAGCATCATCCCCTCAACCCCCAGATTGAGAACCCCGCTGCGTTCAGCGACCAGCTCTCCGGTCGCTGCCAAAATCAGCGGCACAGAGGTCAGCAGGATGGTCAAAAGCAATTCTTCATACATGGTTGCCGGCCTCCCTTATTGCTTGCCTGCCGGGCTGTCCGGCTGGTCGCCGCTACCCGGGCCCACCCAGATCAGCTGATAGCGGGTCAGCGTTTCCCCGGCCAGCAGCATAAACAGCAAAATGCCCTTGAAAATGCCGGTCACCACTTTCGGGATTTTCAGCGATATCTGCGCCGCATCCCCGCCCAACTCAGCCAGCGCAACCACCAGCCCGGCGACAATTACTGCCAGCGGGTTGAGGCGCGCCAGAAACGCCACAATGATCGCGGTAAAGCCATAGCCAAAGGACACATTCGGCTGTAACTGGCCGATATTGGCGGAGACCTCAATCATGCCGGCCAGCCCGGACAGCGCGCCGGAGATCAAAAACACACCCAGCGTAACCCGCCCCGGGCTGAACCCGGCAAAGCGGCCTGCACGCGGGGCATCGCCCATCAGCTTGACCTGAAAGCCGCCCAGCATCCGCGAGAGGAAAAACCAGCCAATCACCGCCACGATAAAGGCTATCAGAACCCCCCAATGCAGCTGGCCCAGCCGCCCTATGCCGGGGATCAGTATCGGGTCAATCACCCCGCCATCCGGATAGGGCCTGGTCAGCGGAAAGCCAAAGGATTTCGGATCCCGCCAGGGCCCGCGCACCAGCCAGTCAATCAGCAAGGCCGCCACATAGGTCAGCATCAGCGAGACCAAAATCTCATTCGTTGAAAAGCGCACCTTCAGCAGGGCCGGTATCGCCGCCCAGAGCGCCCCGGCCAGCATCGCCGCCACCGCCATCGCCACCAGCAAAAACGGGGTTGTCGCCTCCGGAAAGGACAGGGCAACCCACCCGGCCCCCAGCGCGCCCAGAACCAGCTGCCCCTCAGCCCCGATATTCCAGATATTGGCGCGGTAGCAAAAAACCAGCCCGGTGCCGATAATGATCAAGGGGCAGGCCTTGACCAGCAAATTACCCAGCTGATCCGGGCGGCTCAGCGGGGCGACAAAAAACTCATACAAGGCGGCCATCGGATGATAGCCGAGAAAGGCGAAAATCAAGGCTCCCAAAAACAGCGTGATCACCACCGACACGACCGGCACCAGCAAGGTCAGCTGCAGCGGAATATGCTTGCGCGGATGCAGGATAATCATCTGGCTGCCCTTTCTGCCTGGTCTGCTGTGTCGGCAGCCCCGCCCATCAAAGGCCGATTTCCTCAGCCGTCATCTCCCCGGCCGGTCTGGCGGCAGAGAGATGCCCGTCATTCAGCACCGCTATCTTGTGCGAAATGGCGAAAATCTCTTCCAAATCCTGAGAGATCATAATCACCGCTGATCCTGTTCGGCCAGCTCGGTCATTGCCTTGCGGATGAATTGGGCGGCCCCGACATCCACCCCCCAGGTCGGTTGCGAGACGATCAGCACGCCCGGCTTTTTGATAATTTCCCGGCCCACCACAAATTTCTGCAAATTGCCGCCAGACAGGGCGGAGGCCAGCGGATTGGCAGAGGGCCGGCGCACATCAAAGGTCTGGGCAATTTTTTCGGCCTTCGACAGGGTTTCAGCATGGCTGATCACCCCGCCAGAGACGGTTTTCGGGTCCTCATAGCCGGTCAGCAAGGCATTTTCCGCCAAATTCATCGACGGGACCGCGGCATGGCCATTGCGCTCTTCCGGGATAAAACAGACCCCGGCCTTGCGGCGCGCCAGCGGCCCGGCAGCAGATAATTCCTGTCCGGCCAGCTGAATAGTATGACCGGCTGGCTGGCACCACTCCCCGGTCAGCGCCTCCATCAGCTCGCCCTGCCCATTGCCGGCAATCCCCGCAATCCCCAGAATCTCGCCCTTATTGGCAGTCAGATGAATATCTTTCAAGGCCACCTCAAACGGGCTGAGGGCCGGCCGGTTCAACCCGGCCACTGCAAAGAGCGCGGTTTGTTCGCGCGGCGGCTTGCGCCGCTTTATATCCATTATCTCGGAGCCCACCATCAATTCCGCCATCTGGCGGGTGGTCTTTTCGCGTGTCGCCAGCTCAGCCACCTTCTGGCCGCCCCGCAAAATGGTTGCCCGGCTGGTCAGCTGCTTTATCTCATCCAGCTTGTGCGAGATGAACAGCACCGCACAGCCCTGCTCGGCCAGCCGCCGCAAAACGGCAAACAGCTGCTCGGTCTCCTGCGGGGTCAAAACAGAGGTCGGCTCATCCATAATCAGCAAGGCCGGATTTTGCAGCAGGCAGCGCATAATCTCCACGCGCTGGCGCTGGCCGACAGACAGATCAGCGATAATCTGATCTGCATTGAGCGGAATACCATAATCAGCCGATTTGCTGGCAATTTCGGCAGCCAGATCCTCCGAGTGATAATCAGCAGGCAGGGCCAGGCGGATATTTTCAGCAACGCTCAACGC
This sequence comes from Alphaproteobacteria bacterium, assembly GCA_038131695.1. Lineage (GTDB taxonomy): Bacteria > Pseudomonadota > Alphaproteobacteria > Puniceispirillales > Puniceispirillaceae > JADHLK01. Next base: position 3,030 of record JAYPQA010000007.1, on the reverse strand, counting down.
CTCAAACAGCGAGAAATGCTGAAAGACCATGCCGATACCGGTGGCCCGCGCCTGTTGCGGGTTGCTGATCTGGATTTTTTTCACCCTGCCACTCAAAATGCCCGCTATCCGGTTGCAGCAGCCCATAGACCATTTTAACGAAGGTGGATTTGCCGGCCCTGTTTTCCCCAGCAGGGCGTGCAGCTCGCCCGGATATATGGTAAAATCAATCGCCTGATCTTCGCCACGAAATCCCCAAAGGATTTACTGACCTTCAGCGCGGATAAAAGCGGCGTTTTTGCCGTGTTTTTCGTTGTTTTCGGTTGTGCCATCCAGCGTCATCCTGTCCCGGACTAACCACCGGGAATTGAGCCTAGCCAGCTTGCCGCCTTTCGTCCAGCCTTAATCCGGTTACCGGCAAAACAGGACAAAAAGCGACTAATAAAACGGCAGATCCGGTCGTTTTACCACCTATGGAATTGGCTGACAAAATGCAGATTTTGGGAGGCGGGCAGCAGCGGCATCGCGCCTTGGCAAACACGCAGTCTGAGGCTGCGGAAACCGACAGCGAGATAACCGAGCTGCTGGAGCCGGATTTCTGGCCCCTGCGCGCGGCCCATGCTGGCCCCTCTTTTACCACTGAGGTTTGGCTGAAAACCTATCGGCTGGATCCGCAGGAAACAGCGGATTTTTAGAGAAAACCCGGCCCGCCCCTTTTCCGGCCCTGTGCCAGGGTTGGAAATTTCCCTTTTCAACTGCCCTTGCTTTGCTGGTAACATAAACGGCATCAGCTTGGAAATAACAGGGAGCTTTGCAAATAGATGGGCAGTCAGGCAGGCAGGCTGGAAGATTGGCGCTTTGTCACTGGCCAGGGGCGCTATACGGCAGATTTGTTTCCAGCAGACAGTCTGGCCGCTGTTTTTGTGCGCAGCCCGGTTGCCAGCGGGCAGCTGACCGGCCTTGACTGCCAGGCTGCCAGGGCAGCTGACGGCGTGCAGCTGGTTCTGACCGGCGCAGATTTGGCCGCGGCCGGGCTGGAGGAGATGGTCTGGACAGGCGAGGTGGTGCGTCAGGATGGCGGGCCCACCTCCCGCTCGCCGCGCCCGATTTTGAACCAGACCACTATCCGCCATTTGGGCGAGCCGCTGGTGATGATTGTCGCGGACAGCCAGCAACAGGCGCTGGATGCCGCTGAGCTGGTGCAGCTGGATATAGAAGAGGCCACGCCCATTCATCCCCATGATCGCGGCGCGGCCGGGCGCACGGTCTGGCCCGGCATGACGGACAATCTGGCCTCTGCCCACCGGCTGGGCGCGCCGGACGAGGTGGCCGCGCTGCTGAAAAAGTCGGTTGTGACGGTTTCTGTAGAAATTGAAATCAGCCGCGTTTTGGCCAATACGATTGAAATGCGCGCCAGCTCAGCCGCCTTTGATGAGGCGGGCAGGCTGGTGCTGTCCACCGCGACGCAAAGCCCCTTTGGGGTGCGCAATGAGCTGGCTGGCCTGCTGGGAATGGAGGCTGATCAGATACAGGTTCTGGCTCAGGATGTTGGCGGCTCCTTTGGCATGAAAGGCGGCCTGTTCCGCGAAGATGTGCTGGTCTGTCTGGCCGCCCGCCAGCTGCGCCGTCCGGTCAGCTGGGCCGCCGGGCGCACCGAGGCCTTCATCTCAGATGATCAGGGCCGCGGGGTTACCGGAACCGCCCGGCTGGGGCTGGATGGGGACGGGCATTTTACCGGATTTGCGGTGGAGCTGTCTGCCGATATTGGGGCCTATTTGTCACGCCGCACAAAGGGGATGCTGAGCAATCTGGGTGGGATTGCCGGGCCCTATCAATTCGGGGCGATTTGTGCGGCACTGGATTTTGTCTATTCCAACTGTGTGCCGACCAGCCCCTATCGCGGTTTTGGCAGGCCGGAAGCAACCTATATTATCGAAAAAACCATCGACCGGCTGGCAGCCAAGGCGGGGATCGATCCGGTTGATTTGCGGCGGCGGAATCTGGTGCAGCCGGATCAGATGCCCTACCAGACCCAGCTGACTTTCCTTTATGATTGCGGCGATTTTCCAGCTGTGATGGATAAGGCCCTGCGGCTGGCTGATTATGCCGGGTTTGCCGCCCGCCGCGCGGCTTCAGAACAGGCGGGAAAGCTGCGCGGTATCGGTCTGTCCATGCCGGTGGAAAATGCCGGCGGCCCGTTCAAAAAAGTGCTAAAAGATGTGGCGCGCTTGACGCTGCGCCCGGATGGCCAGCTGGTGGTGGCACCGGGCGCGATGAGCGTCGGCCAGGGCCATGAAACCACCTTCAGCCGCCTGGCTGCTGAGCGGCTGGGCCTTGGTCTGGAGAAGATTATCTATGCCCAGGGTGATACTGATCTGCTGCCCTCCGGGCGCGGCAATGGCGGCTCGGCCTCAACCGTGGTTGCCGGCTCAGCCCTGGTGCTGGGGCTGGATCAGATGCTGGCTGAGGGCCAGGCCATCGCGGCCGGTATTCTGGATTGCCGGGCTGAGGATATTCACTTTGCCAAGGGCCGCTTTTCTGCCATCGGCACAGACCGCCAGCTGGACTGGTCAGATATTGCCCAGCACAGCAATGCGGCGGACGGGTTGTCGATCTTGTCAGAATTCCTGCCGGATCAGCCGACCTATCCGAATGGCTGTCACCTGTGCGAGATAGAGATAGACCCGGCAACCGGCCGGGTGACGAGTTGAGGATTATACCGCGGTTGAGGATGTCGGCACAGTGCTGAATCCGGCGCTGGTCGAAGGCCAGATGCAGGGCGGTATTGCACAAGGGATCGGCCAGGCACTCGGCGAGCAGGTAATTTATGACGGGAATGGCCAGATGGTGAATGGCTCTTTCATGGATTACCGGATGCCGCTGGCAGATGATCTGCCCTTTTTCCGGCTGGCCACCCATGCGGTGCCGACCCGCATCAATCCGCTGGGCGCAAAAGGGGTGGGGAAGCTGGCATGGTATTGCGCTTCCGGCAGCCTGTCTGAATGGTCAAATGATGCGCCAGGCCTCTGCTGGGCCAGTGATTTTCCTTTC
>JAYPQA010000006.1:0-35746 GCA_038131695.1 Alphaproteobacteria bacterium | reverse complement strand
AATGACTTTGCTCATGCTGGCTTCATCGGGTGGTGTCTGCTCGTCAAATGAGCTTTGCGTAATAACGCCGTGATCAACAACCAGCCAGCCATCTTTGGACAATTCACTTTCAGGGCAGACAAGATGCGCATTTTTGAATAATTTTGCCATTATCGCCCTTTCTGTCCAGCTAAACCGTTAGGCCGGAGCGCCCTCAAGACAGGCCATGCGCTGCAACCCCATTTCCACCTGCTGGGTAATCAGGTTCTTTCTGGGGTCATCTGCAACAGATGAAGCGATTTCAACGCCTCTATTCATCGGGCCCGGATGCATGATAACCGCATCGCCTGCCAGCTTATCGACACTGGCACTATCAAGTCCAAACAGATTGAAATATTCATGCTGGCTTCGGGATTTCGCGCCCCTGCATACGTTCTTTCGCAATCTCAGCATCATGATGATATCGGCCCCTGCAATGCCTTCATTCAGATTTGTAAAGACAGGCATGCCCAGCTTTTCTACATCTGATGGCAATAAGGTAGAGGGGGCAACAAATCTTAAATCTGCGCCAAGCGCGCCTAGCAGATACAGATTTGAACGCGCCACACGGCTATTGGCAATATTCCGCAAATGGCAATTTTAAGGCCGGCAATCCGCCCAAAACCACGTTTTATGGTAAGCGCATCCAGCAATGCCTGCGTGGGGTGTTCATGGCGTCCATCCCCTGCATTGATAATTGCAGCACTTACATGTTTGCTTAACAGCAATGGTGTGTCTGCCGCATGATGGCGCACCACCAGGATATCAGGATGCATCGCATTTAGGTGGTAGCTGTATCAACCAGCGTTTCCTTTTTTCACAGATGAGCCAGAAACCGAAATATTCAGGAATAGAAGCAATTGCTTTTGCGGCAACTTCAAACGACACTCTGGTTCTGTGGAATTTTCTAAAAACAGGATTAACGACGGTAACGCCATGGTGATTTTACTACATCATCATGAGGTTCAGATGGTGAGGTAATGATATCTGCAAAATATAATGATCTGGTCTAGCAGGGCAGTGATTTCGTCAACGCCTAGCCCTTTCAATACCTAATAGATGCCCTGATTTCAGGGTATGCGCATGGTGTGATGTCTGTTTTTCTGTCATCTTAATGTGCTGTTATATGCCTAGCCGGTGATTTTGCCAATTAAATTCCATCACTCAGCTTTCAGCTAATCCGATAGCCTGCTAGCGGTGAGGGGTAAGGCAATTCCGTCAAATGCAGATTGTAAAATCCATGCGGTTGCTAGCGCATCTCTTCGTTTTTCTCGCCGTTTTGGTTAAATTGCGTCAATCATGCTACGTTCTACCGCCGCTGTTGATAGCCGTTCGTCAGTGAAAGCAAATATTGATATCTCGTAATGTTAAAAAGGAATGGGCAAAATCACGGACTGAATCACATTTTGGGGCCTCGTGAGCCATCCATATTTAAAGGCCAGCCAATAACCAGCATGCCAATTGAAAATTCATCGATCATCTCAATCAGCTGGTGGGCATCAGGGGTGAATTTTGTACGCCATAAGATTTTTAGAGGGCTAGCTATTTTATGGTCAGCATCACCAAGCGCAATGCCAATAGTTTTCTTACAACATCAAGCCCCATGCATCGATGTTGAGCAGAAACTGAACTAATCGTATCGTAAAACTTGCAGATAGGCATGGCAATGTTATCAGGCTGATAGGACAAATATGTCACCCTGTTATTTGCTGGGCAAGCTGAATTGTGATGAATTTGCGATGGGTTCTTCCAATGAAACCAGTGTTTTCGGCCCGCCTGTTAATCCCTGGTCTGAAGTAGGTGGCCCGGACCTGACAGCTGGCGGCTCCTCAGGCGGGTCGGCAGCGGCGGTGGCCAGCCAGACGGCCTTGCTGGCAACCGGCACGGATACTGGCGGCTCCATTCGCCAGCCTGCAGCCTTTTGCGGGGTGGTCGGCATGAAGCCAACCTATGGGCGTTGTTCGCGCTGGGGTATTGTGGCCTTTGCCTCCTCGCTGGATCAGGCCGGGGCTTTCAGCCGGACGGTGGCTGATTCAGCCCTGATGCTGGAGGCGATGGCCGGGCATGATCCGCGTGATTCCACCTCTGCTGAGCTGGCCCTGCCGGATTGCCGGGCAGCGGTCACGGCCGGGGTCAAGGGTTTGAAAATCGGTATTCCGGATTAATATGTGATGGATGGCATGGACCCGGCGATTATGGCGCTGTGGGAGAAGGGGCAGAAATGGCTGGTGGAGGCGGGGGCTGAGCTGGTGCCGGTTTCCCTGCCGCATACCCGCTATGCGCTGCCATGCTATTATATTATCGCGCCAGCTGAGGCATCCTCCAATCTGGCTCGCTATGACGGGGTGCGCTATGGCTTGCGGGTTGAAGCGGAGTCTCTGGATGAGATGTATGCGGCCACCCGCTCAGCCGGTTTTGGCGAAGAGGTGCGGCGGCGTATTTTGATCGGCACCTATGCGCTGTCGGCTGGCTATTATGATGCCTATTACCTGAAAGCCCAGAAGGTGCGCCAGCTGATTGCCCGCGATTTTGAGACGGCCTTTGCCAGCGTCGATGCGATCCTGACCCCGGCCACGCCCAGCGCAGCCTTTGCCCTAGGAAGCAAGCCGGAAGATCCGGTCACCATGTATCTGAATGATGTCTTTACCGTGCCGGCCAGCCTGGCCGGGCTGCCGGGGATTTCGGTGCCGGCCGGCCTGTCCGGGGCGGGCTTGCCGCTGGGGTTGCAGGTGCTGGCCAATAAATTTGCCGAAGACCGGGTGTATCAGGTGGCTGGCGCGCTGGAGGCGGCTGCTGGGTTCACCCTGGCCCCGCCGCGGGCCGCAGGAGAAGCGCAATGAGCGAGAAGACAAATCTGGTAGAGGGGCGCAGCGGCCCGTTTGAAGTGGTCATCGGGATGGAAGTCCATGCCCAGGTGGTGTCTGAATCAAAGCTGTTTTCCGGTGCCTCTGCCAAATTTGGCGGCGGCCCGAACGCCCATGTCTCGCTGGTGGATGCCGCGATGCCGGGGATGTTGCCGGTCATCAATCAAGAATGTGTGCGCCAGGCGGTGCGGACCGGGCTGGGGCTGAACGCCCGGATCAATCTGATTTCGGTGTTTGACCGGAAAAATTATTTTTATGCTGACTTGCCGCAGGGCTATCAGATCAGCCAGTTCCAGCAGCCGATTGTCGGAGAGGGCTCTATTCGAATCGATCTGGCAGATGGCAGCAGCCATGATATCGGCATTGAAAGGCTGCATCTGGAACAGGATGCCGGCAAATCGCTGCATGACCAGCATCCGACCAAGAGCTATATCGATCTGAACCGCTCCGGTGTCGCGCTGATGGAGATTGTCTCGCGCCCGGATTTGCGCTCCGCAGAACAGGCGGCGGCCTATATCAAAAAGCTGCGCTCTATCCTGCGCTATATCGGCTCTTGTGATGGCAATATGGAAGAGGGCTCCTTGCGCGCGGATGTGAATGTGTCGGTGCGCCGGCCGGGCGAGGCGCTGGGCACCCGCACCGAGACCAAGAATCTCAATTCGGTGCGCTTTATCACCCAGGCGATTGATTATGAGGTGCAACGCCAGATAGAGATTATCGAAGAGGGCGGCCAGATTGTTCAGGAAACGCGCCTGTTTGACACCCAGACAGGCATGACGCGGGCCATGCGCGGCAAGGAAGATGCCCATGATTACCGCTATTTCCCGGACCCGGATTTGCTGCCGCTGGTGCTGGAACAGGCGCTGGTGGATGAGCTGGCAGGCCAGCTGCCTGAATTGCCGGATCAGATTCGCGCCCGCATGACCGAGGAATATGGCCTGTCCGCCTATGATGCGGCGGTGCTGACCGAAGAGCGGGAGACGGCCCTTTTCTACGAACAGGCCAGTGCTGGCCGCGACCGCAAGCTGGTCGCCAACTGGATGAGTTCTGAGCTGTTTGGCGCGCTGAACAAGGCCGGGCTGGAGCTGGCCGCCTCGCCGGTCGGGCCGGATCAGCTGGGCCGTCTGGTTGATTTGATCAGCGATGGCACGATCTCTGGCCGCATTGCCAAGGATGTGTTTGCTGAGATGTTTGAAAGCGGCGGCGATCCCGATCAGATCATTGAGGAAAAGGGCCTGAAACAAGTCTCTGATACAGGCGCGATTGAAGCGATGATAGAGGCGGTGCTGGCTGAAAATCAGGACAAGGTTGAAGAATATCGCGGCGGCAAGGACAAGCTGTTCGGCTTTTTTGTCGGCCAGGTGATGAAAGCCTCTGGCGGCCAGGCCAATCCCGGCATGGTGAATCAGCTGCTGAAAGCCAAGCTGGACGCCTAGAGGGCGGCGCGCTGGGCGGCCTCACTGGTGCCGTCCGGCTGGTTCCAATAGGGCACCGTGCCATAAACTGATTTCAGGAAAGAGACCAGCAGCTCAATCCGGTTGCGGCGATGGTTTTTCTTGCGCCAGACCGCGTGCACCGGCTCATCCTCGCGCACCAGATCATCCAGAATCGGGGTCAGCTGGCCGGCATGAATATGCTTGCCCGTTACATAGGTTGGCAGCATGGCGATACCGCCGCCATTCAAAATCGCCCGCAGCACCGCTTCCCCGGAATCCATCCGCAATGGGCCATTGGCACGAAACCGGTCCGGCCCGCTGCCATCAGTGCTGAAATGCCATTCATTATGCGGATGGCCATATTCCAGCGTGATCAGCCGGTGGCTGGAGAGATCATCAACAGAGGCAGGCGTGCCATGGCTGGCCAAATAGGCCGGGCTGGCAACCAGCCGCTTGGTATTGCTGGCCAGGGTGACATTTTCCAGCTCAGGATTCGGTGTCATGCCGGTGATAGAGATATGCAGGTCGGTCACATTGTCATTCGGGCCAAGGGAATGGTCGGCGGTGATCAGGTCAATCGCCAGCCTTGGATATTGCTGCATCAAGAGCGGCAGATGCGGGGCAATATGGCGATGGGCAAAGGCGGGCGGGGCGCTGACTTTCAAAATCCCCTGAATCTCGCCGGTTGCATCGGATACTTCCAGCTCAGCCTCGTCAATTTCGCTGATAATATGGCGGCAGCGCGCCAGATAGGCCGCGCCCACCTCGGTCAGGGCCACGCGCCGTGTGGTGCGCTCAATCAGCTGGGTGCCCAGCCGCTCCTCCAGGGCCGCCAGATGCTTGGAAATGGCAGACGGAGTCATATCCAGCGTTTCTGCCGCGCCGCGAAAAGAGCGCTGTCCGGCAATATGGGTAAAAACCCGCATGGAGGTGAGCATATCCATTTCTCAAACGCCCTAAAATTTATGACCTGCTGCCCCAAAATAAGCTATAAAGGGCCGACAGGCAATGCGGCTGGGCTGGTCTGTCCGGCCTTTTGCTGCGCCACGGCTTTTTAAGAAAACAAGGGTGATGGGTGATGGCTGTTTTTCTGCCTTATGTCTATCTGGTGCTGGCGATTTTGTTTGAAGTGATCGCGACCACCTCGCTGAAAGCCTCGGACACGCTGACCCGTCCGGTGCCGACTGTTATCATGCTGGTCAGCTATCTGGTCTGTTTTGTGTTCATGTCGCTGGTGATGCGCTGGCTGCCGGTGGGGGTGACCTATGCGCTCTGGTCAGGGCTGGGAATTGTGCTGATCACGCTGGTGGCCTGGTATCGGTTTGGCGAGGTTCTGGACTGGCCAGCCCTGGTCGGTATTGGCCTGATCGTGGCAGGCATTGTGGTGGTGATTCAGGTCTTTTCGCGCACCAGCCTTCACATGGCTAGCAAAACCCGCCCGCTGACAGGCAAATCAAAATTGACACAAATGGCTAATGGCAGTAAAGATGGCGGTGCATACGCCGGGGCCCGGTGCCCAGCTTCAATACCTCATTTTTGCGGAGGGGTGGCCGAGTGGCTGAAGGCGGCGGTTTGCTAAATCGTTAAAGGAAGAAATTCCTTTCGGGGGTTCGAATCCCTTCCCCTCCGCCATTTCCCTTTATCAAAACCCTGTATCCATTGAATAAATGGGATTTGGGGAAGTCCTGCGCCTCCATTCCAGCCTCTGCCCCCCAATCCAGAGCCGCCTAGCGCAGGCCCTGTTTCTCCAGAAATCGGGTCAGCCTTTTGGTAAAATCCACCACCTCCGGCCGGTCATGCGTATCGCGCCGGGTCCACAGGCCGATATTGCGCTCCGGCAGCGTTTCGGTCAGGTCAACCGGCGCGATCCCATAGCGCCCGGCAAAGCTGGCCATGGTGCGGGTCGGCAGCAGGGAGTAGGATTTTGTCGTCTCCAGAATCCGGAAAGTCATCACCACATCGCCGGTATTTTCCAGCCTTGGAAACATGTGCGGCAGCCCCATTCGGTTAAGCATCTCGCTATTAATCTCAAACAGGCCGGAGGATTCACTGATCGCGATCCAGTGATGATCAGCCAGGGCAGAGGGCGGCACGGCCAGCTGGTTCGCCAGCGGATCATCGGCTGCAACAAAAATCTGCAGCTGGTCACGGTAAATCTGCTGGCGTAGTAGCTGATCATCAAACCGGTTCAAATCATAGGGGAACAAGGCCAGATCCAATTCTCCAGCGCTCAGCGCCCGGGCGAGGCCAGAGGCAACCTCACAATGCAGCTTCAGGCTGTAGCTGGGGGCCTCAGCCGCTTGCCCGGCAAAAAAATCACTCAAAATCGTCGCGGCCAGCATGGGGCCAACCCCAATTCGTAGCTCTCCGGACAGCCCGTTCCGCCATTCCTCTATAGCCGTGCGGGCCTGTTCCGAGCGGCGCAGGATGGCGCGCCCTTCCTCGGCCAGACGGCTGCCAATTTCGGTTGGGGATACGCCATAGCGCTCGCGATGCAGCACTTTGGAGCCGACCCGATCCTCTATTACCCGCACCGAACGCGAGAGGGTGGGCTGCGTTACATTCAGCTTGCGTGCTGCCTTGCTGACCGATCCAAGCTCTACGATCACCGCCAGCTGGGTAAGAAATTTCGGATCCATAAGATATAGATAAAACCTATATCAAAAAAGTAAATCAGTATTTTACAACATTTCTAATAGCTTTTAGCGTCAGAGTGTTTTGGGGGAAACAAAAATGCCGGACAAAAAAGAGATGTTGCGTATTACGCTGCTGGGAACCGGGATACCGAATCCGCATGCGGAGGCGTTCGGGACGGCGACCATGATTGAGGCGGGTGACGAGCGGGTACTGATTGATTGCGGACGCGGGGCTGCGATTCGCATGGCCCAGGCCGGCCTGCCGCTGGGATTTACCGATACGGTTATTCTCTCCCATTACCACTCAGACCATTATGCCGGGCTGTTTGATTTGGTGATGACGGGTACTATTCGACAACCTTTTTCCAACCGCGGCGGGCCGCTGCATCTCTATGGCCCGCCCGGGGTTGAGGATATTGCGGCCGGGGCTTGGCAGGCGACCAAGCCGGACCGGGATATTCGCGTGGCAGACAGCGAGATTGACCCGGAACATATGCGGATTATCCCGCATCTTTATGAAGAAGGGGTGGTCTATGACAGGGGCGGGCTGAAAATCATCGCCATTGAGGTGGATCACGGCGAGTTTATCCGCCCGGCCTATGCTTTTCGGGTGGAATATGGCGGGCGTGTTTTCGTCCACAGCCATGATACCCGCTATAATGAAAACCTGATAGCCCAGGCACAGGGGGCGGATGTGTTTGTGCATGAGATAGCCGCCGCCCGCCCGGAAACGCTGGCCAAATATCCGGCTATCCAGACAGCGATTGACCATCATGCCACACCGACAGATGTCGGCCGGGTTTTTGCCCAGACTCAGCCAAAGCTGGCGATGTTGACGCATTTGGTGATGCTGCCGCCGGACCCGCTGCCGATTGGGGTTCTGCTGGAAGAGCTGGCTGAGGAATATGACGGCACGGTGCTGGTGGCTGAGGATTTGATGGTGATTGAACTGGGCAAGAATATTTCTGTTACGCCCTTTCATCATGGCGGGTCTGGCCCCAGGCCCTTGCGTCAAAAATAAGAAAAGAGGAGTGTTTGAATAATGACGGATGTGACATCACTTGCAGATAAAATGGCGGCTGCGGGCGGGGCTTAGCAAGTTGCGCAGCTCTGATCTGGGCCATGTTATTTTTCCGCATTCCGCCGGAATTTACAAATTGGCGTGATGAGCAGCGGGCCTGGCATGAATCGGTTGTCATGTTTGAGCAATCCTATCACATGACCGAGCTGCATCTTCGCGGGCCCGATGTGCTGAAATTCGTCTCGCAATTTGCCACCAACCGGCTGGATAATCTGGTTCCGATGCGGGCCAAGCAGCTGATTATGACAGATGCCAGCGGGCATATGGTCTCGGATGCGATCCTGTTCTGTGAGGCAGAGGAGTTCCTGCGCGTGGTTGGCCCGCCAACGGCCAGCAGCTGGTTGCAATTCCACAGTGAAAGCAGCGATCTCAATATTGAGGTAACGCGCAATGAGAATATGATTGTTCCGCGCGAACGGCGGGATGTGTTTCGCTTTCAGCTGCAAGGCCCGAATGCGCTGGCGCTGACCCAGAAACTCTCTGAAGGCACCTTGCCGGAGATTAAGTTTTTCCATATCGGTGAATTCAAGATTGCCGGTCATACGGTGCGGGCTTTGCGCCATGGTATGGCTGGGAGGCCTGGTTTTGAAATCTATGGGGACTGGGACTCGCAATGGGATATTCGGGCAGCAGTTGAAGAGATGGGTGCGGAATTTGGCCTGCGCAAGGCCGGGGCCATCACCTATCCGACAGCTGCCCAGGAATCTGGCTGGATGCCACGGCCCTTTCCCTCTATCTATGTTGGCGATCACAATGCGGCCTTCCGGCAATGGCTGCCTGCCCAGTCTTTTGAGGGCGGGGCCTCTCTTGGGGGTAGTTTTGTCTCGGATAATGAGGCAGATTACATGGTCAACCCATTTGAGGTTGGCTATGGGCCAATGATACATTTCGACCATGAATTTTTGGGCCGGGAGGCCTTGCTGGCCATGCAGGATGGCCCGCATCGCACCAAGGTGACGCTGGAATGGAACAATGAGGATGTGTTTGATGTGATGCGCCGGTCTGTCGGCGCACAGCAGCCGCGGACAAAATTTATCTCGCTCCCTATCCCGATGTATGCCACCTTTGAAAATGATCAGGTTCTGGCAGGGGACAAATTGATCGGTCTCTCGCAATGGAGTTGTTATTCCTCCAATGCGGGCGCGACCCTGTCCACGGCCCTGATTGATCCCGAAGAAGCAGTTATGGGCCGTGAAGTGACCCTGCTTTGGGGAGAGCCAAACTCTAAGCGCCGCACGGTAGAGGCGCATGAGCCCGTCGGTATCAGAGCAAAAATTTCTCCGGTGCCTTATTTTGAAAAATCAATCAAGCGCGACTGAGAGGCCGGTCACGGTCTCGCGACAAACTGAGCAAGGGAGGAAAAAATGCAAAGTAAAATCGCAAGAATCGCTTTCGGTGCAGCAGCCATATTGAGTGTCTCAACGGCCTCTGCACAGGTTAACCTGACTGCTGAAACAGGCGGAGCTGGCCAGATCGTGCATCTGGGTGTTGCCAGCCTTGTCGAATATGCCGGTGAGGCCGGTGTTGCCAATATTCAGCTGAAAGACGGCCAGACAGCGACCAACTACACACAGGCTGTTGGCGAGGGTAAGGTGGATTTTGTTTCCGGCCCATTCATCCTGCCATTTCTGCTGTCACTTGGGGCAGGCCCTTATGCAAATGTTGGCAAGGAAAAAGGGGCAGAACTGGCCTCAAATATCCAGCTTCTCTATCCCTATACGCTGGGTGTATTTTTCTTGTATGGCTATGATGCCAAGGGCGTAGATGGCTGGGATGATCTCAAAGGCCGCAAGATCCTGAATGGCCATTGCAGCGGCGCGGCCACAACCACTCCCGCAACCTGATCCGGGTGATGACCGGTCTGAAGCATGAAGAGGATTATGAGTCTGTAACGGTTAGCTGGAACCAAGCCGCTCCGGCAGTTGTGGGATGGCACAGTGGATGTTGCCCTGATCCCGAATTGTTCCCCAGCGGCCGGATTACCCAGGCCGGGGCCGCCGGTGCGATGACCGCCTTTTCCATGCCAAAGGATCAGTTTGAATCAGAAGCTGGCCAAAAGATCCTGAACAAGCCGGGTTCAACCGCCTTCAGGCTGGCCAAATCTGATGTGGAAAATGGTCTCGGCTCAGGCTGGACAGTGGTGTCAGAGGACGGCACTTTCCGCGGTATGGCTGTGGTTGGCGGTGATATGGTCAATAAGAATATGGATGCTGATCTGGCCTACAAACTGACCAAGATGCATATTGATAATCTGGACAAGATAAAGGCCAAGGCTCCATTTGCAGCCTATGCCAATTATGGGGTTTTGGATGCCAAGGTTAGCGGAATGTGTGGCCCTAACCCGCTGAAATACCATCCGGGCGCGGTGCGCGCCTGGGAAGAGGCAGGCTATACTGTGCCAGCCTGTGCCAAGCCGTAAGGCGGGCTAGAAACATAAGCGGGCAGCTGGCATGGCTGCCCGTTTTTTTTTTAACTGAAAAACAAAAGAATATTTGCAGATAAGCACTATTCGCCAATGCGGTAGTCTGGCAGGGTAGGGGTATGGAAAATACACAAGCAGCAAAAGCAACCGAGAGCGGCCTGCGCCAGAGCCTGATTTACTTGCTGGGGCTGGTTTTTGTGTTTGTGGGGCTGTTGAATGTAACGCCCAGCATTCCTGGCTGGGATGATGGCTGGAAGGCGATAACCGGCTGGGACGGTATGAAGGTGCGCCGGTTCCCGACAGAATGGCTCTATCCGATAGTGTTTTTCTGCATGATGGTCATTGTGGCCCTGAAGCAGTCAATATATGTCAGCTGGCGGGATCGCGGGGCGGTGCGCCGCGCGATGGGGCTGTTTATGGATATTGCCCTGGTCGTCGCTGCGGCAACCATTTCTGTTACCTATATGACTGAGCTGGAAGCCATTTGTATCATTGACCAATTCACCGGAGATCGCGCCCGGCTGATTGCCCAGGCACTGGAATCTGAGGTGCAGGTCGCTGAGATGCTGGGGCTCCCTATTCCGGAGGTGCCGGAAGATCCCAAATGGCTGAATACGACGGGGCCGTGGCTGGCTTTGATTATCTTTGCCTGTGTGGTGGTTTTCCTCGCTTATAATGTCAAGGTTTGGGGCTTGCCGTTGGTATTGGTTTCCATTCTGGTCGCCAGCTATACTTTTTTGACCGTGCTGAACTGGTATTTTTTCGGCGGTGAGGATCAGAATAAATATTTGGTGACCATCCTCAGCAGTGAAGAGCCGCGCTCGCTGGCTTCTGGCCGGGAAGTGGTGCGCGATGCGCTGATCAATAATTCAGCCGGGCTGCTGGGCCGCTTCATCAATGTGCTGATGCTGCTGGTCTTTCCCTATATTATTCTGGGCGCGCTGTTTGGTCGCTGTGCGGGCGGTCAGGCGCTGATCAAGCTGGCCTTTTCCATGACCCGCAATTTGCGCGGCGGCCCGGCCCATGCGGCGGTTGTGTCATCAGCCATGTTCGGAACGATCACCGGCGGGCCGGTCATCAATGTGCTGTCCACTGGTGTGCTGACCATTCCGATGATGCTGAAACGCGGCTTTTCCAAGGTTTTTGCAGGCGTGGAGGCAGCCGCTTCGTCTGGCGGGTCAATCATGCCGCCAATTATGGGGGTGGCGGCCTTCATCATGGCCTCGCTGACTGGCGTGCCCTATCGTGAGATTATTATCGCGGCGGCCATTCCAGCCTTGCTGTATTTTTCTGCCTGTTTCTGTCGGTTGTGTTTCAGGCGCGCAAGCAGAATATTCAGGCGATTGGCGAGGTGACAGATGAGATGAAGCTGACCCGCTCGGACCGGCTGCATCTGGCGCAGATTTTCGGGCCGGTCTTGTTGGTTTTGCTTTTATTGCTGTTGCCGAAGGATTTTGTTGGCTGTGATCCGATCTCGCGCCTGCTGGGGGCTGAGATTATTATGACCGGCGAGCTGTGCCGGGCGGAAAACCTGCCCTGGATTTCAGAACTTGTGCAGAGCGCCGCTGGCGATGCCAGCGCGGCTGGCTGGTGGGCCGTAGCCCTGCTGTTGGTCTTGATGTTTCTGGATCGGGAATTTCGGGCAAATCCCCGCAAGGTTTTGGACGGTCTGTCTGAGGCAGGTATCACCATTTCCACGCTCTATCTGATGTTTCTGGCAGTGACCGTGATTGATGTCTGTCTCAGCTTTACCGCAGTGGCAAAATTCGTCTCTGTTGATGTGTTGAGCTATTTGAAAGGTTTTGATATTGGCGCCGGGTCTATCGGCTTTCAGCTTTTTGCGCTGTTCTTGACCATGCTGCTGGCGGTGTTGCTGGGAATGGGGATGCCGGCGGTTCCGGCCTATATCAATGTCGCCTTGCTGATGGGGCCGATGCTGGTGGGGCTTGGTATGGCGACCTTTACCGCGCATATGTTTATTTTCTATTTCGCCGTGGCCTCAGCGATAACGCCGCCAGTGGCTCTGGCTGCCTTCGCGGCTTCTACAATCACCAAGGCAGAACCGATGCGAACCGGCTTTTCAGCGGTGAAATCCGGGATTGTGATGTTTGTTATTCCCTTTGTCTTTGCTGTCTATCCAGAATTGCTGCTGATTGAAAAGGCGGTGATTGATCCGGCCTCTGCGGCGCAGGATTATCTGCCGGGCTATGATGGCCAGATTCACTGGGATTGGCTGGCTGGCTTGCTGGCGCGGTTGGGGCTGGCACTCTATCTGTTGTCCAGTGCCCTGGCCAGCTTTGATCAACGCCGCCTTTCCATATTGGAGGCAGGCGGGCGCCTGCTGCTCGCGCTGCTGATTATGTTCCGTCCGGCAGAAATTTATCTGAGCGCAATAGCTCTGGCCATTTTGCTGCTGGCTTTTCATCATTTCCGCGACCGCTTTCTGGCGCGGCCAGCTGGCTAGACAAGACGGGTGTTTCAGATGAATGTTCTGTGGATCATGGTTGACCAGCTGCGCTGGGATTATCTGTCCTGCTATGGGGCCAGCCATATCGATACGCCAAATCTGGATTGGCTGGCCGGGCAGGGAGTGCGCTTTAATCAGGCTTATGTGCAATCCCCGATTTGCGGGCCCAGCCGGATGAGCTTTTATACAGGCCGCTATACCCGCAGCCATGGGTCAACGGCCAATGGCGCGCCGCTGCGGGTGGGGGAGCCGACACTGGGCGATCACCTGCGCGAAAGCGGCGTGCATTGCGCCTTGGTTGGCAAGACACACATGGCAGCTGATCTGGCCGGTATGCAGCGCCTTGGTATTCAGCCTGACAGCCTGATAGGCGCTTTGGTCAGTGAATGCGGATTTGAGGTTTTTGTGCGGGATGATGGCGAAAACCCGACCGCAAATCCCGGCCGCCGGTCTGATGATTATGAAAATTTCCTGCGCCGCAATGGCATGGATGGCGGCGAAAATCTGTGGGAAGAATGGGCCAATACCGGGGTCACCCCAGAGGGGCGGTTTGTCTCTGGCTGGATGCTGGAAAATGCCCCTTATCCGGCCCGTGTGCCAAAGGAATTTTCTGAAACCGCCTGGCTGACAACGCGGGCGATAGATTTCATGGACTCCCGCCAGAGCCCGGAAAACCGGGAGCAGCCCTGGCTGTGCCATCTCTCCTATATCAAGCCGCACTGGCCCTATCTGGCCCCGGCCCCTTACAATGATATGTATTCGGCCAAGGACCTGCCGCCAGTCAATCGCAGCCCGGCTGAACAGCAAACCGATCATCCGGCTGCTGCAGGAATGGATGGGGATGCGGATCAGCAAGACTTTTTCCCGCGATGAGATCAGAGACCGGGTCGGCCCGGTCTATATGGGGCTGATTAAGGAGCTGGATGATCAGATGGGGCGGCTGTTCGGCTATCTGCGCGACAGCGGGCGGATGGAGGATACGATGATCGTGTTCTGCTCCGATCACGGAGAGAATATGGGCGATCATTGGATGGGCGAGAAAGATATGTTCTATGATTGCGCGGCGCGTATGCCCTTGCTGATCTATGATCCGCGCAGCCAGGCAGACGCCACGCGCGGAACCGTATCAGAGGCGCTGGTAGAGGCGATTGATCTGGCGCCCAGCTTTGTGGAATTTTTCGGCGGGGCCCCGCGCCCGCATATTCTCGAAGGCCGCTCCCTGATCCCGCTTTTGCACGGCCAGCAGCCGGGCTGGCGGGATTTTTGTGTATCGGAATATGATTACGCGACCCGCGAGCCGCGGGTGCAGCTGGGCGTTGATCAGGCGGAGGCCCGTCTGGTGATGATTTATGACGGGCGCTGGAAGCTGGTTCATGTGGAGGGGATGCGCCCGCTGCTCTATGATCTGGAAACCGACCCGCAGGAGCTGCGGGAACTGGGGGCCGATCCCGGCTATGCGGCAGAAATAGACCGGCTACAGGGGCTGCATTTTCAATGGGCGCGCAGGCACCATACCCGCCTGACCCGTGATGCGGCAATGATTGACCGGCTGGCTGAGCGCGGCGCGCCGCCCGGCGTGATGATAGGCTATGTCACTCGGGCCGAGGCTGAGGAAGATGGCCGGATTTTCCCCGGCCATGTAGAGAGCTAGGGCCATGTAGAGAGCTAGGGCGGCGGACTGCCCCCGCCCATGCCTCGCAACAGCTCTGAAAGCGGTCCCGCCTAGCCGGCGACTTCCTTGACGATAGAGACAAATTCGGCATCTGTCAGAATGTCTTTCTTGGCAATGCCCTTATCCTTGACGGCCCCCAGAATATCGCCGATTTTCTCTTCAGCGACCCCGTCAATGCCCAGCTCCTCCAGCTTATAGAGGATAGAGGCCTTGCCGCTTTTCTTGCCCAGCACAACCTCGCCTGAGCGGCCGGTGAGCGCCGGGTGCGTGCCAAACATCACCAGCGGATCATGCATCACATATTGGATGCCGATACCGCTTTCCCGGATGAAATTGCCATGCCCCAGAACCGGCTTGTTGCGGGCAATGGGGATGTTGGAAATGCCGGAAATCAATTCTGCCAGCTCCGGCAGCTTGTCCAGCCGGTAGCCGGTATCATAGCCATAAAGCAGATCCAGCCCCAGCATCAGCTCTTCCATCGCTGCATTGCCGGTGCGCTCCCCCAGCCCATTGGCACAGCTATGCACCACTTCAGCCCCGGCTGTTACCGCCGCCAGCTCAGTCGCCACGCCCATACCGAAATCATTATGGGTATGGATTTCAATCGGCAGGCCGGTCATGTCCTTAACCCAGCGCACCATATATTTAATCGCTTCCGGCGTGGCACAGCCCATCGTATCCACAATGCCGATGGAATCAGGCGGGCTTTCATTCATGATAGCCTTGCACAGATTTTCCAAATCCTCAGCCCGCGCCCGCGTCGTGTCATAGGGAAAGAAAACCGCATAAAGGCCGCATTCGCGCGCATAGTTAATCACATCCCGGCTCTTATTGAACACATCCTCCCAGGTCCAGCCAAATTGCGTGACCAGCTTGGGATAGCCAATCGGCACCTCAATCACCACGCCATGCGCCCCGCATTCCAGGGCCATGTCGATATCCTGTTTCATCGCGCGGGCAAAGGTGAAAATACGCGAAGACAGGCCGAGCTTAGAAATCTGGCGGATAGCCTCGGCATCCTGGGCAGAGACAGCAGGCAGGCCGGCCTCAATACGCTCCACCCCAACCTCACTCAGCTTGGAAGCAATTGCCAGCTTGTCCTCAACCGAAAAGACGACCCCCGGCGTTTGCTCGCCATCGCGCAAGGTTGCATCATGAATCTCCACATTCGGCGGCAGGGTGAGCTTTTCGCGCACCTCGGACACAAAATTATAGGGGCTGACCCACCATTTACCGTCCTCAAAATGGCTTTCACGCATGATACGACCTCTCTTTTTGGATTGGGAAATGCGTTCTTTTCTCATATATTTAAAGGGCAAACAATAAAAAAACGATATTTTTATTGCAACAAAAAAACGATATTTTTGTTGGCAAGGGGCGGCAAGGCAAGGCAAGCTGGCCGGACAGATGGCCTGTTTAAGACCTTCCGGCCTGCCATTTTCATTTGATTACCTGACAGGTTTGAATAAGAAAGAGGCCATGACCGAATTTGATCTTCAGCAAACCCGATCCCAATCCTCTACCCGGCGGGCCTATCTGGCCATGCGTGAGGCGATCATCACGGGCCAGATTGCGCCCGGTGAGCGCTTGAAGGTGGACTCGCTCAAGCAATCCTTGCAGACCGGGGCCTCTCCGGTGCGTGAGGCGCTCAGCCTTTTGACCTCTGATCATCTGGTGGAGCGGCTGGATCAGCGCGGCTTTCGCGCCGCCCCGGCCAGCCGGGCCCAGTTTGCGGAAATCTTGCGGCTGCGCTGCGAGCTGGAAGCGATGGCCTTGCGGGACTCGCTCCGGCAGGCGGATCAGAAATGGGAAGAAAGCCTGGTTCTGACGCATCACCGCATGGTGCGCGCAGAAACCGGTGAGGGGGCAGAGTTTGAAGCGCGGCACAAGGGCTTTCACATGGCCCTGCTGGCGGCCTGTGCCTCTCCTATCCTGTTGCGGTTTTGCGGCCAGCTTTATGATTTGAATGTGCGCTACCGGTTTTTGGCCGGGCGCTCACGCGGCTATGCGCGCCGGGATGTCAAGGCTGAGCATCAGGCGATTTTGGACAGCGCCATCGCCCGTGATGCCGACGCGGCCAGTGCCCGGCTGGTGGAACATTATGAAAAAACCGGTGCCTTTCTGGCCGACCTTATCGATTAGAGCTGCCGGAGCGTCCCGGACCCTTTTCTGAATCAGCCGTCTGTCAAAACCAGATCGAAATCAACCCGCAACCAAGTCCCGTCAACCTGGCCGGACAGATCAAAGCCGCTGGCCGGGAAGCTGCCAGCGGGCTGCTCCTCATAATGCATGATCAGATCCTCGCGCACGCCAAAGACGGTATCCTCATCCAGATAGGGATCATCATCTGCAAAAATCTCGCTGACCAGCGTTTTATAGCCCTCTGCCTTGACGATGAAATGCAGATGGCTGGGCCGCCAGGGATGCCGCCCGGTCGCGTTCAGCAGCGTGCCAACCGGCCCGTCTGTCGGCACGGTATAGCTGACCGGCTTGACCGTGGTAAAGCTGTAGCGCCCATCCGGCCCGGTGGTCAGGATACCATGAAAGGAATAGGTATCCTGCTCTTCATCCTGGCTGGAATAAAGGCCGTTTGGCGCGGTCTGCCAGATGTCGATAGAGGCCCCTTCAATCGGATTGCCCTTGCTGTCCTTGACCATGCCATTGACCAGCACGGTCTCCCCCTCATAATGGCGCTTCATGTCAAAGCCCATCGGGATCGGCGGGGCCCCGGCGATATGGAACGGGCCCAGCACCGAGCTGGAAGTGCCATCAGGAGAGGAATTCACCATATCCACCAGCGAGGAAATGCCCAGCACATCGGAAAGCAGGACAAATTCATGCCGCTCCTTGTCAGAGATGTCGCCAGCCCATTCCAGCAGCTCAATCCCCTTTTCCCATTCTGCATGGGTCAGCTTGGTTTCCTTGACAAAAGCGTGCAAATGGCGCGACAGGGATGACATTATCTCCAGCAATCGGGGATCTGTATTCTCGCCAAAATAGCCCAGAAACACCTCGGTAATATTATCCTTGTTCACAGAACGCATGGGTTTTCTCCTCCAAAAAAAAGACAGGCGGACAGGGGCGCAGAAAGCGCTGACCTTCTCTTGATTTCTGCCTATTTTTCTTTGACAAGTCAAATAAAATCGATATTTTTACCAAAACGTTTTTACCCTCTCCTGAAGGACATCACCATGTTGATGGAAAGACTGTCGAGAACCAGCTTTCTGGGTGATATGCTGGCTGCCTTGCTGGAGCGATCCGGCAGGCGGGGGCAGCGGCGCGACCAGTCGATAGAGGCGATGTGTGCCGGATTGTTGGCCGAACAGAATGAAACTTCCAGCCTGCTGCTGGCAGCTGATATTCTGCGCAGCTATGAGAGCATGACGGCCGCTGAGAAAACAGTCTTTTTCGCCTATATCAACGAGGCGCTGGATATTGACCCGGCTGCGCTGGTTGCCGCAGCGAGCGCCTATAGCCAGGATCGCAGCCCGGCGCATTATGAGGCGTTGAAAAAGACAGGTGAGCCGCTGCGCTATGAATTGCTGCGCCGTTTGAATGCCCCGCCGGCGGCCACTGGCGGGTTGGTGCGGATGCGGGCTGATTTGCTGGGCCAGCTGGCTGAGCATCCTGATCTGGGGCGCAGCGATGCTGATTTTGTCCGGATGCTGCGCAGCTGGTTCAATCGCGGCTTTTTGATATTGCGCCAGATCACCTGGGATACGCCCGCCTCTATACTGGAAAAAATTATCGCCTATGAAGCGGTGCACGCGATCAAGACCTGGGAGGATTTGCGCCAGCGCTTGCAGCCCGATGACCGGCGCTGTTTTGCCTTTTTTCATCCGGCAATGCCGCAAGAGCCGCTGATTTTTGTCGAAGTGGCTCTGGCAAGGGGTGTGCCCACCTCCATTCAGCATGTGCTGGCCACCGAACGGGAGATGCTGGATGCAGAAGCGGCGGACAGTGCGGTCTTCTATTCCATTTCCAACTGCCAGAAAGGGTTGGCGGGCATCTCTTTTGGCAATTCCCTCATCAAACAGGTGGTGCGTGACCTGTCGATAGAATTGCCCAATATTCGCAATTTTGTCACCCTCTCGCCCATCCCGGGCTTGCGCAGCTGGGCTGAGAAACACGCCATCAGCATAGATAGCCAGGACCAGCAGGCAGTGGTCAGGCTGGCAGCCTGTTATCTGGCCAGCCAACGCGGCAAGACTGGCCAGCCGCTGGACCCAGTCGCCAGATTCCATCTATCAAACGGGGCGCAGATTCTGGCGGTCAATCCGCAAGCAGATTTATCGGAAAATGGCCTTGCCCAATCCTGGGGGGTGATGGTGAATTACCTGTATGAGCCGGATCGGATAGCAGAAAATCTGCGGCTGTTGCATGAAAAGGATCAGCTGGCCATGTCGGCGGGCGTGCGCGCCCTTGCCCAGCAAGCAGCCCCGCTGGTCACAGGCTGACCGGCCGCATTTCAGGACAATCGGGCGAACGCGCTTTTCTGGCCCAAAACCGGGCAAAAATTGCCAGCCCGGCAAAATTGTGCCAGCCTGTTTCCAAAAACAGTAAATTGATCGAATAACAGGGGAGCGTGTGAGACCATGCCAAAACCCAACCCCTACCGGCCTTTTGAGCCGGACCCGGAATTCATGCAACTCTGGCCTGAAGGCATCAGCGGCAATGCGATAAACGGGCTGGGCGAGACCGAAGTGCGCCGGCCGGATGTTGTCTGGTGGACGACCGGCCAAGAAGATATTGCCTTTGGCGAGATGCAAAAATGGTTTTATCAGCATGAGCCAAAAATCGACAAGCTGATGGCCTTGCGCCAGGAAAGGCGGGCGATTATTGAGGCTCCGCTGCCACAGATTGCCGAGAAGCCGGCCCAGCGCACACCGCAGGAATGGACGGCCCAGCTGGATCAGTTTATGGAACGCGGTGTGGCCGAGCAGGTCGGCGTCACCAGCCTGCGCCCGCAATGGGTCTATGCCCATCACCGAACCGCTTTCAAACAGGTTATTCTGCTGGCTGTCCAGCACCAGTATGACGAGCTGAAAACCGCGCCCACCCTGCAGGCTGGCATAGAGGTGACCTTTCAATATTGCCGCGCTGCAGAAGCTGCCAAACAGGTGGCGGGCTGGCTGCGTGAACAGGGCTGGGATGCCGAGCCGGTAACCGGCCCGATGGTCGGCAAGATTTTGATGATCCCGCACGCGATAGAGGCCGGGTTCGGTGAGCTGGGCAAGCATGGCTCCATGATTAATGCAAAATTCGGCTCAGCTTTCCGGCTGGGGGCGGTGCTGACAGATGCGCCCTTTGCCGAAACCGGACGGCATAGTTTTGGGGTGGATGATTTCTGTATGAATTGCCGGGTCTGTGAAGAGGCCTGTCCGCCTGCGGCCATCTCTGCAGACAAGCAACAGGTGCGCGGCGAGACCAAATGGTATGTCGATTTTGACAAATGTATCCCGTTTTTCGCAGAAACATCCGGCTGTGCCATCTGTATCGCGGTTTGCCCCTGGTCACGCCCGGGGGTGAGCGAGAATCTGATCGGCAAGCTGGCCCGCCGTGCTGAGCGCAAAAATCAGCAGGGGGCGGAATAAAAAGCCAACTCCCGGCTTGAGTCTGGCAGCGATGGCGCATCCTGCGATTATGATGAAAAGCAATCAATTCTGTCTGGCTGGCCGGAGCATTCATGTCATATCTGGGGTGGCCATGTCTGGGGTCGTCATGTCTGGGGTGGCCATGTCCGGGGTGGCCATGTCTGAGGGCCGCGCCCGAAAACCGCGCTTTGTTGATATTGCCCGTCATGCCGGGGTGGGGATTGCTACGGTTGACCGGGTAATGAATGCGCGCGGCGGGGTCAGTGCAAAGACCACGCGCCGGGTGCTGGACAGCGCCCGGTTTCTGGGCATTAACCGGCTGCTGCCTGAACAATCCCAGCGCACCTTGCGGCTGGAGGTGATTCTGCACCGGGCCCCAACGCCCTACTATGAGCGGCTGAACCGGGCCTGTCATCTGGCCCCGAAAATGGTGCAGGAACCGGTGCAGGTCTATATCACCCATATTCCGGTGGGCAAGCCGACCCGGCTGCGCGCGCATCTGAATGCGATTGCCCCCTATCGGGACGGGATCATCCTTTATGCCAATGATGTGCCGGAAAATGCCGAGATTATCAAAAAATTCGTCCGCCAGCTGCCGGTTGTGACGATCAGCACGGATATTCCGGATAGTGGCCGCCATGCCTATATGGGGATTGATAACCGGCGGGCTGGTGAAACCGCAGCCAGGCTGAGCGAGGCCTTTTGCCGGAAAGGCGGCAAGGCGCTGATCATTGAGCCGGATCATGCGGTGGCGGCCCAGCGCTTGCGGGCCGGGGGATTTGCTGATTTTTTTGACAAATCCGGCCGGTCAGACCAGCTGGTGCATCTGCGGCCGGATACGGTGCCGGAATTCCGGCTGCAGCAGATTATCGCCCTGCTGGAGGCGGAGCCTGATTTGCGGGTGCTTTACAGCGCGGTCAATGATGAATTGCAGCAGCTGATGGCAGAGGCGGCAGGCCAGCGCCCGGCGCTGAATTCGCTGGCGAAAATCGTGCATGATCTGAGTGAGGAGAATATCACCCATCTGCGCGCCGGCCAGATCGATATTGTGATTGATTCCAACCCGCTCAAACAGCTGGTGCTGGCGGTTGATTTCCTGATCAGCTGGCATCAGGGATCAACAAGCCTGAAAGATAATTTTATTGATTTTGACATTTTTACAGCCGGCAATATTCCCGCAGGCTATCCTGAAATAAAATCTGAAAAAAATGATAAAACTTTATGAAAAACAGTAATAATAACAAATTTTCATTCAATATTTGATGAAAAACCATCATCAAAGGGCTGGCCCATCATCAAAACAGTTTGCATGGTGGGAGAGTTATAAGGGGGGAAGATGACACTTAACCAGAGCAGGCAAGCATGGACTGGCCAGCTGTCGGGACAGCTGGCGGCCCATTGGCCACGCCCGCAGCCGCCGCTGCTGCTGGGGGCCGGGGATATTTTGCAGAACCGGCAGGAAGCTTATTTTGTGCAGGATGAGATGGCCCGCCAGCTAGCAGCACAGATTGCCTGGAACTGGCCCCGCTCTCGGTGCAGGCGACCAAACAGATGCTGCAAAAGGGGCTGGACAAGCCGGGTCTGGCGGCGGCCTTTGCTGCGCCCTATCCGGCTCTGGACCGGATTCTGGCCAGCGAGGATGCCAAAGAAGGGCCGCGGGCGTTTCTGGAAAAACGCGCGCCTGTATGGAAAGGGAAGTGAGAAGATGCGTCATCCCGGGTTCAAGAGCTGTATTGCAACCGTATCCATTGCCGGGGGCTTTCGCGAAAAGCTGAGCGCAATAGCTGAGGCGGGCTATGACGGGATAGAGATATTTGAGCAGGATTTCATCGCCTATGACGGATCGCCTGCCGAAGTGGGCCGGATGGTCGCGGATCACGGGCTGGAGATTATGCTGTTCCAGCCTTTCCGCGATTTTGAGGGACTGCCCGAGCCGCAGCGCAGCCGCGCCTTTGACCGGGCAGAACAGAAATTTGATCTGATGAACCAGCTGGGTGTTGATTTGATGCTGGTCTGCTCGTCCATATCACCGCATGGGCTGGGCGGCATTGACCGGGCCGCCGATGATTTTGCCGAGCTGGGAGAGCGGGCGGCAAAGAAGGGGATCCGGGTCGGCTATGAGGGGTTGGCCTGGGGACGGCATATCCATGATCACCGCGATGTCTGGGAAGTGGTCAGGCGGGCTGATCATCCCAATATCGGTATTATTCTGGACAGTTTCCATTCGCTGGCCCGCAAGATTGAGTCGACCAGTATCCGGTCCATTCCAGCGGATAAGATTTTCTTTGTCCAGCTGGCAGATGCGCCGCTGATAGATATGGATTTGCTCTATTGGTCGCGTCATTTCCGCAATATGCCGGGTGAGGGGGATTTGCCGGTAACGGACTTTATGCGGGCGGTTGCGGCTACCGGCTATGACGGGCCGGTTTCGCTGGAAATCTTTAATGATTTGTTCCGCGGGGGCAGCCCCTGGACGATTGCCCGGGATGGCTGGCGCTCTCTGGTCAATTTGATGGACAGCGTGCAGCGCACTGAGCCACAGGCCGCCTGGAACCTGCCTGAAATTCCGGCGAGGCAGCCAGCCAGCGGGGTGGAATTCATTGAATTCACCGCAGATGAGACAGAAGCGGAAAAGCTGGGCGGCCTGCTGGCCAGCCTTGGCTTTGTTCATACCGGCCAGCATATTTCCAAACAGGTGCAGCTCTGGCGGCAGGGCGATATACAGATTTTGATCAATACAGAAGAGGGCAGTCACGCCCATTCCGCCCGTTTGCTGCACGGAACCTCAGTTTGCGATATCGGGCTGCGGGTTTCTGATGCGCACCAGACAGCTGAGCGGGCCATTGCGCTGGGAGCAGATATGTTCAGCCAGCCCACAGCGGAAACAGAATTGCAGATTCCGGCGGTCAAGGGGGTTGGCAGCGGGGTGATGCATTTCCTCGATTCCAGCAGTGATCTGGCCCGCATCTGGGAGGTGGATTTCAACGAACACCGCCCGTTGCAGCCCGGGGACGGGGCCGGGCTGGTGCATATTGATCATCTGGCCCAGACAATGAAATATGAAGAAATGCTGAGCTGGACGCTGTTTTATACCAGCCTGTTTGAGACCGGCAAGGTGGCGATGGTGGATGTGGTGGACCCGGCCGGGCTGGTGCGCAGCCAGGCGATTGAAAATGGGGATGGCTCTTTGCGGATCACGCTGAACGGGGCGGAATCGCAAAATACGCTGGCCGGTCATTTTGTTGCCCAGACAACCGGCTCAACCGTTCAGCATATTGCCTTTGCCAGCGATGATATTTTTGCCACCGCAGACCGGCTGGCCGAAAATGGATTTTCAGCTCTTGTGCTCTCGCCCAATTACTGGGATGATCTTGAGGCGCGTTTCGGCCTGGAGGCAGAATTTCTGGCCCGGCTGCGTGCCCGCCAAATCATGTATGATTGCGACGAGGCAGGCGGTGAGTTTTTTCAGCTCTACAGCCAGAATTGGGGGGCCGGTATGTTTTTTGAAATTACCCAGCGCAGCGGCAGGCTATAATGGCTATGGCGCGGCTAATGCGCCGTTTCGCATCTCAGCCCAGAAACAGGACTGGCAAGGCTGATGGATCTGGCCCGGCAGCGCCGCACAGCTTATATTTATATGGGCTTTACGGTGGTGTGCTTTCCGCTGATGGATGCGGTGGCCAAATATCTCTCGCAGAGTTTGCCGGTGATGGAGGTGGTCTGGGCCCGCTATACCGGCCAGTTTCTGTTTGTGCTGATCATTCTGGCCCCAAAGCTGGCTGAGACCTGGCGCAGCCGTCACCCCTATTTGCAGTTTTTTCGCTCTGCCGCCCTGTTTTTTGCCACCTGTATGTTCTTTGTTTCGCTGAAATATTTGCAACAGGGCATGGCAATGGCGATCTTTCAGGTGGGCCCGTTGATTATCACCGTGCTGGCGGTGCTGTTCCTGCGTGAGCAAATTGGCCCGCGCCGCCTGTTCAGCCTGGCTGGCGGTTTCCTCGGGGCGCTGATCATTATCCAGCCGCTGGGTGCCTCTTTCAGCCTCTATAGCCTGCTGCCGCTGGGAGCGGCGACCGGCTATGCGATTTTTGCCATTCTGACGCGCTTTTTGGGGTCTTCTGAATCAGCAGATACCACCCTGCTTTATACCGCCGGTTTCGGGGCAATGGCCAGCACCGCCATATTGCCCCTTGTCTTTGTGCTGCCCGGATCACTGAAAGAGGCGGGTCTGATGCTGTTTTTGCCGGTTGTGGCGGGCACCGGCCATTATACGCTGATTAAGGCGATGAGCCTGACGGAGGCCAGCGATCTGGCCCCGATGAATTATCTGACGCTGGTTTCCGCCCTGCTCTGGGGATTTTTGTTTTTTGCTGAAATTCCGGCGGCCTCAACACTGGCCGGGGCGGCGATAATTGTGCTGTCGGGCCTGTATCTGTGGCGGCGGGCCAGACAAGAGCGCCGGGCTGGCTAGGCCCACAAGACGCCCGATTTGACGATCACCCGCCAGCGCGGCCATAAATATCATCAAACCGTTCGATGTCATCCTCGCCCAGATAGCTGCCGGTCTGCACCTCGATCAGCACCAGCATATCCTCTGCCAGATTTTCCAGGCGGTGCTTTGCGCCTTGTGGAATAAAGATGCTCATGGCCGGGTCCAGCCTGCTCATCTCCCCATTGACTGTGACCGTCGCCTGACCGGCTGCAACGACCCAGTTTTCGGCCCGGTGCTTATGCGATTGCAGAGAAAGCCGGCCGCCCGGATTAACGCAGATTCGCTTGGTTTTCCAGCCCTCTGCTTCAGCCAGAACCTCATAATACCCCCAGGGGCGTTCGCCAATTTCACCCATCATTCTTGCTTCCCTGTCTGGACATCCTGCTTTTAATGCTGCTATTGCTGACCTGTTATGCTCGCGATTGCAAGCATTTTTGCATTGACCAGAAAATGGTTCAGTCTAGTCTTTCGGGTAAGCACCGCAAACGGGCCTGAAAGCAGGAACAGGGCAGGGATATGGCAGAGTCCTTTTTCATTGACGGTCTGCAATATGCAAACTGGTCAGAAAAGATTTTCCGGCAGCTGCGCCAGGGCGGGCTGGACTGCGTCCATGTCACCATCGCCTATCATGAAAATTTCCGCGAGACAGTGCTCAATCTGGAACAGTGGAATCGCTGGTTTGAGATTTATGATGACCTGATTTGTCCGGCTGGAACGGCAGCTGAAGTGCGCGCGGCCAAAGCCTGCGGGCGCACCGCTATCCTGTTTGGCTTTCAAAACCCCTCTCCGATAGAGGATGATATAGGGCTGGTTGAGATTTGGCACCGTCTGGGGGTGCGTTTCATGCAGCTGACCTATAATAACCAATCGCTGCTGGCGACCGGCTGTTATGAACAGACGGATAGCGGCATTACCCGCATGGGCCGCGAGGTGATAGCCGAGATGAACCGGGTCGGGCTGGTGGTGGATATGAGCCATTCTGCCGAAGCTTCTACCTTGCAGGCAATGGATATATCGCGCCGCCCGATTGTGGTCAGCCATGCCAACCCGGCCAGCTGGCATCCGGCGCGCCGTAACAAGTCAGAGGCTATTTTGCAGGGGCTGGCTGATACCGGCGGTATGCTGGGCTTTTCGGTTTATCCGCATCATTTGAAAGGGGGCAGTGCCTGCCAGCTGGATGATTTCTGTGCCATGATTGCCGAAACAGCCGAAAAGATGGGGGTGGAGCATATCGCCATCGGCTCCGATCTCTGTCAGGATCAGCCCGATTCTGTGGTCGAATGGATGCGTAACGGGCGCTGGACAAAAACTCTGGATTATGGCGAGGGCTCAGCCGCCGCCGCAGGCTTTCCGCCGCAGCCGGACTGGTTCCGTGACAGCCGCGATTTTGGCAATATTGCCAAGGGTCTGGAGCAAAAGGGCTTTGATGCCGGAGAGGTTGCCAAAATCATGGGCGGTAATTGGCTGCGCTTTTTTGAACAGAATTTCGGGCCGGAGACAGCATGATGCGTGATTTGTCCTGTCAGCTTGATCCGGTTGAAAGCGCCCGCTTGCGCCCGCCTGCTGAGGTGATGCGCCTGTCCAGAATGGGCAGCTTTTTTCCGACCCGCCTGTCTTTTATGCGGGTGTTGCTGCGCAGCCTGTCTGCCGGAGAGGCCAAAATCAGCCGCGCTGTCTGGGAGATAGACAAAAATGGCTGGGGGCGGGCTGTTTATCGGCTGGATTATAACGCGGCGGTCTATTCGCTGGTTGCCTTCTCTAACCAGCTGGCTGACTCCGCGCGCACCGACCGGGTAATCGCCACCGCCTGGGATGCTACTTTTGTGCTTTATGACGGGGTGCCTGACCGGGCTGAGCTGGACAGGTTGCAGGCCGCAGCCCCGCATCAGGAAAAGGGCCGCTACGGGCCGCGCGATCTGGTGCTGTCCAGGGCCAATAAGTCGGTGCGCCTGTTTGAAGAGCTGGTCAGCGCGTTGGCCGAAGGGCGCCAGCCGGAGGCCGGGCTGATTGCCCGCACCGGCTATCTGATGCGCACCACGGCGGTTTATGGCAATGGCAAATTCGGCATCTGCGACCGCGAACAGTTTGCCGGAGATTCATCTGCCGGAGATCCATCTGCCGGGGATCAAGCTGCCGGGGATTCATCTGCCGGGCGGGATGGTTTCGCGCGCCCCTTTGCAGCTGAGATGATGGCGGTCTATCTGATCCGGCATTTCACCCATGATCTGGTTGATCATATCGCTGCGGCCAGAGGCGGGAAAAAGGCGATCAGGCTGGATCGCGAATTGCGCCGCCATCTGGGTATCGGCAATTCTACCGGGCTGGGCATGGCCCCGTTTCTGGTTACGCATCCGGTGTTGCTGAATAACTGGATGCTGGCCCGCGAGACTGCCTGGGCGCGGGTGCGCGGGCTGGCTGAGGCAAGCCCAGAACAGCAGCAAAGATTGCAGGAGCTGGCCAGCCGGGCGGGCGGGCATTTGGCCGAGTGGCAGGTCCCGGATGAGGCTGCCCAGACCCGTATTCAGAATTTGCGGGCGGAATGGGCTGCGGTGCAGGCCAGCCTGTCGGCTGACCTGCTGAACGGCCCCTATCCGTTTGCGGCGCTGGCCGGGCTGGCTGCTGACAGATCACAGGAATGTCAGGAATTGATGCTGGCCCTGTGCCTTGAGGTGAATGGGGAGGCGATTGACGGGCTGGCGGATTGCATGGATTCCAGCCAGGAGGCCCGGCTGAACCCGGCGGCGCGCGCGGCCGACCTGCTGGCCGAAACAAGACAGCAATTTGGCTGGGCGCTGGCCGTGGATTTCAGCCAGCCGGACGCGATCCAGCATTTCTGGTATGTCTCGGCAGCAAAGCTGGAGCCGCGCCTCGGCAACCGGCATCTGGAAGCTGGTTCTGAGCTGGAAACGCCGCTGGATATTGCCCGCCGGGTGCAGGCTATGGAGGCGGCGCTGGCAGGCTGGCTGGAAACCGCCCCGCCGGACAAGCTGGTGGCAGAATTTCTGCTGGCCTTTCCGCAACACAGGCTGGCGGTGCAGCGGGTGCAGACCAATGGCTGGGCCCCTTATTCGGAAATTCAGGATAATCTGCTGGATGCCAGCTGTTTGCCGGTGGATATGCTGCGCTGCAAGCTGTCCTTTTTTGGTGCGTCCAAATTTGACCCGAAATCAGATCGCTGGACGCGGATCACTATGTATCAAGGAGCCCCGCTGGCGGATGAGCTGGCAGATGCCAGGCTGGCCGATGATTGGTGGTTGCCTGTGCTGGGATGATGATTGTCTCCGCCTCAGAATGCCGGGATATGATAACCAAGGCCGGGCGCGGGGTGGGGCTGGAAGCCTCCCGTGCGGCGGATTTGGCGGCGGCCTGTTGCCTGCTCTGTGCCTTTGGCCGACAAGGCTGTCAGGCGGCTCTGGCCTGTCTGGCAGATGCGGAGGGCCTGCGCTTGCCCGAAAGCCCGGCTGCCGGGCAGCTGTTCTGGCCGCAGGGCCGGGCGGCCCTTGAAGGTGGGCAGGCGATTGAGATGATACAGGCCGGGCTGGCGCAGAGCGCTGGGTTCGGGCAGCTGGATGCGCCGCCTATGCTGCTCGGTCTGGCGGCCATTCTGGCCCCGGAAACCGGGTTTGAGATGCTGGCCGGAAAAACCCTGCAAGGCCGCACGGCAAATGGATGGATTGACTGGTTCGGGCCAGAAAACGGGCCAGAGAGCGGTTTGGAATGTGCCAGGGATTCTGTCTGGCTGCGGCGGCTGGACAGGCTGCCGGATATAGCGGCGCGCCCGCTGCTGCCTTTTTCAGTGGATCCGCAAGATTGGCAAGCCGTTTGCCAGCTCGCCGCCCTGACCTATGTGCCGGAGAGTGAAACCTCACGCGCCAGGGGGGCCGGGGCCGGGCAAATAGATAATGACTGATCGGCTGGCCCGCCCATTGATTGCCGCCGCAAACCGGGCAGGCTATACTGGCGATCGATTTGCGATAATCTGCCCCGGAAGCCGCCTTATATGAATAAGATAAACCGCAAACTGGCCCCATTTGAGGGTTTGCCGCACCGGGCGATTTTCGGGCTGGCTGGCTGGTCCGGCTCCGGCAAGACAACGCTGGCCGAACAGCTGATAGCAGAGCTGGCCGGGCGCGGGCTGACGGTTGCCACCATCAAGCACGCGCATCATGATTTTGAAGCAGATATTGAAGGCAAGGACAGCTGGCGTCATCGCAAGGCTGGCGCGCGCCAAGTGCTGGTTTCCTCAGCGCGCCGGTCAGCCCTGTTCACTGAGCGGGTGCCTTCTGAGACAGAGCCGCAGCTGGCCGCGCTTCTGGCTGCGCTGGAACCAGCTGATCTGGTGCTGGTAGAGGGGTTCAAGCGCGACCCCCTGCCCAAGCTGGAAATCTGGCGCGCTTGTGTTGGCAAGCCGCCGCTCTGGCAGCAGGATGACTGGATTGTGGCCCTCGCTACGGACAGCCCGCCTGAAAATCTGGCCCTGCCTGTTTTTGCCCTGTCCGATGCGGCTGGCATGGCCGATTTTATCTGTGCCTTTTGCGCGCTGGAGACCGCCCGATGAGCCGCGCTGACGCGATGGCGTTATTGCGGCTGGAGGAGGCTCTGGAGCGGCTTTTGGCTGTGGCCGTGCCGCTGGCTGGCCAGCAGCGCGTGCCGCTGGCTGAGGCTGGCGGGCTGTTTGCCGCCGAAACCCTCACCAGCCCGTTGCAGCTGCCGCAAACTGCCAATGCGGCGGTAGATGGGGTGGCGTTTTTGGCCAGCGCGCTGGCCGCCGACCCGCAGCAGCCGCTGGAGATCGCAGCTGATATTCGGGCCGGCCATCCCTTTGACGCTCAGATAGGGCCGGGCCAAGCGGCGCGCATCTATACCGGGGCAGTGATGCCGCAGGGAACAGATACGGTGGTGATGCAAGAAGATTGCCGCTTTGAGGCGGGCAGGGTGTTTGTCACCCGGCCTGTGCGGGCAGGTATGAATTGCCGTCCGGCCGGGGAAAACCTGCAACAGGGCGAGCAGATACTGGCCAAGGGCGCGCGCATTGAGGCGGCCGGGCTGGGCCAGCTGGCTGCTGCCGGTTTTGCTGAAGTGCCGGTTTTTGCCCCGCTGACCGCTGGGTTGCTTTCGACCGGGGATGAGCTGGTTGAGACCGGATCGGCAGGGCTCTCAGACGGTTTGCTGTATGATTCCAACCGGCCAATGCTGGCACGCTTGCTGAAAAATGACGGGCTGGCCATCACAGATTACGGCATTGTGCCGGATGATCGCGCGGCGGTGCGGGCCGCCTTTGAGAAGGCGTTGGGGCAGACGGATCTGCTGATTGTTTCTGGCGGGGCCTCTGCCGGTATAGAAGATCATTGCCGGGCGGTGATGCAGGAAATCGGGGCCGAGATCAAACTGGCCGGGCTGGCCATAAAGCCGGGCCGTCCGATGAGCGCGGCGGTGCGCGATGGCAAAATGATTTTCAGCCTGCCGGGCAATCCGGTTGCGGTTCAGGTCTGTTACCGTTTGCTGGTGGCCCCGCTGCTGGACCGGCTGGGTGGCGGGATGGTGCGCCAGCCGCTGCGCTGCCCGCTGCCAGCCGGATTTCAGCTTGCCAAAAAGCCCGGGCGGGCTGAATATTTGCGGGTAATGCGGGTCACTGCCCCCTCAGGACAGCCGGAAATGCAGCTGCATGGCCGCAAGGGGGCCGGGGTTATCTCCTCGCTGGTCGGGGCTGACGGGCTGGTTGAGGTGCCATTTGAAAATGACGGGGTGAAACCGGGGATGATGCTGGATTTTCTCCCCTTTCGGGAGCCGCTATTGTGAAGATTCGTTATTTTGCCTGGGTGCGTGACCATACAGGCTGTGCAGAAGAAGATGTGAGCTTGCCAGAGGAGCTGGAAAGCGTCGCTGATCTGGCCCGCTATCTGGCAGGCCGCTCAGACGGGCACGCAAAAGCCTTTGCCGATCTGAAAAAGGTGCGGGTGGCTATTGATCAGCAATTTGCGGCCCCGCACGCCTCTATTAAGGGGGCCAGTGAGATAGCATTTTTTCCACCTGTTACAGGGGGATAGAAGTGAAATTCATTCGTGTTTCTGAAGAGGATTTCTCGGTTGAGGCAGAGCTGGCCGCCCTGGCAGACAGGCGCGCCGGGGCGCAGGTCTGTTTCGTCGGACGGGTGCGTGACAGCAGCCCCGATGCGGATTTGCAGGCGCTGACGCTGGAACATTATCCGGGCATGACTGAGGCGGAAATCGGGCGGATAGCAGAGGCGGCGGCGGCGCGCTGGCCGCTGACCGGTCTGCGGGTTATCCACCGGGTCGGACGGCTCTTGCCGGAAGAGCAGATTGTGCTGGTCGCGGTCGCCTCAGCCCATCGCAAGGCCGCTTTTGAGGCCGCCCATTTCATCATGGATTATCTGAAAACCGAGGCCCCCTTCTGGAAGGCTGAAGAGACCTCAGAGGGCCGACAGCTGGGTAGAGGCCAGAGACGCAGATGACGAGGCCCGTGACCGCTGGCAGAGCTAACCCGCTTGCCGGCTTTGCCGCTCACGCCACAGGGTGAACAGCCCGGCCCCGACCACGATCACCGCCCCGCAGATTGTGGCCATGTCCGGCCATTCCCCCAGCAATAAAAAGCCCAGCAATACGGCCCAGACAATAGCCGTATAGCGCCAGGGTGCAGCCAATGACACGGCCCCGATGCGCATCACCAGAACCATCAGCAGATAAGTGGCTGAAATGGCCAGGGCCGCAAGGCTGAGAATTAGGAGATTAGCACCAGAAACCGGCACCCAGACTGTGCTGTCATACTGGCTGGCTCCCAGCAGGAAAATCACCAGCGCAGTAATGGCAGCGACCTGCAGGGACGGGGCCTTGCTGCTCAGCTTGCGGGTGATCAGATCGCGGGCAGTGGCAGCCAGCACAACCAGCAGCGCATAAAAGGCGTGCAGCGAGATCCCGCTGCTGTCCGGGCGTAGGATGATCAGCACGCCGCCCAGCCCGACCGCAATGGCCAGCCAACGCCGCCAACCAACCCGTTCGCCCATAAACAGGGCCGCTCCCATGGTGACCGTGATCGGTATGGCTTGCAAAATCGCCGTCACATTGCTGAGCGAAAGGACCCGGATAGCCTCCATAAACCAGACCGTGCAGAGCGCTTCCAGACCCGCCCGGCCAAGCGTTACCAGCCAGTCAGACCGGCTCATGCGCTGGCTGAAATGGCCAAGGCGCAGGGCCAGCAATACCAGCATTGGCAAGGCGAGGGCCCCGCGCAGGAAGATCGCCTGAAAAACCGGCAGATCATCCAGCACGATCTTGATCATCGCATCATTGAACACATAGCCGAACATCCCGGCAGTCATGAGCAGGGCGGACAGGCTGGAAACAGATAATCTGGAAAACATAATCCCTCTTTTGACAGCGTAGCCGACAAAGCGCAGCTGGCCCGAACGCCCTGTTAGCACAGTTCTGCAGCCCGCCGGAATAAAAATCTGTCCAACAAATCTTTTGCCAGCCTTGGCTGGCTGGTGTAACGCTTGAAAATTGAAGAAGCAGAATTTTTTTCAGACAGGACAGGGATGACAGGCAGGCAGGAAACAAGCAGCGTGCGCGGCCTGTGGCTGATGGCGGCGGCCATGATCTGGCTGCCCGGCATTGATGCGTTTGGCAAATTGCTGGGCGAGCAGGGAATGTCTGCTGGCCAGCTGACCCTGATTCGCTTTGGCTTGCAGGTTTGTTTTCTGGCGCCGCTGCTGTTTTGGCTCAGGCAATGGCGACCCGTGCCCGGCACGCTGGGGCTGCAGCTGGCCAGGGGCGTCTTGATGATGCTGGCGACCTTTTGCTTTTTCAATGCCCTGCGGGTGATGCCAATGGCCGAAGCGCTGGCCATTTTCTTTGTTGAGCCGATGGTGCTGACGCTGCTGTCAGCTCTGCTGCTGGGCGAGACTATCCATTTCCGGCGCATTGCGACGATTATTATCGGCTTTGTCGGTGCCTTGATCATTATCCGGCCCAATTTTATCGCCTTTGGCTGGCCGGCCCTCTGGCCACTGGGCACAGCTCTGGGGTTTGCCGGCTATATGATTTTGACGCGCCGTCTGGCGGGCCGGGTGCCGGCGTTTCAGATGCAGATGAATGTCGGGCTGGCGGCGATTGCCGCAATCCTGCTGCTGATGCTGGTTGGCGGGGATATGGGCGGCTTGTTCAGCCTGCGCCAGCCGGTTGGTATTGAATGGGTCTGGCTGTTGGGGCTGGGTCTGGTTGCGACCAGCGGGCATCTGCTGCTGGTTGCGGCCGCGCGCCATGCCCCGGCCAGCCTGCTGGCCCCGTTCCAATATATAGAGATCGTCAGTGCGGCCTTGCTGGGTTTTTTGATTTTTGGGGATATACCGGCGCTGGCGACCTGGGCCGGCATGGCGATCATTATCGGGGCCGGTCTGTATCTGGCCCACCGGGAGCGGCAGCTGGAAAGAGATTTGCGCCCGGCAGCAGCGCGCACAGGCTAGGCGGCCAGACGGCTAGTCGCGGAAATCAAACAGGCCGGATTGCCGTCTGGTGCTGTCAAATTGCAAGGGGCGGCCCAGCGGCGGGGCCCCGCGATGCTGGCAGGCGGCGCGCTCACACAAAGAACAGCCCATGCCAATCGGCACAATCGGGGCGTTTTTATGCTGGGCCAGATCATCTGCATGGACAATATCGCTGGCATATTTCATCTCACAGCCCAGCACAACCGCGTGCAGCGGCGCAGCAATATGGGCCGGGCCGGTGCGCGGCGGCGAGACGGTTCTGGCCAGCGTGATCAGGCGGAACCCGTCTTCCAGCTCAGCCAGCTGGGTCTTTATCTGGTTGGGTGTGCGAAAAATCTGATGCGGCAGCCAGCGCCCGCACGCCCCGCCTTGCCGGGCCAGCTCCATCCCGCCGGCTGATAGGCGCTTGGTGATATTGCCGGCTTCATCCACCCGCAAAAAGAAAAACGGAATGCCGCGCAATCCCGGCCGATTCAGCGTGGTCAGCCGGTGGCAGACTTGCTCAAAACTGGCCCCGAAACGGCGGCACAGCAGGTCTATATCATAGCGCGACTGGCGCGCTGCCTCGTAAAAGGGCTCATAGGGCATCATCAAGGCCCCGGCAAAATAGCCAGCCAAGGCCAGCAGGCCCAGCTGGCCTGTCTCACTCTCCTTTAGCCCGGCCTCTGCCAGCAGCCGGTCTATCTGCTCACGATAGAGGCTGAGGCCCAGCTGCAGTGCCAGCTGAAAAGTCAGCTGTTCTGGTGACAACAGCTCATTCAGCAACAGGCGGCCGCGATGTAAATCATGCTGGCGCAGAACCGGCCCCATCACCTCGGCCGGCAGGATACGAACCGTTAAACCGGTTTTTTCCTGCAAGCTGGCACTCAGCCGGTCAAAAATCGGGCCATTGCCAGACAGGCCGGCCGCCTTGCGCGTATCAGCAGCGGCCTGCTCCAGAGCCGGGAAGTGGTTTCCCTGAACCTCAAAAAACTGGCGCACCGCTTCCAGCGGGACCGGGCGGCGCGTCTCGGCCAGGCTTGCGCTGTCCGTCCGGCTGGCCAGCCTTATCTGATCAAACTGGTCAAACAGATGGATCAGCGCCTGGGCAGCGACAGGGTTCTGGCTGGACAGGGACTGAATATCGCGGCGCGAGAGGCGGGCAGGCTGCAAGGCAGCATCTGCAAAAATCTCAGTCAGCCGCGCCGCCAGCCGCGCCCCGTCATCCTCAGCCATTTCGCGCAAATCAATATCATAGGCCTGGCCCAGCCGGAACAGCAGCGGAACGGTAACCGGTCTGGCATTATTTTCCAGCAGATTGAGATAAGAGGCGGAAATGCCCAGCTCAGCTGCCATATCTGCCTGCGACAGGGCCAAATCAGCGCGCAGGCGGCGCAGCTTGTGGCCAATCATGATTTTGCTGTTCGGTGTCTCGATCATCTGCCGGCTCCTATTTTGAAAATAAGTAAGCAGATTGTATCAATGCAACTTTACTAATGCAAATTGTAAATATTTACAACTGATATATACTACAATTTTTACCTTTGGCTTTTCTGAAGAGGTTGGTAGCAGAGGGTTGCCTTGGCCGAATCGGCCTATGGACTGACTAAGCGGTCATGGACTGACTAACTCGCAATTTTCTGGAAAAACACAATCCACAAGGAACCGAAAAGATGGCTGACCAAAAAGAACAACAGGCTTTTGAAAGTTTGACCCGTGCCGCCGAGGGCCGGTTTGAAGGCGTCAAGCGCGATTACAGCATGGCTGATGTGCAGCGGCTCTCCGGCTCTGTGCGGATGGATTACACGCTGGCTCAGCGCGGGGCCAACCGGCTTTGGGAGTTGCTGAAAACAGAAGATTATGTGAATACGCTGGGCGCGATGACCGGCAATCAGGCGATGCAGCAGGTGCGCGCCGGGCTGAAGGCGATTTACCTGTCAGGCTGGCAGGTGGCAGCTGATTCCAACACGGCCGGGTCCATGTATCCGGATCAGTCTATCTATCCGGCCAATTCCGGCCCGGAGCTGGCCCGCCGCATCAACAAGACGCTGGCGCGGGCGGATCAGATTGAAACGCTGGAAAAGGGCCAGCCGGAACACGACTGGTTCGCCCCGATTGTGGCTGATTGCGAGGCTGGTTTCGGCGGCGCGCTGAATGCCTTTGAGATTACCCGTGCCTATATTGATGCGGGCGCTTCTGGCGTGCATTTTGAGGATCAGCTGGCGTCTGAGAAAAAATGCGGCCATATGGGCGGCAAGGTTCTGATCCCGGTCGCACAGGCGGTGACCAATTTGAACGCAGCCCGCCTGGCGGCCGATACCTGCGGTGTATCGACCATCATCATGGCGCGCACGGATGCTGAGAGTGCCAAGCTGATCACCACAGATGTGGATGAGCGCGACAAGCCCTTTATTACAGGCGAGCGCACCCAAGAAGGGTTCTATGTGCTGTCCGACGAAGGCGCCTTTGACAGATGTGTGGTGCGCGGCCTTGCCTTTGCCGAATATGCCGATCTGCTCTGGATGGAGACTTCAACACCGAATCTGGATCAGGCAGAGGCCTTTGCCAATGCCATCCATTCGGTC
>JAYPQA010000005.1:0-41240 GCA_038131695.1 Alphaproteobacteria bacterium | reverse complement strand
CCACGTATTACTCGTGGATTTGGTTGTTTGTAGCAGCACCATTTTGCGATCAAGAACTGAGCGCGTCTGGGTAATGCCGGCCGCCCGTCTGATAAGGGAATGGTTGCCATCAGCCGATCAGATACCGGGCCGGTTGTCTGGTTGCCCGCCCATCCTTTGCGGCATGGGTCAGGTGGGAGCGGTCATTTTGGCTGAGGCCAATGGCGGACTGACCATAATGCATGGTAACAGTTTCCAGCTCAGCAGCACGCTGGCGCAGCACCGCCTCGGTTGCATATTGCGGCAGCCGTTCAACATCGGTGAAATAGAACGGGCGCACCTGCTCTCTTGGCAGCCAGTCATAATAATAGCCGGACAGCAAATTATCATAACAGGTCAAGCCGCCATTGACCACGCCGCGCGGGGTAATGCGGGCGGCGCGCAATGCCTCCTCACAATTCCAGGCGCGGAAATGTTCCATGGTGCGCTGCGTCAGATTTTGTCCCTTTGGGATAGGCTGGGGTTCCGGCCAGCGTTCAATAACGGTGACCTGATGGCCGCGCTGGCCCAGATCAATCGCCCCCATGCCGACCGGCCCGCCACCAGCGATAATAATATTCGGTTTCCATGCTTTTTCCACTGACCGCTCAGCACCAATCTCATTTAGCTTCTCTGATTGACCGGATAATCGCAAGCCGGTATTTGATGCCAGCTTTTTTTGCCGGATGTCTGTTCTGGTTTACTTTACGGCGGCAAAAAAGCGCACTCTCCCGCACAGAGAATTTTTGTCTGTTAAGACCAAGAAGGAAAAGGCAAATGCCAGAGATTGGGCTGACTGAAATATCTATATTGTTTGAGCCTTGCGCTGGGGCGGCGTTTTGAAGGGGCAACCGGGGCTGGCGCGCCGCTGGCTGCAATACCGATTATCGCGTTTTCACCAATGTGTGCCATTTTGCGGTCCATTTTTATCGCCCCAAATTTCTTTTTCAATATCAGCTAAATCTGGACCAGCCAGGCGCATCGTTGCCGCTGGTTTTTGTGCTCTGCTGCTCTTCCGGAACGGTTGGGGCAGCGGTCGGCACAGTTTTCTGGCCGAATTGAGCTCTGACTTTTTGCTGACCACAGTTGGCACGGTCACCGGCTTTTATGTTGTTTGCGCCTGTTGAAGCCGGATTGGTGCTATCGTTTGCGGTGGCCAGAAAGCTGGTTCTGGCAGCCGGGCTTATCGGCGGCTGCCTGCAAGGGGCAACTGGTATTTCAGCCCCGGTCTCGATTACCTTTTTGAATGCGATGCGGCTGACCCGCCTGCAATTTATTTCCACGATTTCGGTATTTTTCATCGCCCTGTTGCTGACCCAAATACCATTGCTAATCAGCTATGGCTTCTTGAATTGGACAACCGCCGGGCTTTCTGTTGCTGCGGCGATTATTTTGGTCGCATTCATGCCGATAGGGGCCTATTTGACCCGCTATCTTCCAGCCGAAAAATTTAACCAGCTGCTGCTGGGAATATTGACATTGGTGGCCCTGCGGCTGATTTTTTTCTAGCGGCCCGGACGGGATAAGACAGGACAGGGGAAACAAAATGGCTGGCTTTTCTGTATTTCCAACGGCCCGCTTGCGCCCCTCGCCTTTTTTTGAGGCGGTGCGCGATGAAGGGCTGGTATCTGCCAGCATCTATAACCGGATGATATTGCCGACTGGCTATGGCGACCCGCAGGCCGAATATTGGCGCATCATCAACGGCGTTTCCATGTGGGATGTGGGGGTGGAGCGCCAGGTTCAGCTGACCGGCCCGGACGCGGCTGAGCTGGCCCGCATCCTCAGCCCGCGCAAGCTGGACAGGCTGCAGGGCGGCCAGGGCAAATATGTGCCGCTCTGCAATCATCAGGGCATTTTGCTGAATGACCCGGTTTTGCTGAAGCTGGCAGAGGATTGTTTCTGGTTTTCCATCGCCGATAGTGATGTCTGGCTCTGGGCGCGGGCGATAGCTGCCGAGCGCGGGCTGCGCGTTGAGGTGAGTGAGCCGGATGTCTCGCCGCTGGCCGTGCAGGGCCCCAAGGCTGAGGCGGTGATAGCCAGCATTTTCGGAGACTGGGTGCGGGAGCTGAAATATTTTTGGTTCCGCGAGACACAGATTGAGGGGATTCCCGTTTTGGTGCAGCGTTCCGGCTGGTCAAAGCAGGGCGGCTTTGAAATTTATCTCAAAGATGGCAGCAAGGGCCGGGCGCTCTGGAATATTGTCAAGGAAGCTGGCCAGCCCCACGCTATCGGGCCGGGGGCCCCCAGCACGGCTGAGCGCACGGAAAGCGGCCTGCTTTCCTATGGCGGTGATACAGATGAGATGACCAACCCGTTTGAGGTGCGGCTGGGCAAATATATCGATCTGGATGTGGCCGATGATGTGATTGGCATCACGGCCTTGCGCCAGATTGCCGAATCCGGGCCAAAACGCCACCAGCTGGGCCTGATACTGGAAGGGGAGGAGCCGGCGCCGCTGGGCTTTGCCTGGGAAGATCTGCTGGATCAGAACGGCACGAAAAAAGGGGCCATGACAAATTGCGTCTTTTCCCCGCGAATGCAGGCCAATATCGGCTATGCGCTGATCAGCGTCGATATGCAGCCCGGCGATCAGGTGGTGATTGACCGTGTGCAAGGCCGCACAAAGGCCCGGCTGGTTGAGCTGCCCTTTTTGCCGCCTGGCAGATGAGCGGGCCTTGCTTTTGCCAGCTGATCGGGCTGTGCCCCTAG
Source organism: Alphaproteobacteria bacterium (assembly GCA_038131695.1). Classification (GTDB taxonomy): domain Bacteria; phylum Pseudomonadota; class Alphaproteobacteria; order Puniceispirillales; family Puniceispirillaceae; genus JADHLK01. Next base: position 38,510 of record JAYPQA010000005.1, on the reverse strand, counting down.
ATGGTAATGACGCGCAGCGCGTTGGTTGTGCCAGCCAGCCCGAAGGGCATCCCTGAGACAATTACCAGATTATCACCGCTTTCGGCGAGGCCGCGCTCTTTAGCCTGATGAATTGCATCACCGACGGCTTTTTCATAGCCATCTTCTTCTTGCAAGCAGCTTTCCACCCCCCAGACAAGGGCCAGCCTGCGCTGGGTCTGTTGCGACGGGGTGAGGGTGAAAATCGGCATTTTTGGGCGTTCGCGGGCAATCCGAACAGCCGTTGTCCCGGACGCGGTAAAAGCCAGCACCGCCTTTGCCCGCACTGTCTCGGCCAGCCGCACGGCTGCCTCAGCCACCGCGTGATAAACGGATTCCTCCACCTCCAGGCGCGGCGGGCCATCTTCTGGGTGGGCGATGATATGGGCTTCGGCAGCACGCGCTATCGCCGCCATCATGGCAACTGATTTTTCCGGATAGCTGCCGGTTGCCGTTTCAGCAGACAGCATCACCGCATCTGCGCCTTCAAATACCGCCCCGGCGACATCTGAGGCTTCTGCCCGGGTCGGGGCCGGGGCCTTTATCATGGATTCCATCATCTGGGTGGCAACGATGACCGGCTTGCCGACCCGCCGACAGGCAGAAATGATCTGTTTCTGGATAACCGGAACCTGTTGCGGCGGCATTTCCACCCCCAGATCACCGCGCGCCACCATCACCCCGTCCGCGGCCAGAATAATATCGTCAATCTCAGCCAGCGCCGCCGGTTTTTCAATCTTGGCCAGAATTGCTGCCTGCCCGCCCACCAGCGATCTGGCCTGCAGAATATCGCTGGCCCGCTGCACAAAGGATAGGGCCACCCAATCCACCCCCTTGGCCAGCGCAAATTCCAGATCCGCCTTGTCCTTTTCGGTCAGCGCCGGGGTGTTGATAGACAAATCCGGCAGATTAACGCCCTTATTGCTGGTCAACTGCCCAGCCTCCAGCATTTCGGCAATAACAAACCCTGTTCCAAGGCTGGTAACACGGGCGCGCAAACGGCCATCATCCATCAGGATCAGCGCCCCCGGCACCAGCGCCTCAATCACTTCTGGATGCGGCAAGGGCACGGATTGCGCGGCGCCTTGCGGGGCAGGCTGATCCGGCAGATGAAAGCCCAGCAACTCTCCGGCGGACAGGTCCAGCGGAGCCGCCAGCTGGCCAACCCGGTGTTTGGGCCCCTGCAAATCAGCCAGAATACCCACCGGCCTGCCGATTTCGGCTTCGACAGCGCGGATTTTCTCAATGCGTGCGGCATGATCAGCATGGATGCCATGGCTGAAATTCAGGCGCAACAGGCTGGCCCCGGCCCGGATCAGATCGCCGATAGCCTCAGCGCTGTCACTGGCCGGCCCCAGCGTGGCGACAATTTTGGTTGCGTGCTGCATGATAGTTTGGACTTGTCTTTCCAACCCGACAGGCGATTCTGCCAAGAATGCGATAGCATGACCGGGGTCAGCCGACAAGCTGCGGTGTGCAGAAAACAGACAGTTTTTCAGTCCACGAAAGCCCGTTCAACAACAAAGCTGCCAGGCCGGGCGTTGGAGCCTTCCTCAAAGCCGTGCGCCTCCATCATCGCCCGCAAATCTTTCAGCATATCCATTGAGCCGCAAATCATCACCCGGTCGCGCGCCGGGTCCAGCGGCCCGCCAGTCTGCTCCGCCAGCCTGCCATCCTCTATCAGCTGAGTCAGTCGGCCGGTCAGCCTGTGATCCTCGCGGGTGGTTGCGGTTACCAGCTGCAAGTGATTGTCTGCCAGCTCGCCCACCAGCGGATCGGCCAGTGTGGCGGCAACAGTCTGCTCACTATAGCCCAGCTCGGCAACCAGACGGCAGCCATGGGCGACAACCAGCTGGTCAAATTTCTCATAGGCTTCCGGGTCGCGCACCAGCGAGGCAAAGGGCGCAAAGCCTGTGCCGGTCGCAAACATGAACAGCCGCTCACCCGGCAGCAGCGCATCCAGAACCAGCGTGCCGGTCGGCTTCTGGCGCATCCAGATAGTGTCTCCTGGCTGGATTTTCTGCAGATGTTCTGTCAGCGGCCCGTCCGGCACCTTGATCGAATAGAATTCCAGCGTCTCATCCCAGGCAGGCGAGGCCACCGAATAGGCACGGTAAACCGGTTTCTCGCCAGGCAGGCCGATCATCACAAATTCCCCGGACCGAAAGCGAAAAGAGGCGGGCCTGCTCATCCGAAAACGGAACAGCCGGTCGGTATAATGCTCAACCTCGGTCACCGTCTCGGCAAAACAGTTGGATGGGGTCTCAAATGCAACAGGCTGGCCTGCCACGACAGTCTCTGCGCTGGTCATTACGCTCTCCTTCTTGCCGAGAGATTGTTAGCATACAAACGATACAGGATCAACCGGGCTGCGCGGCCCGCAGCCGGTCTGTTGCCGGCTGGTCAATCTCTGGTGTGTCAGGACCCCCGGAAATAACCACCCCATAGAGGCTTTCGGCCTCAGCCACGCTGTAGCGGCCCAGCCGGACATCTTCAAGCACCGCCTGGGGCGGGCGTTCCAGCGGGTTGCCATAGCCGCCGCCGCCCGGCGTTGCGACATGAACCCGGTCACCGGGGGCCAGCTCAATATCCTGTTCCTTGGACAGATGTTCAGGCACATAGGTCTCGCCGCCGCGATGCACCACCACCCGGTTCACCCCGCCATCCTTGCCGCCCAGCACCCCTTGCGGGCCGAAGCGGCCATGATCCATCACAAAGCTGGCGCGGGCGGACCCGTTGCGCAGCTCCAGCTCGTAATCCAGCCCGAAACCGCCGCGCATCCGGCCTGCTCCGGCAGATCCCTCATGCAGGGCATAGCGATGGTAGAGAACCGGAAAAGCCTGTTCCATGATCTCCACCGGCGGGGCCTTGGAAATGCCGATAGTTGAGCACCCATTGCTGAGCCCGTCACCATCTGCATAGCCGCCATAGCCGCCGCCTGAGAGCTGATACATGACAAAATCGCGGCCCCGCTCGGCATTATGTCCACCAAGCGCAAAATTGCCGCTGGTTCCGGCCGGGGCCGCGGTGACCCGGTCTGGCAGGACTTGCACCAGCGCGGCAAACACCGCCTCGGCGATGCGCTGGCTGACCTCTGCTGCACAGCCGGAAACCGGGCGCGGATAATGGGCATCCAGAAAAGTGCCGGACGGGCGGATGATCTCCAGCGGCTCAAAGGCACCGGCGCTGATCGGAACTTCCGGGAAAATATGCCGGATCGCCAGATAGACTGAGCTGAGCGTCGTCGCCAGCACCGAATTCATGGGCCCGCGGCAGGGCGGGCTGGAGCCGACAAAGTCAAAGATCAGCCGGTCTGTCTGTTTGGTGATCGCAAGGTGGATTTCCAGCGGCTCATTCACCACCCCGTCACTATCCACAAACGCCACCGATTTCCAGCAGCCATCGGGCAGCTGGTTGATCAGCTGCTTCATCTGGCTGGCGGCACGGCCCCGCAATTCGGCAATCGCCTCAGCCACCATCTCATCCCCATAGCGGTCCAGCAGCTGGTCCAGCCGGTCCGCCCCGACTTCCAGCGCGGCCGCCTGGGCACGCACATCGCCAATGCGCTGATCCGCCACCCGGATATTGGAGCAGATAATGGCGTAGATTTCGCGATCCATCTCGCCTTTCTTGAACAGCTTGACTGGCGGCAGGCGCAGCCCCTCCTGCTCAACCGCTGTTGCCGAGGCAGAAAAGCCGCCCGGCACCGCCCCGCCAGTATCCGGCCAATGGCCTGTATTGGACAGCCAGCACCATAATTTCCCCTGCCGGTAATAGGGGCGCACAAAGCGCACATCCATCAGATGCGTGCCACCCAGATAGGGGTCATTGACGATATAGATATCGCCCGGCTGCGGGGCGGCAGCTTCCCCTTCATCGATCAGGCGGATCAGCTCTCTGGTGGAATATTGCATGGTGCCGACAAAGACCGGCAGCCCGCCCGCCCCCTGGGCTATCAGCGCGCCATCCGCAGCCGCATAAATCCCGTCTGACCGGTCATTCGCCTCAGCGATTACGGGTGAGAAAGCGGCGCGGGAAAAGCTCAAATCCATCTCATCACAGACCTGTTGCAGCCCGGCCTGGATAACGCTCAAACTAATGGGATCAAGGCTCATTCTGCGCCTCCTATCTGGATCAGGATATTGCCGTCTGCGTCCGTATGGGCGCTGTCCTGCGGCTCAATAAGAATGGTGGTATCCATCTGCTCCAGCACGGCCGGGCCGGTCAGCTGGCTGTTGGCCGGCAATTTTTCCCGGTCATAGAGCGCCGCCTCAACCCAGCCGCCATCAAACCAGACCGACCGGAAGCCGAGCCGCGCCCCGGCCAGACTGTCAGCCCGGCTGTCTGGCGGAATAAGCCCGGCCAGATCAACCGGCGGGCGCTGGCCGATAACGCTGGTGGAAACCGAGACGATCTGCGCGCGTATCTCAGACAGGCGCACCCGGAAACGGTCAAAATAGATGCTTTCAAACGCTTCTTGTATCTCTTCCCGGCTCAGGCTGGCATCGGGCAGCGGGACTTGCAGCAAATGTGTCTGGCCAATAAATTGCATATCCAGAACATGGCGCACTTCCAGCGCTTCGATGGGCACCGGTTCCTTTTCTCAGCCTCTCCACGGCGCGCTGGCTTGGTTTAAACACAGCTGGTGCAGCTGGTCTATATCGGCTGCATCCAGAGGCTGGTTGAAGCTGTTGACAAAATCATGGCGCAAATCTGCCACCACACAGCCCAGCGCATTGGTAATACCGGGTCGGGCAGGCACCAAAACTTGGGAATAGCCCAGTTCTTTGGCCAGCCGAGGCATGAAGCGGCCCGGCCCCGCCAAAGGCAAACAGGCTGAAATCACGGGGATCAGCGCCCAGTGAGACCGACACCATGCGGGTCGCCCCGGCCATCTTGGTATTGGCCATCTGCAGCACTGCGGCGGCGGCATTTTCTGCATCCATGCCCAGCGGCGCGCCCAGCTTTTGGCAAAAATGGCGCGCACCTTTCATATCGACGCCGCCTTCCACCGATTTCAGCTTGTTCAACATAAGCCGCCCCAGGATCAAATTGGCATCTGAAATCGTCGGCTGATCCCCGCCTCGGCCGTAACAAATCGGCCCCGGCATTAGCGCCGGCAGAGCAGGGCCCCCACCTCAAGCAAGCCTGCGGCATTGACCCGTGCGATAGAACCGCCGCCAGCCCCAACGGTGCGCACATCAATCATCGGCACATGGATAGGCATCGCGTATTCAATTTCGATTTCGTTTGAGACCGAGGGCCAGAACCGCTAATCACCGACACATCCGTTGAGGTCCCGCCCATATCATAGGTGATAGATGATTAAGACCCCGCCGCCTGCCGGTATAGGCGCCGCAATCACCCCGGATGCTGGCCCGGACATCACGGTTTTTGCCGCCTCACGCGCCACATCGGGCGGACACCGTGCCGCCATTGCCATTCATCACCAGCAATTCGCCGCCATAGAAGCTGGCTTCCAGCTCGTCTGTCAGCCGCCTGATATAGCGTTCCAGCAAAGGCTGAACAGAGGCGTTGACCGCCGCGGTCACGCCGCGCTCAAACTCACGGCTTTCCGAGAGCAGCGCATGCCCCATGGTGATATAGTCATTCGGCCAGAATTCAGCGGCAATCTCAACGGCGCGGGCGTTCATGGGCCAGAATTGGCATAAGAATGAAGAAAATGGATGACTAGCGATTACAGCCCTTATCAAGCAAGCGTTTGACGGCCAGCCGCATCCACCTCTTCATCCAGCGGGGTGACCATACGGCCTGCATAATCCATGCGCTCCGGCACTTCCAGACGCAAATCGCGGGCTATGATCGGCTCAAAATGGCCCTTCATCCCATAGGCTTGCGGGCGCGTGCGCCGGCCCAGCTCCAGCACATCACGGAACCCGCCGGTCGTGATCAGACCGGTGCGCTCAATTTGCGCTCCAGCACGGCATTGGTCGTGGTGGTGGTGCCATGGATGATCAGGGCGACCTGCGCCAGATTTGTGTCCGCCTCCTGCACCGCATTGAGAACGCCAAAGGCCTGATTCTCCGGCGTGCTGGCAACCTTGGCCAGCCGCACCTGACCGCTGGCCGGGTCCAGCCTGACCAGATCGGTGAAAGTGCCGCCGACATCCACGCCGATTAATTCACCCGCAGGCGTCTCAGATTTTTTCTGCGCCTCAGATTTTTTTTCAGGCGGTTGTTTTTTTGCGGCCATTTTGCAATCCGGTTTTTGTTTCTCTGTCCTGAAAGGGGGTGGGCGGCCCGGCTGGCTCCGTGCCCGGCTTTTCCGTACCCGGATGTTCCGTACCCGGGACCCGCTGTGACCTGCAGCGCCCTCATCTGCCCTCATCTCGTAGCAACAGGACATCGGACAGGCAAGACTCGTTGGTATGCAAATGAACGCCAATTATTGACAAATTGTCAATCTTGTTTGCACCCTTTTTGGAAAATGTAGGCTAAACCAGCCTGGCCAAATCGGGGGACCGCCATGCCGCGCTTCAGACTATTCTTGATGCTGGCTGCAATAATCTGGCCGACAGCGGCCTTTGCGCACGCTTCCAGCCAGAGCTTTGTGGCCTTGCTGCCCACCGGCCCTTACCGTCTGGTTGGGGTGGTCATTGTCGGCCTGTCGATTGCGCTGCTGGCCTTGCTGCCGCCAAAAGCAGCTGCCCGCCCGGCCGAGCCGCGGCCGGGCTGGCCCGGCGCGCCGCCAGCCTTGCGAATGAGCGTCAGCCTGCTGAGCGCGCTGCTTTTGGTCTGGCTGATCAGTGCCGGGTTTCTGGGCAGCCGGGATCCGCTGGAAAACGGGCTGGTTCTGGCTTTTTGGGTTGTTTTCTGGATGGCGCTGGTGATGGGGCAGGGCTTGTTCGGCAATCTCTGGGGCTGGTTGTCGCCCTTTTACGGGATTGGCAGGCTGTTTGACTGCAGCTTTGGCTGGCGCGGAGTTTTGTGCCTGCCGGCCTGGCTTGGGGCCTGGCCTGCGGTGGCTCTGCTGCTGGCTTTCTCCGGCTTTACGCTGGCCGACCCGGCCCCGGATGATCCGGCCAGACTGGCCGGGCTGCTCATCTGCTATGGTGTTTTTACCCTCGCCGGGATGGGGCTGTTCGGGGTGCGCAGCTGGCTGGCACGGGTTGAGTTTTTCACGGTTCTGATGCGCCAGTTTGTGCAGCTGGCTCCGCTGGCCGGACAGGGGCGGCGCTGGCGGCTGGACTGGCCCGGAGCGGCCTTGTGTCGGCCTCGCAAGCTGTTGCCCGGCCTGGCGGTCTTTTGTGTTGTGCTGCTGGGCACCGGGTCTTTCGACGGGTTTAATGAGACCTTTTTCTGGCTGCATCTGATCGGGGTCAATCCGCTGGCCTTTCCCGGGCGGTCAGCGGTGATTGTGCCGGTTCTGGCCGGGCTGGTCGGGGCCAATATCCTGTTGCTGGTGCTGTTCACTTGCCTGCTGTTGCTGGGGGATCGGCTGGCCGGGGCGCGCCGCTCAGCCGCAGAATTGCTGATGGTGTTTGCCCCAACGCTGCTGCCGATTGCGCTCGGCTATCACATTGCCCATTATCTGCCCTCCTTGCTGGTGGATGGGCAATATGCGCTGCTGGCCCTGAATGATCCGCTCTCCTTGGGACAGGATTGGCTGGGGCTGGCCGACTATCATGTTACCACCGGGTTTTTCAATAACCGGGATACGATGAATATTATCTGGCTGGCCCAGGCAGCGGGAATCGTGTTCGGCCATGTGCTGGCGGTTATTGTGGCAGACAGGCGGGCCGTGCGGCTTTATGACGGGCGGCGCGCGGTCTGGCTGGCCCAGGCCCCGCTGGCCCTGTTCATGATTGGCTATACCTGGCTCGGCCTGTGGTTACTGGCAGCCCCGAAAGGCGGCTGAGGGGAAAAAACACGACTCGGCAGCCCCGGGTTTATTTTTGGCTGGACAAATCATTTGCACACAAAAACTTGATCCAAAAAACCCAACTTCAAAAATCAAAACAGGAGGGAAGCAATGAAAAAGGATAGTCTCACACAGACCTCTGCCACTTCTCCGCAACGCCGGAAGGTGATCAAGTCTCTGGCGGCTGGCACAGCACTGGCCGCAGGCGCAAGCAGCCTGCCGCTGGTCTCGCATTATGCACAGGCCCAGAGTTCCGCCCCGATTAAGATCGGTTTTCAGGTGCATCGCACCGGCATCGGGGCAGCCTATGGGCGCTGGTATGACCGCACCACCAAGGCGGCGGTTGCCAAAATCAACGCCGAAGGCGGCATTAATGGCCGGCCGGTGGAAATCGTCGCTGAGGATGATGGCACGGATGCCAAGCGCGGGGCTGAGGTGGTTGAAAAACTGGCCAGCCAGCATAATTGCGATCTGGCGTTCGGCACGCTGTTCAGCCATGTGGTTATCGGCTCAGCCCCGCGGGCAGGAGAGCTGAAAATTCCGTATTTCGTCGTCTCCGAAGGCCATCATGTTGCCAGCGGTATGCTCAATCGCTATACGCTGCAGCCGGGCATCACGGATGTGAAGAGCCAGGTGCAGGCGATGGCGCCATTTGTGACCAGCACGCTGGGCAAGAAGATCACCATGATCTATCCGGATTTCGCCTTTGGCCATGACCACCGGGATTATTTCTCAGCCGCGGTAGAGGCGCAGGGCGGCCAGATTGTCGAGAAAATCGCGATCCCGCCAACCGAGACCTCTTTCACCAAATATTTCCCGAAGATTCCACGCGATACAGATGTGATCTACCATGTGATGGTCGGGCCTGCGGTGCTGACCTTTGTCAAGGAAATGGGTGAATTTTTTGGCCGCTCCCGGCCGGAGATTTTCGGCTTTATCGATTCGCTTGAGGCGGTTGATCTGAACAGCCCGGGCCTGGACTTCCTGGAAGGCACCTATTTCTGGGAAGGCAATCCGCGCTACGCCCAGGCAGATCAGTCTGACTATGACAAGGCCTATCGCAAGGCGGTCGGTGTGGATGCGAATGGCGCGTCTGTCTCTGATTCCAAGGATGTGTCCACCTATGCCCATATGTTTGGCTGCTGGGAAACCCTGCATATCATCAAGGCAGGCATGGAAGCATCCGGCTATCGCGGGCCGCAGGATAGGGCCAAGCTGATTGAGGCGGTGGAAGCGATGCGTGAGATGCCGCATTCCTATGCCCATCCGCAAGGGGCCAAGCTGTTCAACGGCAAGACGCACCAGACTTTCGGCCACCAATATATCACGCAAGTCCAGAGCGGGCGGCTGGTATTGGCCCACACAACCTCTATTGAGGATACTTTCTATCCTGATGAGGTGGATTACACCAAGCAGTCCTTCTAGACTGTTGCAGACAGAGCCCGGCCAGTTTGTCCTGATGATGGGCGCGCTGGCCGGGCTTGATTTTTTTTATTCTGGGGCGGCAAGGCGGAAATGGAACTCGGGCCTTATCTCATTCTGGGCTTTCTGGAGGGGCTGGTAACAGCAGCTGTCCTGTCCTTGATGGCGGTCGGCCTGTCGCTGGTCTTCGGCGTGATGCGCGTGGTCAATGTCGCGCATGGGGAATTTTTCATGATAGGCGCGGTGCTGGCCTGGCAGATAGCCAGCATGACCGGCGGGCATCCGGCGCTTGGCTTTCTGGCGGCGCTGGTTTTTGCCCCGCTGCTGGCGGCGGTGCTGGCGATGGCGGCGGATCAGCTGGTTCTCAAACGCATTGCCTATGATCCCGAACGCACGATCGTGGCGACGATTGGCCTGCTCTATATTATTCAGCAAACGGTGCTGATGACCTATGGGCCGGATGCGCGCCCGTTAGAGGCCCTTTTAATGAGCGCATTGTCCATCCTGTTTGTGAATGGGCAGAAGGCGGCCTTTCTCTTTATTGGCCCTGGCCTTGGAACCACCAGTTACAAGCTGGCGGTGATCGGGGCCGCTATGGTCCTGCTGGCGGCGATCTGGGCCTTGATGACGCGCACCCGTTTCGGGTTGCTGATGCGGGCGACCCAGCTGGATCGCGAGATGGCCCAGGCTTTTGCCATTCCGGTGAACCGGGTCTATGCGCTAGTTTTCGGCCTTGGGGCCGGGCTGGCCGCGCTGGGCGGGGTGCTGATTGTGCCTATTCAGCAGGCCCATTATCTGATGGGGCATGATCCGCTGCTGCTGTCCTTCATTGTGGTGATTATCGGCGGTCTGGGCAGCTTGCCCGGAACGGTGGTGGCCGCGCTGTTGATCGGGGTGAGTGACGGGATTATTTCGGTCTTTTTCACGCCGACCCTGGCCAAGATTATCGCCACACTGGGGGTTGCCTTTGTGCTGATTTTCCGCCCGCAAGGACTGTTCGGAAAGCGCGCGCTATGACGGTCAGACAGAAAAGCTGGGCCTTACATCTCGGCCTGTTGGCCGCCTTGTTCGGGTTGCAATTTATCCTGCCGACCTATCATCATGGCTCGCTGGCCCGGGTGATGGTGCTGGCCTGCTATGCGATGGGCTATAATATTCTGTTTGGCTATGTTGGCCTGTTGAGTTTGGGTCATGCGCTGTTTTTTGCGACCGGAATGTATGGGATGGGGCTGGTAATTCAGCATCTGGGCTGGCCTGCCGGGCCGGCCTTGCTGGCCGGGCTGGCGGCCGGGTTCGGCATGGCCCTGACGGTCGGGATATTGGCGCTGCGCACCAGCGGGGTCGCCTTTATGATTGTGACCTTGATGTTTGCCCAGGCCGGCTATCTGGCAGCCCTGTATTTCGGGGACTATACCAGAGGCGATGAGGGCTTTGTCATCCAGCAGGCGGACCGGGTGCTGGCCGGGTTTGATCTGTCAGACCCGACGAACCGCTATTTTGCTGCCCTGTTGCTGTTTGGGATTTGCCTTGTTCTGACGCTCAGGCTGGTAGAGGCCCGCTTTGGCCAGGTGCTGGTAGCCATCCGCGAGAATGAGGAGCGCACCCGTATGCTGGGCTATGATATTCATCGGCACAAGCTGGCAGCGGTGGTGGCATCCGGGACGATGGCAGCCTTTGCCGGGGCGGCCTATGGCTTGCTGTTCGGCTATGCCGGGGCGACTTTTGCCTCAGTGCAATATTCGATTTTCCCGCTGCTCTGGGTGCTGCTGGGCGGGGCCGGAACCGTTATCGGCCCGTTTATCGGCACTTTGTTCATGTTCTATCTGATAGATCTGTCCAGCGGCATCACCAGCGCCTATATGCTGATTGCCGGGGTGGTTCTGGTTTTGCTGACCCTGTTTGCCCCGCAAGGGCTGGCCGGGGAAGTGCGTCGGCGGAGGGTGAAATGGCTGCCATGAGCTTGCTCTCCACACGCGGATTGAGCCGCAATTTCGGCGGTCTGAAAGCGGTTTCAGATGTGGATTTTGACCTACCAGCCGGAGAGGTGCGCGCCCTAATTGGGCCAAACGGGGCCGGCAAGACGACCTTTGTCGGGATGTTGTCAGGGCGGATCTCGCCAGTGCCGGACAGGTCTTTTTGATGGCCGCGAGGTTACTAGCCTGCCCGCGCATCAGCGAATCCGTGCCGGCATGGCTTATACTTTCCAGATTACTTCTGTTTTTGCACGCCTGCCGGTGATCGAAAACCTGTCGCTGGCCCTTGGCTGGCGGATTGCTGATGCGGGGGCCAGGCTGGCCGCTGCGCAAGACGCCCTGCAGCGGGTTGGTATCGCAGACCGGGCAGACCAGCTGGCCGGTGATCTGAGCTATGGTCACCAGCGCCTTTTGGAAATCGCCATGGGCCTGTGCCAGCAGCCGAAATTGCTGATTCTGGACGAGCCGACACAAGGGCTGGCAGATAGCGAGATAGCCGATTTTATCCAGCTGATAAGGGGGCTGGCCGGGGAAATGACGATCCTGCTGATTGAGCATAATGTCCGCCTGGTGATGCAGACAGCCGATGTCATCACCGTGTTGAATGGCGGCGAGGTGCTGGCCTCTGGCAAGCCGGATGAGATTCAGGCCAATGAGGCGGTTCAGGCCGCCTATCTGGGGACCGGATGATGTTGAAGGTTGCGGGCATATCATCTGGCTATCAGGGCGTGCGGGTGCTGCAGGATGTTTCTTTTGAGGTATCCGCAGGCGAGATTGTGTGCCTGCTGGGCCGCAACGGGGCTGGCAAGACAACGTGTCTGAAAACACTGATGGGGCTGATCAAGCCGAGCGCCGGGCAAATCCTGCTGGATGGAGAGGATGTGACCGGCCTGCCTGCGGATCAGATTCCGCGGCGCGGGATTGGCTATATCCCCCAGGGCAGGCGGCTGTTTTCCGAATTGACGGTGGCTGAAAATTTGGAAATCGGGCTGATGGTGCGCCAGCAAAAAGACGATATGCGTGAGCAGGTTTTGGAAATGTTCCCGCGCTTGCGCGAGCGGCTGGATCAACGCGCCGATACGCTGTCCGGCGGGGAACAGCAAATGCTGGCGACTGGCCGGGCCTTATGTATCAACCCGTCCATTTTGCTGCTGGATGAGCCGACCGAAGGGCTGCAACCTTCTATGATCGAGCAGATAAGACAGGCGGTGGTCGCGCTGAAAGCGCGCGGCGTGGCTATCCTGCTGGTTGAGCAGCGGGTGGATGCGGTGCTGTCTATCGCGGATCAGGTGGTGTTTTTGGAAAATGGCCGCAGCCATCCGATGGTGCAGGCCGCCGCGCTGAAAAAAGACAAAAAGCTGCTCACCCGATTTGTCGGTGTCTAGCCAGTCAGGTCAGCCTTTCCAACAGGCTGATCAGCTGGGCCTGTTCTTCCCGGCTGAGCGGGGCCAGCGTTTTCTCGCTGACCTCTTTTGCCCGCTCTACCAGACTGGCATAGAGCGCGCGACCCTCCTGTGTCGGGGTCAGGATAAGCCGCCGTTTGTCGCTGGCCAGCGGGCGCGAGGAGATGAGGCCGCGGGCCCGCAGCCGGTCCACCACCCCCTTGATGGTTGCGACATCCATAGAGGTCAACCGGCCCAGCTCATTCTGCGAGGCTTGCCCCAGCTCAGATAGTTTTGCCAGCGCGGCAAATTGTGTGGGGGTGAGCTCCGGGACAAGGGCAGAAAAAATCGCGATATGCCGCTGTCCGGCCCGCCGCATGATATAGCCAATCTGGCATTCCAGCACATAATCATCTGTTTCAGCCTGCTCTGCCGAGGTGCTGGTTCCAGCTGGTTTGGCTGCCGCCCGGCCTACCCCTTTCAGCAGCTGTATTTTTGCCTTGTCCATATCCTGTCCCGCCTGATGGTGAGCTTCGCTATTTTGATTGTTGACACTATCTGAAGCAGATAGCAAAGTCTATTAGCATACAAACGATTTAAGGCCATTATGACAGAGGGCCCGCACAGCCGCCAATGACTTATTTGCAACCTGAAAATCTGGAAGATGCGCTCAGCTGGATGGCCAGCAACCAGCCGCTGGTGATGGCAGGTTGCACGGATATTTATCCCCTGCACAGCAGCCCGGCATTGGCTGGCCCGCTGCTGGATATTACCCGTATTGCCGAATTGCGCGGCCTGGAAAAACAGTCTGGCTGGCGGCGAATCGGGGCAGCGACCAGCTGGGGCGATATTTTGGCGGCTGATTTACCGGCCTCTTATGAGGCGCTGAAACAGGCTGCGCGTGAGATAGGCTCGGTGCAGATTCAGACCAGCGCCACCATCGGCGGTAATCTGTGCACGGCCTCGCCTGCTGCGGATTCGGTACCCTGTCTGCTGACTCTGGATGCCGAGGTGGAGCTGGCCCGTGCGGGCCAGCGGCGGCGGATGCCTTTGGCAGAGTTTTTGACCGGCCCGCGCCAGACGGCCCTGGCAAGCGATGAATTGCTGGTTGCGATCTGGATTAGCGAGGCGGCAGAGCAGGGCCATTCTGCCTTTGTAAAGCTGGGTGCGCGCCGTTATCTGGTCATTTCCATCGCGATGGTCGCAGCCAGGCTGGCAGTGGAAAAGGGACAGATTGCAGCCGCCGCTATCGCGGTTGGGTCCTGTGCGCCGGTTGCGGTGCGTCTGGCCCAGCTGGAAGCGGCCTTGCTGGGTCAGCCGCTGGCTGAGGCGGCGCGGATTGTGGCTGCGAACAAGGCGGCGATTACCGCCAGCCTGGCCCCGATTGATGATGTGCGGGCCAGCGCGGATTACCGGCTGGAAGCAGCAGCAGAAATGGTTGCCCGGGCGGTTGTGCAAGCCGGGCAGGAGGCATCGCATGAGTGAAGACAGACAGCTGGAATTTTCGGTGAATGGCAAGCAGGTCGCAACCGCGGCCCCGCCTTCCATGCGGTTGAGTGAGCTGTTGCGCGAAAGGCTGAACCTGCGCGCCACCAAGGTCGGCTGCAATGCCGGTGATTGCGGGGCTTGCACGGTGTTGCTGGACGGGCGGCCAGCCTGTGCCTGTTTGGTGCCGGCCGGGCAGCTGGCAGGCCGCTCGGTTGAGACAGCAGACGGGCTCAGCGGACCAGACGGGCCGCTGACCCGGTTGCAGGCTTCTTTTCTGGCCCATGGAGCGGCCCAGTGCGGTATCTGCACGCCGGGAATGCTGATGGCGGCGGTCGCCCTGTTGCGGGACAATCCGGCCCCGGACTGGGCAGAAACAGAAGAAGCCCTTGGCGGGGTTTTGTGCCGCTGCACCGGCTATACAAAGATTATAGAGGCGGTGATGGCAGCGGGCGCGCCTGTTCAGGACCAAAAAATGCCGCAAGCCGGGGCAGCTGTCGGGGCGGCACTGGAACGGCTGGATGGTCGGCCAAAGGTCGATGGCACTGAGCAGTTTGGCGCAGATGGCTGGCCGGACGGGGCGTTGCTGGTGCGGGCGGTGCGCGCGCCTTATTTTCATGCCGGTTTTGAATTTGGCGATCTGCCGGACTGGCAGGCCCGCCACCCCTTTATCGAAGCGATTGTCACCGCCGATGATATTAAAGGGGTGAATGCGTTTGGCGTGATACCGCCCTTTGCGGATCAGCCAGCCCTGGCAGAAAAAACCGCCCGTTTCCGGGGCGAGGCGGTGGCGCTGCTGGTTGGCGAGGCCGAGCCGCTGGCGATGCTGGATTTGCAGGATTTCCCGATCAGCTGGCATGAACAGCCGGTGATGCTGACCCCGCAAGAGGCACAGCAGCCTGCGGCCCCGATGCTGCATGGCGGGCGGGCGGATAATCTGCTGGTAACAGGCCGGGTCAAGCATGGCGATCTGGAAACCGGCTTTGCCGCAGCGGCCCAAAAAGCCAGCCTGACCATGTCCACAAGCTATGTTGAGCACGCGCCAATAGAGCCGGAAGCCGGGGCGGCCTGGCTGGAAGACGGGGTGCTGGTGATCAAGGCCTGCACCCAGGCTCCGGTGATGGATCAGGAAGATACGGCGAAGATTCTGGGGCTGGAACTGGACAAGGTGCGGATTATCCCGGCTGCGACAGGCGGCGGATTTGGCACCAAGCTGGATGTCTCCTTGCAGCCGCTATTGGGGCTGGCGGTGCTGAAGACGGGCAAGCCCTGCCGCATGGTCTATACCCGCCAGGAATCGATGACTTCCACCACCAAGCGGCATCCGGCCAGCATGACCGCAACGCTGGCAGCAGATGGGCAGGGCAAGCTGACAGCGATGGAATTTGAGGGCAGCTTCAATACCGGGGCCTATGCCAGCTGGGGCCCGACCGTGGCCACCCGCGTGCCGATCCATGCCTCCGGCCCTTACCGGGTGCCGCATTATCTGGCTGAGGCCCATGCGGTGCATACTAACGGGCCGGTCGCCGGGGCGTTTCGCGGCTTTGGCGTGCCGCAGGCGACTATCATTCAGGAAATGCTGATGGACAGGCTGGCTGAGGCGTGCCGGATGGACAGGCTGGATTTCCGGCGGCAAAACGCCCTGCGCGATGGCGAGAAAACCGTATGCGGCCAGCAGCTGGAGGCAGCCGGTATCGCAGAATGCCTGGAGGCGCTGGCCCCGCATTGGCAGGCCGCCGCAAAATCAGTAGAGGCTTTCAATGCCAGCCAGCCGGATAAAAAGCGCGGTATCGGGGTTGCGTCTTGCTGGTATGGCTGCGGGAATACAGCCCTGCCCAACCCGTCCACTATCCGGCTGGGCATTACCGCAGACGGGCATTTGCGCCTGCATCAGGGGGCCACTGATATTGGCCAGGGCTCCAATACGGTGATCACCCAGATTTGTGCGGATGCGCTGGGGATGCCGGTCAGTCTTTTTGAGCTGATCGGCCCGGATACGGCATTGACCCCGGATTGCGGCAAGACTTCTGCCTCGCGCCAGACGGTGATTACCGGCAAGGCGGCTGAGCTGGCCGGGCGCCAGCTGCGCGCTGATATTCTGCGGCTTGGCAATATGGATGCCAGCGCGGAAATCAGCCTGGCCGAAGGCAAGCTGGTGATAAAGGATGGCCAGACCAGCCGCCAGATTGATCTGTCTGCCATGCCGGAGAATGAATTTGGCTATGTGCTGATGGCTGAGGAAAGTTTTGACCCGCCGACCGGTGCGCTGGATGCAGATGGTCAGGGCGTGCCTTATGCGGTCTTTGGCTATGGCGCGCAAATGGCAGAGATTGAGGTGGATTTGAGGCTGGGCACGGTGCGGGTGGTGCATATTCATGCGGCGCATGATCTGGGCCGGGTGATCAATCCGATGCTGGCAACCGGCCAGATAGAAGGCGGTATTGCCCAGGGGCTGGGCCTCGCTCTGATGGAAGAATTCATCCCCGGCCGCACGGAAAATCTGCATGATTATCTGATCCCGTCTTCCGGTGATATGCCGCAGATCACAACCCATCTGGTTGAAAAGCCCGATCCCATAGGCCCGATGGGGGCAAAAGGGCTGGGTGAGCACGTGCTGATCCCGACGGCCCCGGCAATCCTGAATGCGATACGCCATGCCTGTGGGGCAGAAATAACCCAGCTGCCGGCCCTGCCTCACCGGGTTCTGGCGGCGATCAAAAAAGCAGAAAAAGGCGCGGCAGCATGACTGATTTGGACCAGCCGGCAGCGATGCAGACCAAGATTGAGAAAATCCGCTGCGATGCCTGTCCGGTGATGTGCTATATCGCCGAGGGGAACAGCGGGGCCTGTGATCGCTATGCCAATCACGGGGGGCGGATTGTGCGCCTTGACCCGCTGACTATTTTTGACCGGCGGGTGGCGGCAGGCGATCAGATCAAGCCCTTTTTGGGGGCGGATTGGGATGGCGGTCTGGGCCATGGCAAGGATGTGTTTGTCACCGCTATCGGGGCCGGAACGACCTATCCGGACTACAAGCCCGCCCCGTTTATCGTCAGCCGCGAGCTGGATGGGGATGATTTTGTTACCGTTGTGACAGAGGCTATCTTTTCCTATTGCGGGGTGAAGGTGAAAATCGACACGGACCGGCATCTGGGCAATGAGGGGGCGATTGTGCGCCGCGATGGCGAGGCGGTCGGGCTGGTCATCACTTCTGAATATGGATCGCAAATGCTCTCGCTGGGCGGGGTGGATCACCTGACCGGCGGCTCCAAGGCGGAAGGGCGGGTCACCTGTGATACGCTGATGCAGCTGTGCAACAAGCAGACGGTTGAGCTGACCATAGATGACGGGGCCAGCCTTGTCGTTCAGGCAGGCCGACCGCCTATTGTGGATGGCCGGGTAGAGGAGCGGATGCGGGTTGGCTGCGGCTCTGCCACTATCGGGATGTTTGCCTCGCAATGGCTGGGGCTGGTGGATGAGGTGGTGGTGGTTGATGATCACATCACCGGCGTGGTCTCTGAGCATCAGGCTGGCAAGGTGCTGGACTGGCCGGATACCGGCATCAAGATTCTGGGGCGGCGTTCCACACCCGGGCGGTATTTTCAGGTGGCCCAGCCCGGGCTTGGCTGGGGCGGCACGGATATTGAGGACCCGCTGACCATCCTCGGCCCCTGGAATGCCAAAAAAGGGGCCAAAGAGGGGTTGCGCCTGTTGATGGTCTCCACAACCGGTGAGCAATTTGCCTATTTTGAGCTGGATGAGGCGCTGGTTCCGCAACCCAAAGCGCTGCCTGACAGTTTGCGCCCGTCTGTTGATTTGATTGCCGAAAATTGTGAGCCAGCCTTGTGCACTGTTCTGTTTATGGGCGGGGCTGGTGGCTCGCTCAGATCCGGGGCGACCCGAAATCCGGTGGGGCTGACCCGCTCGGTGCAGCAGAAACATACCTCTGTGACCAGCGGCGGGGTGCCTGCCTATGTCTGGCCGGGCGGCGGTATTACGATGATGGTGAATGTGCTGGACTTGCCGGATAATGCCTTTGGCTATGTGCCGACCCCGGCGATTGTGGCCCCGCTGGAATTTACCGTGCGGCGGTCTGACTATCTGGCCCTTGGCGGCTATGAGGAGGAAATCCGCAGCGTTGAGACGGCTACCAGAGAGGGCAGTGAATATGGCGCTGATTCGGTTGTCATCGCGCCCAATGACCGCACCATTCTGACGGATATGGGCGAGGAGGCAGACTAGATGGCTGGAGCCATGCAGGCCATGCTGATCGGGCGCGCCCAGAGGCTGCATCTGCAGCATGGCCCGATTGATCTGGTGATTGAGGCGGAAACACCGCAAGACCCGGCGGCCCGCGCTGCCCTGTTTGAAACAGCCCGCCGGGCAGCTGCGCCGCTGCTGGAGGGGCTGGT
Organism: Alphaproteobacteria bacterium; assembly: GCA_038131695.1. Lineage (GTDB taxonomy): Bacteria > Pseudomonadota > Alphaproteobacteria > Puniceispirillales > Puniceispirillaceae > JADHLK01. Next base: position 19,937 of record JAYPQA010000005.1, on the reverse strand, counting down.
GGCAGAATTGCCCGGTTTGCGCGCCGCGTATGATCCGGCCCGCCTGTTCAGCGGCCCGGTGGCCCGCCGGATGCAGGCGGCTGCCAGTATCGCTGCACCGGTTTTTATTACGCCCATGGCCGCCGTGGCCGGGGCAGTGGCGGATCAGGTTCTGGCCGCCATGCTGGCCAGTGAGGCAGCTCGGTTGGCGCGCAAAATCTGGGTCAATAATGGCGGGGATATTGCCTTTCATGCGGCTGGAGGGTGCAGCCTGTCTGCCGTGCTGGCCGGATTGCCGGATGCCAGATTGCGGATACCGGGCGGGGCCGGCTGGGCCGGGATGGCAACCTCCGGCGCGGCGGGCGCAGTCACAGCCTCGGCATTGCTGACAGTGTGACAGTGCTGGCAAGGCACGCCGCAGCTGGCAGATGCCGCCGCAACCTTGATCGCCAATGCCGTTGATCTGCCTGGGCATCCGGCAATTCAGCGCCGCCCGGCAAATCAGCTGATCCCGGAGAGTGATCTGGGCGCGCGAGAGGTGGTTTGTTCGCTCGGACCCCTTAACCATGCAGAGATTGCGACGGCCCTGCTGGCCGGAGAGAGAGAGGCGTTGCGGCTGCTGGCGGCCAATCCAAATATGTCGCCCGAATAACACCAGCCAGAATAACACCAGCCAGAATAACACTTATAACACCAGCCCGAATAACCCAGCCCATTGGCGGGGCGGGGTACTCAGCCTGGGCCCAAATCGGGTTGGCCTCGCTCAGCAAAGCACGGCATCCGGTCTGGAGCTGGCAGCGTCGGCGGGTGGCCAAGAAACCATCAAAAGCCGGTAAAGGCCGATTTATGCCTGAGGCGGCAAGACGCTGCTGTTTGCCAAATTGAACGCTGAGGGCGGCCCGCCCGGCCCATCCGCGCCAGCGCGCTGCTTTGGTGGCGCTGGTCAAAAATCCGTTTGCCGGTATCTGGCAGGCGGATTTGCAAGCGGCGATGGAGGATCTGAAGCCGCTGGGGCTGATGATGACGGATCAGCTGATAGCCGCTCTGGGCGGGATTGATGGCATTGATGGCTATGGCAAGGCGGCGCTGGCCGGAGAGGCCGGAGAGCTGGAGCATACCGCCCTCTGGCACGTGCCGGGCGGCTATGCGATGCGCGAAAGGCTGGGCGAGGCCAAGGCGATTGTGCCCTCGGCGATGAAGGTGGGCGGACCGGGCACGCCGATTGATATTCCCCTCGGCCATATCAACGCTGCCTATGTGCGCAGCCATTTTGACGCGATGGAGGTGCGGGTGCCGGACGGGCCGCGGGCGGATGAGCTTATGTTTTGCCTGGCGATGGCCAAGGGGCCGCGCATTCATCACCGGATGGGGGGTCTTGCTGTCGAAGAAGTGGTCGGAGAGGACGGGCTGCGCTAGACTTTTTGCGCGTATTATTCTATCACAACGCTGGTTACATCCTTCCAGTGGAGAGTGAAGAATGCGTGAGGCGCTGCGCCGCAGGCTCGTCGAGCTGCGCGATCAGGGTATGCAGATTTCAGCCGTGAATCCGGTTGCTGCGCTGGCTGACCTGATCAGCGAACAGCTGGCTGAGGGCCGCATTGACCGGGCGGATATTGCCGGATTGCTGGCTGAGACAGAGCAGGATATCTGGGCAGACCGGCATCAGCAGCTGCGCCACCGCACCGGGCTGGACGGTCTGGGGCGCGATTTTGCTAGGAGGTTTTGATCCGAGCCGCAGATATTACCCGGCCTGTCTATCGGGCCGTTTTTACCGCGCATCCGGTTTTTGCCCTGACCGAGACCGCCTCTGCCGCGCTCAGCAAGGCGGCAGCAAGACGCGGCCGGGCACGGCTTCGGCTGGGCTAAACCGGCGCTGCACCCTGGTGGAAGAGCACGCTGATGGCAGCGCTGAGCAGTGATCCGCGATATAAACCGCCAGATATTTGAGGCGCCAGACGGCCCGGCCGGGAAAGCTGGTGCGATCATCTGGCCTTGATGCTGGGTGTCTCCAGCTGGGTTGGCTATGATCTTGATGGGCGGGCCGATATCAAATGGGCGGATTCCTTTTCCCTGCGGCTGCGTGAAAAACAGGCCGGCTTGCAGATTTATCTGGATCAGCTGGCCGCGATTGATCTGGATGAGCTGGCAGAAATCCGGGCCGAAATACAGGCTGAACAGGCCGCAACCGAAGCCGAGATCGCGCTGTTTTCCGGGCTACGTGGTGGCACCAGCGAGCTGGCGGAGGCCGCCAACCAGCTGACTGGCCGGAAGAATAAGCTGACCCATAGCAAGGCTTTGGCCGAAAGGCTGCAGGCTGTTGCGCAGGCCTGCACGGATCAGGCGGCGGCCCTGGCTGTCATGGTTCTGGCCAGTGATATGCACACGCACGGCTTTGGTATGGGTGAGATGCATTTGCGGATCAATGCGGTGCAGCTGCGCAACGCGATGCGCTCGGTGGATGGGCGCGGCGTGATGGTCTCAGGCGGCGGGGTCTCGCACCGGCTGTTGATGGAACGGCTGGGGCGGCGCATCACCAAGGAGGGGCCCTGGCAGATTAATTTTGCCAATCTGGACAGAAACAGCCACCGCCCGCCGCCAGCTGATGCTGGCGGCCCAGATACTCAAACATATCGACAGCGATCAGCCTGTGCGCCTGTTGATCGCTGAATGTGAACGGCCGGTCACGCTGATGTCTGCGCTTTATCTGGCCCATAAATTTGATATTGCGGATCAGCTTGATATTTCCCCCCTGTTTGAGACCGTGATTGGGCTGGAGCGCGGGGTGCAGATGATGGAGCAGCTGCTGTCCAACAAGGTTTGGCAGCGCTATATCCAGCGCCGCGGCAGGCTGGCGGTGCAGACCGGCTTTTCAGATGCAGGTCGCTTTCTGGGGCAAATCACTGCCAATCTGGCGATTGAACGCCTGCAGATCAAGATTGCCCAGCTGGTTGCCGGGCAATTCGGCAATCAGATCGACCTGCTGCTGTTCAACACGCATGGGGAATCGCTGGGCCGCGGCGGGGCTGGCCCGACCATTGCCGAGCGGCAGGATTTTATCCTGACCCCCTTTGTGCGCAGCCGGGCCGCCGCGCTGGGCTTGCATATCTATCACCAATCCAGTTTTCAGGGCGGCGATGGCTACCGGCTTTTTGGCACGGCAGAGCTGGCACGGGCCAGCATGGCCTCGCTCTTGCGGGCCGAAACCAAATCCCCGCCGGAAGCCTGGATAGAAGACCCGTTTTACCAGCAGTCTGATTTCTCGCTAGATTTGTTTTTGGCTCTGAAAAGCTGGCATGAAGGTTGTTCAGTGATCGGACTATACCAGCTTGCTGGATATGTTCGGGGCCAATCTTCTGCCAAAGACCGGGTCCCGCCCGGCAAAGCGGGTTGTGCAGGCTGGCATGGGGCGGCGCGACCCGTCAAAGATGCGGGCCATTCCGCATAATGCGATCCTTCAGCAGCTGGGCTTTCTGGCCAATGTTATCTCCGGGCTGGGCAGCGCTGCCAGCATTGATGCTGAGGTCTTTGCCCGCATGGCAGAGAGTTCGCCCCGGCTGCAGCAGATTTTGGCCCATGTGCTGGCGGCCAAGCGGCTCGGCTCGCTCAATACCATGCTGGCCTATGCGCGGCTTCTGGATAATGGTTTCTGGATTGATCGCGGCTATCACGATATCCAGCCCGGCAATCTGCGCGGTTACCGGATGCTGGGCCGGGTTCTGGCCGGGCGGCGCGACGCGTCCAATGTGGCGCGGGTGGTCTGGAAGATGCGCGATGATCTGATCGATCTCTATCAGCTGACCCGCCAGACCGGGCTGGATGGCGTGCGGGTTACCGGCCAGCAACGCACGGATCTGGATATTTTGCACGCGGTCCGGATAGCGCTGATCATTGACTCGCTGCTGCTGGTGTGCCGAGTGCCGCGCTTTGCTGAATCCGGCCAATATAGCAATGCCCAGATGCTGAATCTGGCCCTTGCCCTTGATTTTGACTCTGTTCAGGAAATTGTGACAGAAATCTTCTCCTTGGATGCGGCAGCCCGGCCGGGCATCACTCTGGAAGAGCCGCAAAGCTATGCAGAAGACAATGCCGAAAATTATCGCCAGATTTCTGATCAGATTCTGCGCCCGCTGGCTGAGAATAAAGAGCTTATCCTGCAAATCAGCCAGATGATTTCCGGCTATTACGGCGCACATGGCTAGCAAGCAGGCTGAAATCCGGTTATGTTTTATCCGGATAAGAGGCAAGAAGACAAGGCGGGGGGCTTGATGACAGCACAGCGCGTTATCCTGGCTATCGATCAGGGGACAACCAGCAGCCGGGCCATTCTGTTCAGTGAGCAGGGGCAAATTCTGGCCTCGAAAGCTATCGAATTTACGCAATATTTTCCGCAAGATGGCTGGGTTGAGCATGATCCGGAAGAAATCTGGCAGACGGTCGTCTCCAGCGTGTCCGAGATGGTGGATCATGCAGCCCGCCAGAGCTGGGAAATATTGGGGATCGGCATTACCAACCAGCGCGAGACCGCCATCATCTGGGATGCGGAAACCGGCCAGCCGATCCACCGCGCTCTGGTCTGGCAGGATCGGCGCACGGCGGATCTCTGTGCGAGGCTGAAACAGGCCGGGCATGAGCCGGATATAACCGCGCGCACCGGCCTGTTGCTGGACCCCTATTTCAGCGCCAGCAAAATTGCCTGGATGCTGGATAATGTTGCGGGGGCACGCGCGGCGGCAGAGGCCGGCCGGCTGCGCTTTGGCACGCTGGACAGTTTCCTGCTCTGGCGGTTGACCAGCGGCAAGGTTCACGCCAGCGATGCCACCAATGCCAGCCGCACCAGCCTGTTCAATATCCATAGCCAGCAATGGGATGAGACGCTGCTCTCCTTGTTCCGGGTGCCTGCCTCTCTATTGCCGGAAGTGCGCGACAATGCCGGGTTGTTTGGCCATACGCACGCAGATTTGTTTGGCACCGAATTGCCTGTTCTGGCGATGATAGGGGATCAGCAGGCCGCCGCTGTGGGCCAGGCCTGTTTTGAGCCGGGGGCGCTGAAATCCACCTATGGCACGGGCTGTTTCATGATCGTGAATACCGGGGCCACGCCGGTTGCGTCACAGAACCGGCTGCTGACAACCATTGGATTGCGGCTGGATGGCCAGACCAGCTATGCGCTGGAAGGGTCGATTTTCATTGCCGGTGCGGTGAGCCAATGGCTGCGCGACGGGATCGGGCTGATCAGCTCGGCTGCTGAAACAGAGGAAATCGCAGCCAGCCTGCCGGATAATCAGGGCGTCTATATGGTTCCGGCCTTGACCGGATTGGGAGCCCCGCATTGGTCGGCTCATGCCAGGGGGCTATTTACGGGCTGACCCGTGATACCGGCCCGGCCCATTTTGTGCGGGCGGCGCTGGAATCCGTGGCCTATCAGACAGCTGATCTGATCGCTGCGATAGAGGCAGATGGCGTGGCCTGTGGCACGGTGCGCGTTGATGGCGGCATGGCCGAAAATAATTGGCTCATGCAATTTCTGGCTGATATTATTGACCGTCAGGTAGAGCGGCCTGAGGTCACAGAAACCACCGCATTGGGCGCGGCGATGCTGGCCTTGCTAGCGGCGCGGGGCAGCGGTAACCTCTCAGAACTGGCAGGAACATGGCATTTGGACAGGGCGTTTGTCCCGCAAATGGCAGCAGGCCAGCGCGCTGATCTGGCAGCCGGCTGGCAGCTGGCGATAGACCGCACCTTGACCGGCCTGGAGGAGACAGGAACCTGATGAAACTGACACTCAAAGATACCAGCCTGCTGGAGCCGCGCGCCCGTATTGGCGATAAGTGGGTTGCCGGCAAAAAGCAATTTCCCGTCATCAACCCGGCGACCGGAGAGCAGATTGCCGCGGTTGCTGATTTGGGGGTGGCCGACGCAAAGGCCGCGATAAACGCTGCCCATGCCGCGCAGAAATCCTGGGCCGCGAAAACCGCGCTGGAACGCGCTGACCTGATTTTGGCCTTTGGCCAGCAGATCGCCGATAATGTGGATGATCTGGCTGTTATCCTGACGGCTGAGATGGGCAAGCCGCTGGCAGAGGCGCGCGGCGAGATTATGCTGGGGGTTGGCTATTTGCGCTGGTTTGCTGAGGAAGGGCGGCGCGTCTATGGAGATATTATCCCCGGGCATCTGCCGGATAAGCGCTTGCTGGTGCTCAAACAGCCGGTTGGGGTGGTCGGCATGATCACGCCGTGGAATTTTCCCAATGCCATGCTGACCCGCAAAATGGCCTCGGCGCTGGCGGCTGGCTGCGCCATTGTGGCCCGCCCGGCAGAAAGCACGCCTTTATCTGCGACCGCGCTGACTGTGCTGGCAGAGCGGGCGGGACTGCCAGATGGCGTGTTCAATGTGATTACCAGCGAGAAGCCGGCAGAAATTGGGCTGGAGCTCTGCACAAACCAGCTGGTGCGCAAATTATCCTTTACCGGCTCAACCGAGGTGGGCCGGATTCTGATGCGCCAATCTGCTGAGAATATTCAAAAATTATCACTGGAGCTGGGCGGCAACGCGCCCTTTATTGTGTTTGATGATGCCGATTTGGATGCGGCTGTGGCCGGGGCGGTCGCCTCAAAATACCGCAATGCTGGCCAAACTTGTATCTGTGCGAACCGGATTTATGTGCAGCGTCCTATCTATGAGGCGTTTGCTGAGAAAATGGCTGCTGCGGTCTCCGGCCTGAAAATTGGCAACGGCATGGAAGACGGGGTGCAAATCGGCCCGCTGATCAATGACAGGCTCTGGCCAAGGTTGAGGATCATCTGGCTGATGCGCTGGCGGCCGGGGCCAGCCTGGCGGCTGGAGGCGAGCGGATTGGCAATGGGCTGTTCTTTCAGCCGCCCTTGCTGACCGGGGTGGAAAAGGGCATGAGGGTGCTGCGTGAGGAGACCTTCGGCCCGCTCGCCCCGCTGGTTGCCTTTGACCAGGATGATGAGGTTGTTGAACAGGCCAATGATACCGAATTCGGGTTGGCTGCCTATATCTATACCAATAATCTCAGCCGTGTCTGGAAGGTCTCAGAAGCGCTGGAATATGGCATGGTCGGCGTGAATACGCCGGTGCTGGCCACGCCGGAAGCTCCGTTTGGCGGGGTCAAATCCTCCGGGCTGGGCCGCGAGGGCTCCAAATATGGGATAGAGGATTTTCTGGAAATCAAATATCTGCAGCTCTCGCTGTGATCTCCTTCCGTCCTTGATGGGCCGGGTGCTGGGATGGGCCGGGTGCTGGCCCGGCTCAGCTGCAGGCCCGCACCGCCCGGCGGGCCATTTCCTCAACCAGATGCGCCCGGTAGTCCTGCGAGGCGTGGATATCCTCCATCAGCATTTCCGGGTCCATCATGCCTTTGGTGATGGCCTCGGCTGTGAAACTGTCCTGCAAGGCGGCTTCCATACCGGCATGGCGAAAGACGCCGCTTTCACCCGCCCCGGTGATGGCCAGGCGCACATCCTTGCCAAAACAGGCCAGAAAAACACCGGCCATGGCATAGCGTGAGGCCGGGTTCGGAAATTTCACATAGGCCGCGCGATCCGGCTTTGGCAGAAAAACAGAGGTGATGATTTCCTCTTCCTCCAGCGCGGTCTCAAAAATATCAACAAAATAGTCTTCTGCCGCAATGCTGCGCTGGTTTGTCTGGATGGTTCCACCCAGCCCCAGAACGGCAGACGGATAACAGGCAGAGGGATCATTATTGGCCAGCGAGCCGCCAATCGTGCCGCGGTTGCGCACCTGCCGGTCGCCAATCCCGCCTGCCAGTTTGGCCAGCGCCGGGATAGTCTCCTGCACCAGCTCAGACTTGGCCACATCCACATGGCGGGTCATCGCCCCGATCCGCAGACCGCCTTCTTCTGATGAAATGCCGGCCAGCCCGCAATCAGCCAAATCAATCAGCTGCTCAGCCGCCGCCAGCCGCTGTTTCAGCGTTGGCAGCAGGGTCATTCCGCCAGCCAGCAAGCGCCCATCGTCTGATCCTGCCAGTGTCTGGCCAGCCTCATCCAGATTTTTTGCCCGCAAGTAAGAAGTTTTATACATGATGTGCTGCTCCCTTGGCTCAGCCGGCCATTTTGCCGGCTGCGGCCTGCACGGATTTGACAATATTGTGATAGCCGGTGCAGCGACAGATATTCCCCTCCAGCCCTTCGCGGATATCCGCCTCGCTCAGGCCCGGATTGCGCTTTACCAGATCAATCGCGCTCATAATCATGCCGGGGGTGCAATAGCCGCATTGCAGCCCATGATTTTCATGAAAGGCCTCTTGCATGGGATGCAGGTTATCTTCGCTGCCAATCCCCTCAATCGTGGTGACGGACTGGCCATCTGCCTGGGCAGCCAGAAGGGTGCAGGATTTAACCGATTCATCGCCCAGATGCACAACACAGGCCCCGCACTGGCTGGTATCACAGCCGATATGTGTGCCGGTCAGCCCCAATACTTCCCGCAAATAGGTGACCAGCAGCATATTGTCCGGCACCTCATGGCTGGTCTGCTGGCCATTGACGGTGATAGCGACTTTTGCCATCGGCTTGCTCCTAAAAAATACAGTTGCATCAACGGCCCGGTTTGCTGTCTTGCCAGAGGCCCGGACCGCCCGTCTTTCCTTGCGGTTCGCGCCGTCTGCAAGAGCCGTTAGGAGCCTGTTCCTCCTGTTTACCGATTGTGATTGAGCAGTGTCAAACTTTTCTGCATGGCCCGGTTCTGCCCGCGGCCAATATAAGCATTTGAAAATGGGCTGGTTTTACTCTATGAAAGAGGCGATTCAATCATTTTCTTTCGCCAGCTTTTTACCCGCAGTTTTCGCATGAGCAATACCCGGAAAACAGACCCCATTCCCAGCTCGGCAGCGGTGCCAGCCAGCGATTATATTATCATTGGTGGCACGGGCGATCTGGCCCTGCGCAAGATATTTCCGGCGCTGTTCTGGCGTTGGCTGGATGGGCAGGTTACAGAAGATTTCAGGCTGTTTGTCGCCGCCCGCCATAAGGTGTCAAAAGATCAGTTTATCGCCTCGCTGCGGCCTTTTTGTGCGTCTTGCTTTGACAGCGGCCTGGCGGATGAAGAAGACTGGCAGAGCTTTTGCCGGGCTTTTGCATATTGATAACCCTTGGATGTGGTTTCTGGCGAGGGGCGGACGGATTGCGCGCCCTGCTGGAACAAAAACCGGACGCCTCCCGGCCCTGGATATTCTATCTGGCGATTGCCCCTAGCCTGTTTGGCGAGAGCTGCACGATGCTGGCCGAAGCCGGGCTGATAAGAGAGCAGAGCCGTCTGGTGGTGGAAAAGCCGCTGGGCCATGATGGGGCCTCTGCCCGGGCGATCAATGATCAGCTGCTGGCCCATTTTGAAGAGCCGCAAATCTACCGGATTGATCATTATCTGGGCAAGGAGACGGTGCAGAATTTGATGGCCCTGCGCTTTGCCAATGTGATTTTTGAAACCCAGTGGAATAACAGCCATATTGACCATATCCAGATCACCGCTGCCGAGACCGTGGGGGTCGGCCAGCGTGCCGATTATTACGACAAATACGGCGCGTTGCGGGATATGGTGCAAAACCATCTCTTGCAGCTTCTCTGCCTGGTGGCGATGGAGCCGCCCGCCCTGTTCAATGCGGATCAGGTGCGCGATGAAAAGCTGCGGGTGCTGCGCGCCTTGCGGCCCTTGCAGGCGGATGAGATGCTGCTCGGCCAGTATGAGGACTACACAGATGAGCTGGGCAAGCCGTCCAATACAGAGACTTGACAGCCTTGAAAATATCTGTGGATAACTGGCGCTGGGCAGGGGTGCCGTTTTATCTGCGCACGGGCAAGAATATGGCCATGCGCGCTTCTGAGATTGTCATTACCTTCAAAAACAGGCCGCATGATATTTTTGCCCGGTCTGCTGATGCCGCCTCTGAGGATCCGCCGAACCGGCTGATTATCCGGTGCAGCCGCAAGAGGGCTGCGCTTGCAGCTGACTTCCAAAGCACCGGGGCCGGGCGGGATGCGCCTGTCCGTCTGAGCTGAATCTCTTTGGTGAAACTTTGAGCAGCGGCTGCCAGATGCCTATGAGCGGCTATTGATGGATATTGCGCGCGGTAACCAGACCCTGTTCATGCGCCTTGATGAGGTGCTGGCCGCCTGGGAATTTATTGACCTGATTGTCGGGCTGGCCGGGCAGGGGCAACCAACTTGCTATAAGATTGGCAGTATGGGCCCGCCCGATGATTTGCTGAACGCGATGGCCGGGCTTGGGTAAAACCGCACGGGCCTGAAGCATGAGCAGCGAGCTGGACAGTTTGGCCGCCCGCATTGCCGCCGCGCTGACCGGGCTGTCACGGAAAAGGGCCGGGCGGTTGGCTGTTTGTGGCGGCAGCTCGCCTCTGGCGCTGTTTGCCATGCTGCGGGATTACAAATTGCCTGGCCGCAGATCAGCGTCACACTGGTGGATGACCGGCAGGTTCCGCCCGATCGCGAGGACAGCAATCAAAGGCTGATCCGCTTGCATCTGTTGACAGGCGAGGCTGCCGCCGCGCAATTTGTGCCTCTGGCAGCTGATAAAGAGCCGCTGCAGCCGGATGTAACGCTTCTTGGCATTGGGCCGGATGGGCATTTTGCCTCTCTGTTCGGGGATATGATAGGCAGGGCAGAGGCCTTTTCCTCGCAGCCCAGCCAGAGATTTTTGAAACCGGGCCGAAAGGCACGCCGCATCCGCGGATTACGATGAATTTGGCCAGCCTGCTGGCCTCTGACTGGATTGTGCTGCTGGTGGCCGGCTGAAAAACAGGCGGTGCTGGAGGCAGCTGAAACTGATGCCAGCCTGCCGGTGCATCATTTGCTGAAAAAGCAGATCATCCGCGTTCGGAGATTGTCAGGAGTTGACCAGAAAATGAGCCAGACTCATGACCGTATTGATGAGGTAATTCACCGGGTGACGCAACGCTCGGCAGCGGGGCGGGCTGCCTATCTCGAACAGATAGTTGAGATGCACGCCTCTCCTGATCCGGACAGGCGCTCTGTTTCCTGCTCTAATATGGCCCATGCGGCCGCTGCCGCGGGCTCTGATAAAGACGCCTTGCTCTATCAGGACAAGCCCAATATTGCGATTGTCAGCGCCTATAATGATATGCTCTCTGCCCATCAGCCCTATCACGGCTTTTTGCCGGTGCTGAAGGCGGCTGTTCAGGGGGCGGGCGGAACCGCGCAGATGGCGGGTGGCGTGCCGGCCATGTGCGACGGGGTAACGCAAGGCCGCCCGGGGATGGAGCTGTCCCTGATCAGCCGCGATGTGATTGCCATGGCTACCGGTATCGCGCCCAGCCATGCGGTCTTTGATGCGGCCCTGTGCCTTGGTGTGTGTGACAAGATTGTGCCGGGGCTGGTCATGGGGGCGCTGGCCTTTGGTCATTTGCCGGTGATTTTTGTGCCAGCCGGGCCGATGTCCAGCGGCCTGCCCAATGATCAAAAGGCCAGCATCCGCAAAGCCTTTGCCCGCGGTGAGGCCAGCCGCGAGGAATTGCTGGCCTCTGAGGCGGCGGCCTATCACGGCCCCGGGACCTGCACCTTCTACGGAACGGCCAATTCCAACCAGATGTTGATGGAGGTGATGGGGCTGCATTTGCCGGGGGCGGCCTTTGTGCATCCGCATGATGATTTGCGCCAGGCTTTGAATGTTGCGGCAGGTCGGCAGGCGGTGGCGATCAGCCGCAAATCTGATGATTACCGCCCGCTGGGTGCGGTGCTGGATGAGCGCAGCTTTGTCAATGCCATTGTCGGGCTGCACGCAACCGGAGGCTCTACCAACCATACGCTGCATCTGCCTGCTATGGCGGCGGCGGCAGGTATCCAGCTGGACTGGCAGGATTTTGCCGATTTGTCTGAAATTGTGCTGCTGCTGGCCGGGTTTACCTGAATGGTGCGGCAGATGTGAATCAGTTTCATGCGGCTGGCGGGATGGGCTTTGTCATAGCAGAATTGCTGCAGGCGGGATTGCTGGATGGCAGTGCGGCAACGGTCTGGGGCAGCAATTTGGCGGAATATGCAGTCGAGCCGGTCTTGCGCGCGGCGGATCTGGACTGGCAGGCGGCCCCGAAACAATCTCTGGATGAGGCGATTTTGCGCCCGGCCAGCAATCCGCATTCCAGGACTGGCGGGCTGGTCATGCTGGATGGTAATATGGGCCGGTCCGTGATTAAAATATCGGCTGTGGCTGAGCCGCATCAAAAACTGGCCGCCCCGGCCGCTGTGTTCCATAGTGAGGCAGAGGTGCGGGCCGCTTTTGAGGCTGGCCAGCTGGACCGGGATGTGATTGTGGTGGTGATTGGCCAGGGGCCAAAGGCCAATGGTATGCCAGAATTGCACGCCCTGACCCCATTGCTGGGCAGCTTGCAGGATAAGGGTTTTCAGGTGGGCTGGTCACAGATGGCCGTATGTCAGGGCGTCCGGAAAGGTGCCTGCGGCCATTCATGTCAGCCCGGAGGCCCATGCAGGCGGCCTGATTGGCCGTTTGCGCGATGGCGATATGATCCGGCTGGATGCAGCAGCCGGGCGGCTGGAAACCGAGGCTGATCTGGCGGCCCGCCCGCCGGTCAATCTGCCCATGCCGCCGCAAACCGGGTATGGGCGAGGGCTGTTCTCTGCCATGCGCGGGGCCAGCCTGTCGGCAGAACAGGGGGGCGGGCTCGATCTATTGGGGAAGATGAGATGAAGATTGCAGATATAACAGCACTTGGCCCGGTCATGCCGGTGATTGTTATCCATCAGGCTGAACAGGCGCTGGGGCTGGCAGATGCCTTGCTGGAAGGGGGCATCCGCGGGATTGAGATTACCTTGCGCACCCCGGCTGCCCTGCCAGCGATAGAAATAATTGCCAGCAAGCGGCCTGAGATGGTGGTCGGGGCCGGCACGGTGATAGATGCGGCCACGGCCCGCTCTGCCAAGGCCGCCGGGGCGGTCTTTGCGGTCAGTCCGGGCAGCACAGAAAGCCTGATCGCAGCCTGCGGTGAACAGGCCCTGCCTCTCTTGCCCGGTGCGGCCACGGTCTCTGAGATGCTGGCCCTTTATGAGCAGGGATTCGCGCAGCTGAAATTCTTTCCGGCCAGCCAGGCGGGCGGCCCGGCTTTTCTGAAGGCCCTGCAAAGCCCGCTGCCGCAGCTGCAATTCTGTCCGACAGGCGGGATCACGCAAGATACCGCGCCGGACTGGCTGTCGCTGGCAAATGTGCCTTGTCTGGGGGGCAGCTGGATTGCGAGCGCAGAGCATATCGCGGCAGGTGATTTTGCCGGTATTGCAGCGCGCGCGGCCGCGGCCGCCCAGCTGGCTGAGGGGGGGTAAGCCATGCAGCTGGGGGATAATCCGCATTTTCAGGCTCTGGAAAATCAGGCAGACCGGATGCGCGCTGTTTCGCTGGCTGATTTGCTGGCCAGCCGGATCGGCAGGAGGCGTTTATCTGGCAGCTGGAGGATTTGCAGATTGATGCAACGCGCCAGCCCATGACCAAGGGCGTGCTGGCGGATTTGCTGGCGCTGGCTGAAGCGGCTTCAGTGCCGGAGAAAATTGCCGCCATGCTGGCCGGCGAGGTGATGAACCCTACCGAGAACAGGCCGGCCCTCCATTGCCAGCAGCGCCATCCGGACAGGCTGGCCAGCCCGGAATGGAAAAAGCTGGCAGAGCTGGCCGAAGAAGTGCGGCAAAATCCTGAAATTGAGGCGGTGATCAATCTGGGTATTGGCGGCTCGGATCTGGGCCCGGCGATGGTGGCTGAGGCGCTGGCGGGCCATGCGGATGGCCCGGCCCTGCATTTTGTGGCCAATATTGACCCCGCCCAGCTGCAAGATTGCCTGATGAAATGCGATCCCCGCCGCACGCTGATTATCGTCACCTCCAAGACCTTTACCACGGCTGAGACGCTGGCCAATGCTGAACTGGCCAGAGATTGGCTGGTGGCTGGCGGCGGTGATTCGGCGAGGCAGCTGGTTGCGGTCTCGGCGGCCCCGCAGCAGGCTGTTGCCTGGGGTGTGCCAGAGGATCGGATAGCCAGCTTTGCCGAAGGGGTAGGCGGGCGCTTTTCGGTCTGGTCAGCAGTGGGGCTGGCGGTGATGATCAGCATCGGGGCAGATAAATTTGCCGATTTCCTGAACGGGGCGCATCAGATGGACCGGCATTTTGCCAGCGCCCCGCTGGACCAGAATTTGCCGGTTCTGATGGCGCTGGTCCGCATCTGGCAGCGCAATTTCATGGCCCGGCCCAGCTATGGCATCATGCCCTATGATCAGAGGCTGGCCCGCCTGCCTGCCTGGGCCCAACAGCTGGAAATGGAAAGCAATGGCAAGCAGGTGGACAGCCAGGGCGCGCCCTTGAGCCTGCCTGCCAGCCCGCTGATCTGGGGCGAGCCGGGCACCAACGCCCAGCATAGTTTCTTTCAATATCTGCATCAGGGGCTGGAAATCCAGCCGATTGATATTTTGCTGCCGCTGAGCCCCGGCCCGCTGCCCCTATCCGGACGCTGGGCTGATAATCATGCCAGTTTGGTTGCCAATGCCATTGCTCAGGCTGAGGCGCTGGCCCTTGGGGCCCGCAATGATCTGGAGCCGCACCGGCATTTTCCCGGCAATCGGCCCAGCCTTTGATCAGCTGGGATCAGACCAGCCTGTTCAGCCTTGGCCGGTTGCTGGCCCTTTATGAGCATATAACAGCCGTCTGCGGTTTTATCTGGGATGTTAACAGCTTTGATCAATGGGGGGTGGAGCTGGGCAAGGCAATGGCGCGCCAGCTGGAAAGCGGCGAGGGGCTGGAGGATTTCAGCCCGTCCGCGCGCGCCTTGCTGAGCCGGGCTGAACAAAGGCGGACAGCAAAAAAAGCGTGAGGGCGCGCCAAGCCATGCAGGAAAAGCCACTTTTTGCCAAACCGGATACGCGCCGCCGTGAGGGGGCAGACGGGGTTTTCTATCTGGAATCAGGCTATGATTTGCCGCCATCTGGCCGGGCGGTTGGGGAATGGCTGGTTGCCTGGGCAGAAAAAACGCCGGATGCGGTTTTTCTGGCAGAACGCAGCCCGGACCGCCAGAGCTGGTCAGAGCTGGGCTATGCGGCCGCGTTGGCTGAGGTGGAACGGCTGGCCAGCTGGTTGCTGGAAAGCGGGGCAGGGCCAGAAAAGCCGGTCGCTATCCTGTCGGAAAATTCGGTTGATCAAGCCCTTTTGACGCTGGCCGCGATGCAGGTCGGGATTCCGGCAGCCACCTTGTCACCGGCCTATGCGCTGCTATCGTCAGATCATGCCAAGCTGAAAGCGATGATAGAGCTGATCACCCCGGCGGTTATTTTTGTTTCTGACGCGGCCGCCTATGCCAAGGCACTGGCCGCCATAGCCCCGCTGCATCAGGCCAAAATCATCGCCAGCCGCCCAAACGGGGTTGCTGGATGTTGCCGCGCTGGGGTCTTTGTCTGGCGGGGCCGACAAGTCCAGCTGGCTGAGGCCTTTGCCGGTGTCGGGCCGGATACGGTCGCCAAGCTGCTCTTCACCTCTGGCTCAACCGGAATGCCCAAGGCGGTGATCAATACCCAGCTGATGCTGACCAGCAACCAAGAGGCCAACCGGGTGGTCTGGCCGTTTTTGCTGGAAAAGCCACCGGTGATTGTAGATTGGCTGCCCTGGAGCCATACTTTTGGCAGTAATTTCAATTTTTTCATGATTTTGCGTAATGGCGGCGCGCTCTATATTGATGATGGCCGGCCGGCGCCGGGGCTGATTGAGCGCACGGCTGAGAATATCAAATCGGTGCGTCCCAGCCTGTGTTTCAATGTGCCGCGCGGCTATGATCTGCTGGCCCAGCTGATGGAAGAGGACAGCGAACTGGCCGCCGCCTTTTACGGTATGCAGCTGATTTTCTATGCCGGGGCCGCCCTGCCGCAGAGCCTGTGGGAGCAGATGATGGCGCAGTCTCAGCGCAGCACCGGGCGGGTGACGCCGCTGGTCTGTGCCTGGGGATCAACCGAAACCGCCCCGGCCGCCACCCATTGCCATTTTCAGGCCCCGCTCAGCGGCAATATCGGCGTGCCGGTGCCGGGAACCAGCCTGAAGCTGGTGCCCAATCAGGGCAAGATAGAGGTGCGGCTGAAAGGCCCGAATATCACCCCCGGCTATTTCCGCAACCCGCAAATGACACAAGCCGCCTTTGATGAGGAAGGCTATTACTGCATTGGCGATGCCGTACGGCTGGCGGATGCGGAGGATCCGTCAAAGGGGCTGTTTTTTGATGGCCGGGTGTCTGAGGATTTCAAGCTGCTGTCCGGAACCTGGGTTTCTTCCGGGGCGTTGCGGCTGGCGGGCATAGATGCGCTGGCGCCGCTGGCCCAGGATATTGCCGTTGCTGGCCATGACCGGGATGAGGTCGGCTTTCTGGTCTTTGTCAATGAGGCGGCGGCCCGCGCCCTGCTGGCCAAAACCGACAGCAAGGCAGCCGCGGAATTGGCCCTGGCAGAGATTGTGGCCCGGCCAGAGCTGCGCGCGCATCTGGCAGCAGGTCTGGCAAGGCTGAAGGCGGCGTCTGGCGGGACTTCCTCGCGTCATGCGGCCCGCGCCCGCCTGCTTGCCAGCCCGCCTGATGCAGATGCCGGAGAGATTACCGATAAAGCCTATCTGAACCAGCGCCAGGTTCTGCAATCCCGCGCAGCTGATCTGGAAGCCCTGTTTTCAGATGATGAGGCGGCGTTTGTGCGTCCGGCCTGAGCCCGGTTGGCGGGCATGAAAAGGAGGTAAGCACATGAATCTGGCTGCCCTTAGCCATCCTGGCTTCCGGCTGTATTTTATTGGGGCGGTCGCGTCTGCAAATGCGCTCTGGATTTTCCGTATCCTGTTGACCTGGCTGGCCTGGGATTTGTCTGGTTCAGCCAGTTTTGTCGGGCTGATAGCGGCCCTGACGCTGGCCCCGACGATTGTGTCCGGCCCGCTATTCGGGGTTTTGGTGGATCGGATCAATATTCGTTTTGCAGCCGCGCTGGCCGGCAGTTCCATGTTGCTGACCATCGCCCTTGTTTCGGTGCTGTATTATGCCGGATTGCTGACGGTTCCGCTGCTGGCGGTGATGGCCGGGCTGGGCGGGTTTAGCAGCTCGCTGCAACATCCGGTGCGGATGTCGCTCGCTCCTCGTCTGGTTGAGCCGCAAACCATCAGCTCAGTGGTGGCTATTATCGCTGTGAATTTCAATACCGCCCGCCTGATCAGCCCGGCGATTGCCGGGATTATCATTGAAAGGCTGGGCATCCAGCCGGGTCTTGTGATCTCTTTTTTCCTGTTTTGTCCGGCGATAATGCTGCTGCCCTTTCTGCGCCCGCGCGCGCTGGCTGAGAGGTCTGGCAAGGCCTCTTTCCTGGAGGATTTGAAAGGCGGTTTTGTCTGGATAAGGCAGCATCGGCTACCGCAGCAGATTTTGCTGCTCTCCGCGCTGTTTGCAGTGGCTATCCGCGCGCCCAGTGAATTGCTGCCGGTGATAGCGGACGGGCTTTACCAGATGGGCGCAACCGGCCTTGGGCAGCTGGGATCAGCGGTCGGTATCGGGGCGCTGGCCTCAGCCATGATAAAGGCGCTGGCGGCCAGCCGCCAGGAGGGGCGCCTGCTATCTGCCGGTGACAGCCTGATCGCCCTGATGGGGATTCTGGCCGCCGCCGGGCTGGGGGTGCAGCTTGTCTGGGGCTGGGCGCTGGTGATGGCCGCGCTGGTTGGTTTTGCGGCGACCTATCTGGGGGTGTCACTGCAGGCCGGTATGCAGCAGCAACTGCCGGATCAGATGCGCGGGCGGGTGATGAGCCTGTTTGTCGTGATCGCGATGGGAGCGACCTCTGTCGGGGCCTTTGTGCTGGGCTGGCTGGTGGAGGTTCTTTCCGTAACCAGTGCCCATGCCGGTTTTTCGGTTATTGCTGTGCTGGTTCTGGGGCTGATGCTGGTTTATCAGCAACGCGCCCGCGGCTAGCGCCTTTTTCCTGCGCATTTTGCCCGCTTGCCGAGCCGCCTGCTTTCTGGCAGGGTTTTGGAGGAAACCAGTTCTGGTTTTTGCAGCAAAAACAATCGGGAACAGGCGCAATGGCAGGGCGTATTGTCTATCTGAACGGAGACTGGCTGGCTGAGGAAGAGGCCAGCATATCAATTTTTGACCGCGGCTTTGTGATGGCTGATGCGGTCTATGAGGTGGTCACCGTTCTGGATGGCAAGCTGATTGATTTTGACGGTCATATGGCGCGCCTCTTCCGCTCTTTGGAGGCGCTGGAAATGGAATGCCCGCTCAGCGCCTCTGATCTGCTGGAGGTGCATCGCCAGCTGATTGCAAAAAACCAGCTTGTGATGGGCAGTATCTATATGCAGGTTTCACGCGGCAATCCGGGGGATCGCGATTTTCTGTTTCCGGACCCGCCAGTGCCGCCGACGCTGGTTCTCTATACGCAGGCCAGGCCGGATTTGCTGGAGACGGAGCTGGCGCAGCGCGGCTTGCATATTATCAGCCTGCCGGATCAGCGCTGGCAGCGCCGCGACATAAAGACCACCCAGCTGCTTTGGCCATCCATGGCAAAAATGCTGGCCAGGAAAGCCGGGGCGGATGATGCCTGGATGGTGGAGGATGGGCTGGTTACCGAGGGCACTTCCAATAATGCCTTTATCGTCAGGGAGGGGCAGCTGATAACGCGCGCCCTGTCCAACGCTATTTTGCATGGCATTACCCGGGCTGCGGTGCTGGCCTGTGCCGCGGAAATGGGCCTTGCGATTGCGGAGCGGGGCTTCTCGCTGGCCGAGGCGCTGAAAGCAGAAGAGGCGTTTATCACCTCGGCGACCATGCTGGTCAGCCCGGTTGTGCGCCTGGATGGCCAGCAAATCGGCACGGACCAGCCCGGCCCGGTGGCCCGCTCGCTGCGCCAGCATTATATCGCTGCGGCCAGAAAAGCCGCTTGCTGACACCTCACCTGTCACAAAAAAAAGGGAGGGGAGAGAAGATGGACAAGACACCGCGTTTTGACATTGATCTGCAGAGCTTTTGGCAGGATCCCTATCCGGCTTTGGCAGAGCTGCAGGCCCGCCATGCCATTGCCTTTGTGCCGCAGCTCGATAGCTGGCTGATGACCCGGCGCGATGATATTGACCATTGGGAAAAGCAGATTGACCTGTTCAGCTCCGAACAGCCTGGCGGGTTGATGACCGAGCTGATGGGCCAAAATATGATGCGCAAGGATGGGGCGGCCCATCAGACAGAACGCCGCCAGATGCAGCCTGCGGTTGCCCCGCGCACAACAAGCCGTATCTGGCAGGCCGCCTTTCAAGAAGCTGCTGATGCGCTGCTGGCGGAAATGCGGCTTGGGCAGGTGACTGATATTTGCCGGGAGTATGCCCTGCTGCTGTCTGGTGAGGCGTTGCGGCTGGTAACCGGCCTGTCCAACATCACCGCCAGAGAGATGGATGCCTGTTCGCAGGCGATGATCGATGGCATTGCCAATTACAGCGGTGATGCGGCGGTGCGCCAGCGCTGTCTGGATGCGGTGGGCAAGCTGGATCAGGCGATTGACGCGATGGCCGGGCAGCTGGCGGCTGACCCGCCGGATGAGACCGACCCGGCCGCTTATTCCATCCTCGCCGTCTTGCGCCGTGCCGGCTGTGAGATGGAGATGATCCGCGCCAATATCAAGCTGGCGATTTCAGGCGGCCAGAATGAACCGCGCGATGCGATTGCCGGGGCCGTCTGGGCCTTGCTGACGCATCCTGACCAGCGGGCCCTGCTGGAAGCCGGAGAGGTCAGCTGGGGCCATGCTTTTGAGGAATTTGTGCGCTGGATTTCCCTATCGGAATGTCGCCGCGCCGCATTGCCCGCGATGCTGAGCTGGACGGGACGCAGCTGAGGGAGGGAGACCGCGCCTTTTTCATGTTTGGGGCGGCCAATCGTGACCCGCGCCATTTTGACCAGCCGGA
>JAYPQA010000004.1:0-29546 GCA_038131695.1 Alphaproteobacteria bacterium | reverse complement strand
CCATGCATTGCTGCCGGGCCGCTGCCGACTGGCCCTGCCTGCCTTGCTAGCTGATATCGCCACGATAGCGCTGGTTTTGCTGATCGACTGGTTTGTCTTTCGGCTTTTACCGCGCAAGCGGCAGCCCGCCAGTGATCTGGGGTATTGTCGCCTGGTCGGGGTGATGTTCATGCTGAACGGTCTGGTGCGGCCCGTTGATCGGGCCGGATGATCGCAAATTCACCGATGGGGAGCGCTTTGGTCATTCTTTAGCCCGCGAATTTGCCAATCGACTGGCCTGGCAGAAGGGTTGTCAATCCAGACCACTTGGTATGTTTGACCATTGGGGTAGTTAGATTTTGCAGTAGGGTTACTGTTCTTTTTCTGCAGAAAACTCCGCACCGGCAAATCTGCTGCGGGCTTTTCTGATAATGAGGATTTGGGCTTCTCCTGCTATGTGGTACTGACTCCTGGACCGCGGTGCGGGTGTGACTGGATTTTGGCAGCTGTGCCGGCGGTGCTGCCGGGTGCTTTACGGGCTGGATAAGAGCTTCAAGCCCTTTATCTATTTCAATTTGCTGCTGCCTTTTTCATGGCGGCGATTCCGTGGATAGGCCAGCCGCTGCGATTAGGTTATATAGTGGTTTTATTGAGGTCACAGCGACTTGCGCCCATACAGCTGGCGGTCTATCTGTTACCGCCTGGCTGGGTGCCGACGGGTTGCCGCAATTCCCATTCCACAGATTACAACGGTGACTTTTATTATCTGGTGCTGGTGCTGTTGATCGACCGGGACCGGGTACTTTCCGCGGCAGGGTGTTATAGAGATGGCAGGCGCACGCAAAATGGATGAAGAAGATATCCGTGTCTCTGACCGCCTCGGCCTGATCGGGCTGGGGCTGGTGCTGACCGGATTGCTGCAGAGCTGGAACGCGGCTCTGGCGTGCCTAATCCAGCCTGATCGGGTGATGGGTTCCGTGGGCTGAATATCCAATGGGGCTATACAACTGTTCAATGCCGTGGGGGTGATGGCCTTATCATGGTTATGATGACAGCGGTGCTGGTTTCTATCCGGGTTGCGATAGAGGCCTGGCAGGTGGGGCAGGCGGGGCTGCTGGGTCTCGGTTCTGGTTCTCTGGCGGTTACCGCCCTTGTGATCAGCCTTGTCTATCGCCGCTTGCCAGCCGGGCGCAAACGCTTTTGGCTGTAACGCTGGTTGCGGTCTTGGGCTATCTGGTGGTGCAGCCTGTTTGGTGAGTGGTGCAGCTGGATAGAGGCGGTCAACTGGTCTGTACCGGCTTTCTGGGGTGTTGGGCCTGCCTGATTTTGTCTAGCTTATTGGCGGGCGGGCTGGTCGCGGCGGGGCTGGCCTGGTTTATCGGGTTGATTTCGCCCGGTCTGCGTGCTGATTATCTGGCGATTGCGACGCTGTTACTGCTGAGATTATTTCCATCCTGAAAAAATGAGGATTTGGCTTGGTGGCGGCGGGTAAAGAATGTCACCGGCTTCATGCGGCCGGTTCCCATGAGGTGGAGCTTCAGCAACTGATTGGTTTGCCCTTGGTCAGCTGCAGGCCCCGGGCGGCTGGAAAATGCAGCTTGATCACACAGCCTTTACTGGCGGAATCTGATGATCCCATTCCAGCATTTTTAGTTTGTGTTATACCGGCCTGTCGGTGGCTGTCACTTTGGTGCGCTTTGCTGCCCTGCCGACCGGGAAGGTGCAGGTCTCTTGGGGATGATGGATGCGGGCGATAAGGGGATAGCCGAGGCGGCAGCTGGGTGATGTGGCAAGGATGTGGTGGTTCTGCCACCGCCAAGCCTTTATTGTTTGGCTCAGCTGTAATTGGTTTGGCTGGGGCGATGCTGACAACGCTGGATGTACAATTCACGCTGGCGGATGGTAATCCAGCTATACTTTTCTGGTTTGGGTGATGGTGATTGTCGGCGGTTCCGGCCATAATCTGGGCGCGATTCCTGGGGTGGCTTTACTATCTGCTCCGTCTGGTGAGGCCGAGCCGGTTTCTGTCAGGGAGCGCTGGATAACTGATTTGATCCCTGATGGAGCCTGCAACAGCCTATCATTTGATGGCCTCTGCCCCTGCATATGCGGCTCTTTGTTATGGGGCTGGTCTTGTTACTGGTCTTATGTGTTACAGGCCCGCGCGGGTGCTGGCGGAAAATAGCCTGCGGTATGGTGTGTGGCCGTATTGGCTTGGCTGCCCGGCCAGCGGCAGAAAATTGATTGATTTCAGGCCGATTTCGCGCATTGGTTAGGCAGTATCTGCCAGTGGATTTTCTGTATCAAGGTTGGCTCTAATATCAGCAGAACAGAGCCAACTCCGTCTCTTTCAACCTGTTTGATCAAGGAGGAAACCAGATGCAAAACAGTGAATTTATTACTGATTTTGCGAACATCATTGTTGTGGTTTATTTCATACCGCTGAACAGCAGAAAAAGATCAAGACATCAAGATGGGGCGTTATTCTGGGCTTCACTGGCCCGATTGAATCTTCTGATGCGCCGGGGCATGGCAGATAGCGCTGAGCTGGTTTCGCCGAGGTGAGTGGGAATCAGGGGCGCTGCTGGGCGGGGCAAATTACCCCGGTGCGGGTCATTCCACCCGTGTGGATGCAGCTGCCGCAAACCGCCGCTGCTGAGCGGTTGATCACATCGATAAATGTCTGGCATTATGGGTGCCGACTGTTCTGGCGGACCACGGCTGCTGCCACACAATGGCGTGGTCCTGAACGGGGTTGTTATGGGCGTTCCTTCCAGCGATATCGCCGGTTCTGGACTACCATTGATGATAAGGGCTATTTCTTTCCACCGCGCCATCTGATGCCCAAACAGGGGTGAGGTTTCACGTTCTGAAGGATCGCGGTATCAGCGTATGGCGGTAACCTACACCAATAACGATTATGCAGGGGCGGGCTTCAGATGCGTTTGTAGTCGTTTTGAGGCGGCTGGGCGGTTCTGTTTCTGTCAACACCTCGCATGAAGAAGCGTGGAAAGATTATGCTAAAAGTCGGTACACTGGCTGCCTGGTTCCGACACGCCATTGAAGCAATATTCTGATGGCGGGGGCCGCATTATTCAGGCCTCTTTGGATGCCGATCCTCCCAGCAATTCGCTGTTGGTAGATGTGGCATGGATCGGGCCAGGCGCCGATTACGGTATTTCCGGTAATCTGACTGGTCTTATCGCACGCTGCCGGGCTCTGATGCAGCCACAAAATGTTCCTCGATCTGGCTGCTTCCATGGGCAAGGATGGGGACGGCCCGTATCGCGCTAATCCTATGATGCGGCTACTTTGATGATGCTTGCCATGCAGGCAGGCGGCAACGCCGAGCGGCATGGTGTGGCCCAGAATCTGATACGGTAGCCAATGCGGCTGGGGGACCGAAATCTTCCCGGTGAGCTGCCGTAAGGGTCTGAGATCCTGGCTGATGGCGGTCAGTGAATTATCAAGGTGCCACCACGTTGAGCTGACAGAGGCGGGTGAGGCCGCTGGTCTTGCGGCAAGGAGCTGGGTTGGCAAATGCTTGAGATAGTCTCATCCGCCAGCCGAGGCGCTTTAGCCAAACAGGCCCCTGTCCGGCCCCATGGGCAGGGGCTGCCCTTACCAGGGGCTTTTTGCGCGCACGCGGCCCCGTGCAACTTGACGTAGTTTCAGGCGCGGCTGGCCTGGCTGGTCTGTCCAGATGAGACCGCCCACCTGTGCATGGGCAGGGGCAGCGCGGTTCATAACTGGCGGCGATGGTCTGGCAGGATTGGCAATGCCAGGCCGGGCCATGGCGGGCGCGGGCGGCAGCGTGCAGGGCCTCGGCTGCGGCTTCCGGCTGTTCGCGGGCTTCGGCAAGGCGGGATTGCAGCAGGAAATACTCATTATTGCGCCCGCTTTGGGCTATCTGCTCCAGCAGGCTGGAGGCAGAGGCCCAGATACCGGCATCCAGGGCCGCGCTGGCCGCCGCCAGATAGCCGCTATCCTGTCCGGCCTGGCCCGCCAGTTTGGTCAGGCGGGAAATATGCTGGCCGGGATTGTCCTGGCTGGCCTCTTTAATCAGGGCTGGCAGGCCGGGATGCGGCTGGCGGATAAAATTTTTCTCCAGTAATTTGAGAGCCGGGCGCGGCTGCTTTTTTTCCAGTAACAGACGCGCCAGCCGGATGGTCAGCCCTGCATGGCCGGGCACCGCTTCCAGCCCCTGTTCCAGCCAGCTGGTCTGTTTTTCGGCCTGTTCCGGCAAATCCGACAAGAGATAACAAAGAGCGGCCTGCAGCGCGCCGAGGCGGGATTTTTCCCCTTCGGCAAGGCCGGAGAGGCGGGTCAGGCGCCGTGCTGAGGTCAGGGCTGGTTGCCAGCTCTCAGCGGCCAGATCATGTTCCAGAATATGGCGGGCCGCCTGAGCCGAATCAGCCTGCAGGGACAGGGCCTTGCGCGCCGCGGCCAGACTGGCCGGGCTGCGCCCTTCCAGCGCCTCCAGATTCATCAGCCCAATCTGGCCATAATAGGCGGTATCTGCCGCTTCTGAGAGGGTTTTGAAATAGCGCCTTGCCGCCTGCCTGTCGCCTGAGGCATGGGCTGCCTGGGCGGCCAGCAAATCAGGCAGCAGGCCGCGGCCCAGCAGCTTTTCTGCCTTTTTCGCTTGCCTGCGGGCCGATTTTGCATCCCCGGCAGACAGCGCCACCAGCCCCAGTCCCAGCGCGCGCTCGCCGCGCTGGCGGCGGCGTGCCTGCCAACCCCGCCCCAGCAGGGCCGGCCACAGCCGGATCAGGCGGCCCAGCCTGTCCATGAAGATCAGCAGGATCACCAGCCCCAGCCCCAGACTGACCAACAGGCTGGTCGGCAATTCCAGCCGATAGCCAAGCCAGTCAAGGCGGCTCTCTCCGGGCTGGGCGGACAGCCAGCTGGCCAGCAGGGCAATCAGGCCGGCCGCGATGACCAGTTTCAGCAACCGCCAGATCATGGGCCGGAGCTCCTGTCAGACTCTGTAACAGACGCCCGGCCGGATTTTTCTCCAGATTTTTCTCCGGATTTCTCTTCGGATTTCTCTGCGGGTTGGGCCGTATTCTGGCGGGCGTGCAACGCGGCGATAGCGGCATCTGTCGCCAGCCGCGCTTCGGCCCGTGCCAGCCAGTCTTGCAAATCCGGCTGATCCAGCGCCTCAGACTGTGCCACCAGCTGGACAGCTGCCGCCAGATCGCCGGTTTTTGCCAGCTGGGTGAATTCTGCCTGCCCGGCGGCCAGCGGCCCTTCATCAGAGGCGAGCTCGCGCACCCGCACCGTATCGGCCAGCCGGTTCCAGATACCGGCCAGCGCATCGGTCACCAGACTTGCCGGGTCCGAAGCCGGGCTGCGCGCCTCCTCCAGCAGGGCCTCACCCTCAGCCAGCAGGGGCGGCATGGCTGGTGAGCGTGCCGCCCAGAAGCCCGGCCATCATAGCTGCCAGCGCATCTGTTTGCCGGCCTATCAGCTGGGCCAGCCCGGTGAGATCCGCCCCCGCTCTGGCTGGCCAGCCATAGTTCATCCAGCAACAGGCGGCTGGCCGGGCGGGCGGCCAGCTGGCTATCTGGAGGCTGGCCCGAATTTTGGGCCGCCTCCTGATTTCGGACTTGTGCGCGCGCCTCTTCCAGCTGGCTGGCCAGCGCCTCTCGCTGGCTGGTCTCAGCAGCCAGCTGGCGCCGGAGTTCTTCTATCCGGGAAGTCAGCTGGCCGAGCGCCTGGCGAGCCGCCTCGCCTTGTTCAGCCTCAGCTGCGATCCGGTCTTGCAGGGTCATTATCTCGCCGCTCAGGCGCGCCAGTTCCGCCCGGTTATCTTCTTGCCAGTCCGGCAGGGGCGGGCGCAGCATCTGCCAGCCAGCCAGCCCCGCCGCCAGCAGGGCTAGCCCCCCGGCACAGCCCGCCAATATCAGCGCCCGGCTGCCAGCTGGTTTCGGCTCCTCTGCAAGCTGGCCCTCTATCGTCTGGCTGCTGGCCGGAGCGTCCGGATCAGGGGCTTTTTTGCGCGGGTTGGTTTTTGTATTCTGGGCCATTGCGGGCATTTAATCCTGTGCTTCACCAGCGGCGTTCCGGTCTGCCCAGTCGCGGGCCAGAGCCAGCAAGCCAGCATGGCTTTTATTATCGGCCAGCCGGACATCCTGCCAGCCGGACGGCACCGCTGAGGCGATACGCTGACTGCCTGCCAGCAGCACCAGACCCTTTGCACAATGCCACAGCCCGGCCTCTTTTAGCAATTCTGCAAATCCGCCCAGCTGCCCGGCTGAGGCAACCAGAAGGGCGGCGGGCCGCCCGGACTGCAACAGACCGGCCAGCTGATCCGGCAGTTTCGCTGCCCGCTGCATCCGGTAAAGCACGGCCTGATGCGTGTGAAAGCCGGCCGCAGCCAGCGGGCGGGTAATGTCAAAGGCGATCTCCTGCCCATGCGGCCAGAAAAGCGATCCCTCCTGCGGGGCCAGCCGGGCCTGAACCAACGCGGCCAGTGCCTCTGCCCCGGCCTGTCCGGCATGGGTCTGGTGAAAGCCTGCCCGCTGTGCGGCTGCCGCACTGCCCGGCCCGACGCAAAAGGCAGGCAGGCCAGCGCTGGCATGATGCGGGCGCACGGCCCGGCGGCTGGTATAGAGGATCGCCTGACAGCCCGGCGGCACCGGGCTATCCCCGTCCAGCTGGCGGGGTGACAGAACCGGCACGCCAAGGGCCTCTATCCCAGAGGCGGCCAGCGCGGCACAATCGGCGGCGGCATCCTCTTTGCTGCGGGCCACCAGAATGATCGGCCGGCCAGCCATCTCAGCCTCTCAGGAAATCCGGCCCGCCACAGGCCGCCAGCAAGTCTTCGCCCAGCTGCTGACCCAGCCTGGCAGCCTCAGAGCGCGGGCCTTTTTGCCGGCCTTCAAACAGCTCCCGGCCATCATTTGAGAGCAGGGCTGCATAAAGCTCTATCGCATCGCCTGTTATATCGGCATTGGCGGAAATCGGGGTGCGGCATGACCCGTCAAGGGCGGCCAGAACGGCCCGCTCAGCGGTGGCACAATCTGCGGTATCAGCACAGTTAAGGGCCGCCAGCCGGGCCAGCAGGGCGGGATTATCCGTGCGCGCCTGAATGGCGATTATGCCCTGTCCGGCGGCCGGGCGCATCTCTGTTTCATTAAGGGCTGTCCAGCCGCTGGCGATCCCCAGCCTTTTCAGACCTGCCACCGCCAGAATAATGGCATCATGCTCTCCGGCTTCCAGCTTGGCCAGCCGGGTTTGCAGATTGCCGCGCAACAGCCCTATCTGCAGGTCTGGCCGGTGATGGCGCAAAAAGGCAGCCCGCCGGACTGAGGCCGTGCCGACCCGCGCCCCATCCGGCAAATCATGGAGGCTTTGCGCCCCCAAAAGCGCATCGCGCCGGTCCTCACGCGGCAGAACAGCGGCGATACAGGTGCCATCCGCCAGACTTGTTTCATATCTTTCATCGAATGCACGGCCAGATCAGCCCGCCCCTCCAGCAAGGCCGCCTCCAGCGTCTTGACAAACAGCCCCTTGCCGCCAATATCTGCGAGCGGCCGGTCCAAAACCTGATCGCCAAGGCTGGTCAGGCCGATAATGTCACTCTCTGCCGGAGCCAGCAGGGCCTGGACCATCTCAGCCTGTTTCATGGCCAGTGCGGATTTGCGGCTGGCCAGGCGCAGCGGCTTGGAAAAGGTTTCGTCAGGGGTCTTGTCAGCCATATCCCCTGTCTAATAGTCTGGCAGCAGCAACGCAAAGGAAAAAAATGCCAGATTTGCCGGTCATATTGGGGATTGAAAGCTCTTGTGATGAGACGGCTGCCGCGCTGGTGCGCGCAGACCGGGTGATTCTGGCCCAGCATATCGCCTCGCAAGCGGAAACCCACGCCCGCCATGGCGGCGTTGTGCCAGAGGTTGCGGCGCGCGGCCATCTCGACTCCATAGGCCCGGTCATTGCAAAAACCCTAGACCTGGCCGGGTGGGAGATGGGCCGCATAGACGGGATTGCCGCGACTGGCGGGCCGGGGCTGATCGGCGGGGTGCTGGTTGGCACGGTGGCCGCCAAGGCGATAGCGGCGGCACGCGGCCTGCCCTATTATGCGATCAATCACCTTGAAGGGCACGCGCTGACCGCGCGGCTGACCGATGATCTGGCCTACCCCTATCTGTTGCTTCTGGTCTCAGGTGGCCATACCCAGCTGCTGGCGGTATTTGGGCCGGGCCGGTATCAGCGCTATGGAACCACGCTTGATGATGCAGCCGGAGAGGCGTTTGACAAGGGGGCGCAGCTGCTGGGGCTTGGCTATCCGGGCGGCCCGGCCATAGAGGCTGCGGCAAAAACCGGCAATCCGCACAGCCTGTCCCTGCCGCATCCGCGCAGCCGGCACAAGGATTGCCATTTTTCCTTTTCCGGTCTGAAAACGGCACTGGCCCGCCAGATAGAGGCAGAAAAAGAGCGCCTTTCCACCGCCGATATGGCCGCCAGCCTGCAGGCGGCAATCGCCGAAGCCCTGGCCAGCCGCACCCGCCTGGCCTTGCAGAAATTTATCGCGGAAACAGGCGTCGCCAGGCTGGTGGTCGCAGGCGGTGTCGCTGCCAATCAGGCGGTCGGGGCCGCGCTGGCAGCAGTGGCAGCGGAGTATGACGCAGATTGGGTGCAGCCGCCGCCCGCTCTGTGCACGGATAATGCCGCGATGATCGCCTGGGCCGGGATGGAATATCATCTGGCGGGCAACAGCTCTGATTTGGATTTTGCGCCGCGTCCGCGCTGGCCGCTGGATGCCGAGGCCCCGCCGCCGCCCGGGCGCGGTGTCCGGCAATAGGGATCGCTCAAAACAAGGCAAGTGGCAGGAGATCAGGCAATGACAGGCAGGCAGCAAGACAGGCTGGTGATCATGGGCGGCGGCAGCTGGGGCGGGGCGCTGGCGGATCAGCTGGCCCGCGCCGGACAGCCGGTTACCGTTCTGGTGCGGTCTTCTGAAACGGCTGCCGCCTTGCGGGCCGGGCGCTTGCCGCGGCTGGGTGATGCGCCGCTGTCTGCCGGGCTGGAGGCCAGCACGGACCCGGCCTGTCTGGCTGGGGCGTCGGCCATATTTCTGGTTCTGCCGGTGTCTGCCCATGAAGAAGCGCTGGGCCTGATCAAGAGCCATGCCCCGCATAATCCACCGCTGATTCTGACTGCCAAGGGGCTGGTAGAGGATGCCAAGCGCGGCGGGCTGTTTTTGCCGGAATGGATGGCTGGCAAGGCGGCTGATCTTTCGCTGGCGATGCTGACCGGCCCGTCCTTTGCCGATGAGGTGGTGGCGGGCAAACCGGCAGCTCTGGTGCTGGCCGCGGCCGAGACAGCGCTGGCCGCCCGGCTGGCCGGTCTGTTTGAAGGCAGCAATCTGCGCCTCTATCACAGTGATGATCTTGTAGGGGCCGCGCTGGGCGGCGCGGTCAAGAATGTCATGGCCATTGCCGCCGGCATCACGGTCGGGCTGGGTTTCGGGGATAATGCGCGGGCCGGGCTGATGACCCGCGCCCTAGCTGAGACCGCCCGGCTGGCGGCTGCGCTGGGGGCAGACAGGCAAACAATCTATGGCCTGTCCGGGCTGGGTGACTTGATTTTGAGCTCAGCCGGGCCGCATTCCCGCAATATGGCCTATGGGCTGGCGCTGGGCCGCGGTGAGACGGTGCCGGCCGCGCTGGCTGAGGGGCGGTATGCAGCCGCCCGGCTGGCGCGCCGGGCCGCTTTTGAAGGGGTGGAGATGCCCATCGCGGAAATGGTGGACAGGCTGGTCAACCAGCAGGCCGGGCTGATGGACTGTGTGGCAGAGTTGCTGGCCCGCCAGACCGGTGAGGAATAGCGGGCCAATAAGCCCAAAAGACGACATCAAACAGACGCATTCAAAAGGAGTGATAAATGGCATATTGGCTGTTCAAATCAGAACCCGGCACCTGGTCTTTTGCTGATCAGCTGGCCAAGGGCGCAGAAGGCGAAGGCTGGGACGGCGTGCGCAACTGGCAGGCCGCCAATAATATGAAGGCGATGCAGGTCGGCGAGCTGGGCTTTTTCTATCACTCAGTCAATGAAAAACAGATTGTCGGCATTGTGCGGGTTATTGAGCCCTATCAGCCGGACCCGACAGATGCGTCGGGGCGGTTTGGCATGGTGCGGGTTGAGGCTGTCTGTGCGGTGACAAAGCCGGTTACGCTGGCTGAGATAAAGGCTGAGCCGCGGCTGGCCAATCTGGCCCTGGTGCGCCAGTCGCGCCTGTCCGTGGTGCCGGTGGGCGAGGAAGAATGGCAGCTGTTGCTGGCGATGGCGCAGACCCGCCTCTAGACCCGGCTAGTCGGCCTGCTGCTCAGCTGGCTTGCGATAGATGAAATAGAGATTGCGCGCATAAATCAGCAAGCCCAGCCCCTGGCCGCAAATGATCACCGGGTCCTGCCGCCAGAGCGCATAAAGCAACAGCACCAGCCCGCCGCCCACAGAAAAATACCAAAAGGCCAGAGGGATGACCGAACGGCGCTCCCCCTCTGATTTCAGCCATTGCACAATAAAGCGCATGGCAAACAGCCCCTGCCCGCCAAATCCGACAAGGATCATCAGCGTTTCCGGCCGGGTCGCAATGCTTTCCGGCAAAAAGGGCAGCAGGAAATACAAGAACTGGCCAATCGCCAGCGCCCCGGATCCGATTGCCTCTGACAAGCCTGCCAACATCAACGCCCCCGTCTGGTGAGTTCAAAGACCCTGCCGGGCCGGGCCTGTCTGCGCAGCAGCCAGATGACCCCGAGCAAATCAGCCATACCGGCCAGCAACCTGTCCAGATTACCATATTTTGACTGGCCAATGCTACGCGCCCGGTGGCTGACCGGCACGGCCAGCACAATGCCGCCTTCGCGGGCAACCAGCGTCGGCATAAACCGGTGCATATGGTTGAAATAGGGCAGGCGTTCAAAAATATCGCGATGCAGGATCTTTATCCCACAGCCGGAATCAGGATGGCTGTCCTGCAAGACAGACCGCCTGACCCATCTGGCCAGAAGTGAGGCCCAGCGCCGGTTGGCCCCGTCTTTTCTGCCAACCCGCACGCCGCCTGCCATGCCGCGGGCCGGGCCAGCTTCCAAAAGGGCAGCCTCCAGCTTGACCAGATCAGCTGGCACATTCTGGCCATCCCCGTCCAGCACTGCTACCAGCGGGGCCGCCGCGATTTGCAAGCCGCTGCGCAGCGCCGCTGACTGGCCAGAGCGGCGTTCATGTTCCAGCACCCGCAAGGCCGGAACCTCTTCCAGAGCGGCGGCCAGTTCGGCTGCGCTGGCATCATCCGAGCCATCATTGATATAGATAATCTCATACGCCCGCCCGGCCAGAACAGCCGATATTTCATCAATCAGAGGGCGGATATTGCCAGCCTCATTCATCACCGGGACAAGAACAGAAATATCCGGCTGAACGGGCATATAATATTCCTTTGAAAAGCAATCCAAACAGCCATTTCCGGCCGATCTGTTCCCCGATATTTATCTGTTTGTTTTGCCTGCGTCAAATCCGCTGTGCCGGATCAGGGCCAGACGGGCCGACTGGCCGCGGGACAGGTTCACCCCCTCTATCACGGCAAATTCCTCAAATTGCAGCCCCAGCTGGCGGGCCGCCTGTTCAAACCCGGCCATCTGGCGGGATTCGATGACCAGCCGGGCGGCCGGGGCTTCGGCCAGCAGCAGGGCGGCCTCGCGCCCATCCAGCAACAGCGTGTCGCGGCCCAGCCGGAAAATCGCCGAGGGTTCATGCCAGCCAGCCAGCCCCAGGGCGGTTGCCGGGGTTGGCTCGGCTGCCAGCTGCTCAGCGACCCGGTCCGCCAGATGCAGCCTGTCCAGATGCGCTATCACCCCGCCTATGGCCAGCCAGTTGAACAGGACGCCCGCCAGCAGGATTTTCGCAAGCCGCCAATCGGCTGGCGCGCTCTTGCTGTCCTCTTCTGTCCGCAACAGCTGGTAAGCCTGCCAGCCTATCCAGCAAAACAGAAGGCCCGCCGCCAGGGCTGCGATAAAGGCAATGGCCCCGCTGGCCCCGCCCAGCATCGCGGCGGCCCAGCCAAGGCCGCCCAGCATAACCGCCCCGCCCAGCAGGCTGAGCCCGGCAATCACCAAACTGGCCACAAAGCGCCAGCCAGGCAGGCGCCCCGGCCGTTGCCAGCCAGCCGCGCTGAGCAGGATAAGGGCTGGCAGAACCGGCAGGATATAATGCGGCAATTTGGTGGGTATCAGCTCAGCCAGCAGCCAGTATCCGGCCAGCCAGGCGAGGCAAAAACGCGCCGCATCACTGGCCAGAAACGCGCGGTTCAGGCGCAGCAGCCCGGCCAGCAACAGGCTGGCTGGAAAAACCAGCAGCCAGAACAGCACCAGATAGCTGCCAGGCGGGGCCCCGTGCGATTCCTGTCCGCTGGCCAGCTTGGGCATCAAATCCTCGCCAATGGCTATCCCCAGAAACGCCCCGTCAGTGGCCAGCGAGACGGCCAGCGCCCACGGCCCGGCAATGATCAGCACAAGCCCCAGCCCGCGCCAGACGGCCAGATGCCGCAACCAGCCTGTCTTGCGGTCGGCCAGAAACAATCCGGAGAGCAGCAACCCGGCAAGGGTCAAGCCGGCCAGCATCGGGGCCACCGGCCCCTTGATCAGAATTCCCACCCCCATCGCGGCCCAGAAGCCGGCCCAATGCGGGCGGCGATCTGCCAGATGGCGGTCGCGCCAGATGCGCCAGAGCATGAATTGCTGAAACACACAGACAGCCAGCAGCACGGAATCTGTTTTTGCCAAATGGGCCTCAGCCAGTATCAGCAAGCCGGAGGCCAGCCCCAGCATGGACACCATCTGCTGGCTGCGCGGTGCCTCCGGCCAGAGGCTGCGGACAAAATGCCAGACCAGAAACAGGCTGGCCAGAAAACCCAGCAGGCTGGGCAGCCGGTAGGCGGCGATATGATCGAGGCTGAACAGGCTGGCAGAGGCGGCCTGCAGCCAATAGATACCCGCCGGTTTCTTGGCCCGCCATTCATCCTGAAAGCGGATGATGATAAAATCGCCTGTTTCCACCATCTGCCTGCTGGCCTGGGCAAAGCGGGCCTCATCCCGGTCAATCACCGGCAGCAGCTGGTGGCTGGTCAGCATCAGCAAGCCAAGCAGCAGCAAAAGCAGGCCCAATCCGCGCCGTTTCAGCAGCAGGAAATTCAGCCATTTCGCGCCATCAGGCCAGCCGGCCCCGGCTTGCAGCCAGTTTGATTTTGGGCCCGTTCTCACGCTATTCCCATCCTGTGTGGCCAGATGCACTATAGCCGGGGTGCTCTCCGGCAGGCAGCCGAACCGGCCTTTTGTTTGTAGCGGATCGGGCTTTTTTTTTCCACTGTCAAAAGCGGGTCGCCAGCGCGGGATCAAAAGAGTAAAAAGAGCGCATGGACAGATCTCTCGATAGCAGCTCTTGGCGGCGTATCTGGCAGCTTAGCTGGCCGATCATGCTGTCCAACATGACCATGCCGCTGGTTGGGGCAACAGATGTGGCGATGATGGGGCATCTGTCTGATCCGGCTTTGGTTGGCGGGGTCGCGCTGGGCAGCCTGCTATTCAATTTCTTTTATATGGGCTTTGGCTTTTTGCGTATGGGAACCACGGGTTTTGTGGCGCAATGCTATGGCCGCAAGGATATGGACGGGCTGCAGCTGATATTGGCCAGATCGCTGATATTGGCGGCCGGGCTGGGCGGGGCCTTGATCCTGCTGGCCCCGCTGCTGATTTTGGCAGCGACGGGTATTTTCAGCGCTGACCAGGCGGTTGAGGCCTATATGGACAGCTATGTTGGCTGGCGGATTCTGGCGGCTCCGGCGGCGCTGGCCAATATGGTGTTGCTGGGCTGGCTTTATGGGGTTCAGGCCATGCGGCTGGCAATGGCGCAGCTGATCTTTGTCAATCTGGCCAATATCGCGCTGAATTTCTGGCTGGTCTTTGGCCTCGATACCCAGATTGAGGGGGTGGCGCTGGCCTCGGTGGGCGCGCAATGGCTGGGGCTGGGGCTGACTGTATTTCTGGTGCGGCGGCATTTGGCAGCCCGTTTTGGCCTGCGCTTCACCTTGCGCTTGCCCGGATTGTTTGCCCGCGCAGGCTGGACCGGGTTTTTGCTGGTCGGGCGCGATATTACCGTGCGCACCATGCTGCTGCTGCTGGCTGAGGCGGTTCTGGTTTATGCGGCGGCTTCCCAAGGTGTGGCAGAGCTGGGGGCGATGAAGATTATTCTGGTGCTGTTCAGCCTGATTGCCTTCGGGCTGGACGGGTTTGCCCATGCCGGTGAGGCGCTGGCTGGGTCTGCGATAGGCCAGCATGATCGCCGGATGCTGAACCTTGTTGTCTGGCGCAGCTGCTGGCTGGCGGCGGCGGCGGGCCTGTTCATGACCCTGATTATCGTGACTGGCGCGGGTTGGATCATCCCGCTGCTGACCAGCCAGCCGCTTTTGCAGGAGGCAACGCATCAGGTCTGGCTCTGGGCTGCGGTGCTGCCGCTGGCCTCTTTTCTGGCCTTTCAGATGGATGGTATTTTTGTCGGGGCGGCGCTGGGCCGTGAGATGCGCAATGCGATGATCATCTCGGTGCTGTTTTTCGCCGGTCTGCTCTGGATAATTGGCATGGACAGTCTTGACGGGCTGTTGGCCAGCTTTAATCTTTATCTGGTCATGCGCGGGCTGGTGCTGCTCGCCATGATGGGCCGGGTGCGTGCGCTGGCCGGATCAGGCACCGCAGAGCCGGGATAAGAAAAAAAAGATGACACAGATTCAGCAGACAGACGGTTTTATCGAGGCAGAAACGGCCCTCCCTTTGCATATTGTGCCAAAAGAGGCGTGGCCGGGCTGGCTGGAACAGGCTGAGCCGCAGGCGCGCAGCTGGCTGGAAAGTTCGGGCTTTCAGGCCAAGGCCGGGCAGCTGGCGGCCTTTCCCGGCAGCACGGGCGAGTTGGCCGGGGCGGTGCTGATCCTGAGTGATGCGCCGGTCTGGCAGATGGCGGCGGCGGCAAAATCCTGTCCGCCCGGCAGCTGGCAGCCGGTTCTGCATGGCCGGGCGGCAGAGCTGGAGGAGATGCTGATGCTGGGCTGGGGTCTGGCACAATACAGTTTTGATCTGCGCCTGCCAGAGAGCCCGGCCCCGGCGGCGGCGCAGCTGCTGGCCAGCCCGGTTTCGCAAGGGCTGGGCCCGCTGCTGGCTGGCACCCGGCTGTGCCGCGATTTGATCAATATGCCCGCGAACAAGATGACACCGGCTGATTTGCAACAGGCCTGTGCGGATTTGGCTGGCCGCTATGGGGCGCGGCTGGCAACCCTGTCCGGCAAGAAGCTGGAAAGCGGCTGTCCGGCCATTCATGTGGTGGGCCGTTCTGCTGAAATCCCGCCGCGGCTGATGGATATGCGCTGGGGCAAGACGGGGCCGCTCATCACGCTGGTCGGCAAGGGGGTGACCTTTGATTCAGGCGGTCTGGATATCAAGCCTTCGCGGGCGATGGAGCTGATGAAAAAGGATATGGGCGGGGCGGCCCATGTGCTGGGGCTGGCTGAGGCGATTATGGCCGCCGGGCTGGAAGTGCAGCTGCGGGTGCTGGTTCCGGCGGCGGAAAATGCCATTTCAGATCGCTCCATGCGCCCGCTTGATGTGATCGATACGGCTGCCGGTATTCCGGTAGAGGTGGGCAATACCGATGCAGAGGGGCGCTTGCTGCTGGCGGATGCCTTGCATCTGGCGGTGCAGGAAAAGCCGGATTTGCTGGTTGATTTTGCGACGCTGACCGGCGCGGCGCGGGTGGCCCTTGGCACCGAATGTCCGGCCCTGTTTGCCAATGACAGCCAGACTGCAGCCCGGCTGATACAGATTTCCGGGGACTGGGCAGACCCGGTCTGGCAGCTGCCCTTGTTTGATCCCTATGAGCGGTTTTTGGATGCCGGGCAGGCGGCCTTGTCCAGCACCGGCTCCTCCGGCTATGGCGGGGCGATTACCGCTGCCCTGTTTTTGCGCCGCTTTGTTGGCAAACAGCTGAACTGGCTGCATCTGGATGTGATGGGCTGGAACCTGTCAGCGCGGCCCGGGCGGCCCAAAGGGGGTGAGGCGATGGGGCTGCGGGCGCTTTATGGGCTGATCAGCGAGAAGGCAGGCTAGTAGCCGCGGGCCCGGTCCAGAAGATGGGCCGGTTGCTGGCCCGCCAGCACCGCCTGTATCGCAGCAATGACCTGGCGGGAGGCGGTTTGCGGATTGGTGCGCGCCGCAATATGGGGCCAGATGGCGATGCGCGGCTCCGACCAGAAAGCATGATCCTGGGGCAGCGGCTCGGTGCGAAAGACATCCAGAGCCGCCCCGGCCAGCTGGCCGGATTGGATGGCGGACAGCAAATCTTCCTCAACCAGCTGATGCCCGCGCCCGCCATTGATGAAATAGCTGGCTTTCGGCATCTGGGCAAAGGCTTCGGCGTTGAATAAATCGTGTGTCTGTGCCGTCAGCGGCAGGATACAGATATGGGCGCGGGCGGTTTGCAGGCAATGCTGCCAGCCGGACGGCCCGCTATGACAGGCAATATCCGGCAGGGATTTTTGCGAAGCGGCCCAGCCCAGAACCTGAAAGCCGAGGGCCGCCAGCCGCTCGGCGATGACGCTGCCTATCGCCCCCAGCCCATAGACGGCCACGGGCAGGCGAAAAGTCTGGGTTTGCGGGCGCGCCTGAAAAATCCGCGCGTCTGCCTGTTCCCGATAGGCGGGCCCGTCGCGCAAATGATCCAGCAGGACAGCGATGACCCATTGGCTCAGCGCGTGGGCCATATCAGGATCCACCAGACGGCAAATCGGCACAGTCTGCGGCAAGTCCGGATCGCGCATGATATGATCCACCCCCTGACCCAGAGAGATGATAAGCCGCAGGCGGACACAGCTGGCCAGCAGACCGGCAGGCGGGCCCCAAACAAGGGCAATATCTGCCTGCCGTCCCTCAGGGCTGTCCAGCGACACAAATCTGGCGCCGGCAAAGGCGGATTGTAACAGATGCTGCCAGCGCGTCTGGCTCTGGCGGTCGCCGGTTTTGTCATAATAGCCGATGATCAAGGCTGTCACCCGGTTGGCTGTCAGCTGGCCGACAGGCGGGCCAGGGCGGCCTCATGCAGGGCCTGATTGGCCGAACAAAGCAGCTGGCCTTTATGATTATGGAGCGTTACCGGCTGGCCGGCCCAGTCCGAGACACAGGCGCCGCTGGCCAGCAGCACCGGCACCAGTGCCATGATATCATGGCTGGCCAGACTGTCTTCCATCACAATCTCAATATGGCCGGCAGCCAGCAGCGCATAGTTGGAGCAATCGCCGCCATAGAGCACATTTTCACACAAGCCCGACAGGCGCAGCCAGTCCTGCCAGCCGGCTTCTGAAAAAGCGTGCGGTGAGGTGGTCGCGATGCGGGCCTGGGCCAGCTGGTCACAGCGGCTGCTGTGCAGGGCAGAGCCATCCGGCCCCTGGCTGTAAAGCGGCTGGCCTTGCGGATCAATGATACCGATATAGCTTTCGCCAAGGGCGGGCAGGTCAATCAGCCCGGCAACCGGCTGGCCATCCAGACACAAGCCCACCAGACTGCCAAAGCTGGGCTTGCCAGCCAGAAACGGGCGGGTGCCGTCAATCGGGTCCAGCACCCAGCAATAGCCATCTGTGGCGGTCCCGCCAAATTCCTCGCCCAAAATCGAATGCTCTGGAAAGGCGTTTGAAATGGCCTGCCGCAAGACCTGTTCCGTCTGGCGATCTGCTTCTGTGACAGGGCTTTTGTCGGCTTTTTGGAAACGCTCCAGGCCAGAGCGGAATAGAGGCAGGATAACGGCTCTGGACAGGGCGGGCAGGCTGGCCAGAAAGCCGGCCAGCCTTTCGCTGTCAAGACGCTCTGCTTTAGCTGCCATTCTCGGCGGCGATCTCAGCCTCGCTGGGCAGTGCGGCTGGCGTGTCGGCCATCGCCCGCATCCAGGCGATCATATTGGCCCGATCTTGCGGCTTTTTCAGCCCGGCAAAATTCATCTTGGTGCCGCTGATATAGGCTTTTGGCTTGTAAAGAAACTGGTTCAAAGAGGCGTAATCCCAGGCCCCGCCAAAATCGCTCAAGGCAGCTGAATAGCCGAACCCGGCAACCTTGCCCTTTTCCGCATTGACAATATTCCACAAGGCCGGGCCGGTCTTGTTGGCTCCGCCTGCCTCAAAAACATGACAGGCTGCACATTTCTTGGCCAATTTCTCGCCTGCTGCCAGATCAGCGCTGGCCAAGAGGGCCAGAATCGGCTCCGGTCCAGCGGGCGCGGCCGGGGCGTCCCCACTGCCGGCCGTGTCAGCCACCTCAATCGGGTAGGCGTTGCTTTCCAGATGGCCGTGCGGCACCAACACCTCACCCAGCTTGATCCCAGCCATGACCAGCAGGCCAGCTATCAGAACCCCGGCAAAAAGTTTGTTCAGTTTCAGCGCGTCTGTCATAACGATCTCTATTCCCCCAAAATTCGGAATCTTCAAGATTTGTGTAGTTTCCGACAGCCTGTTTTTATCTGAAAAACCGCGCCCTCTCAAGTCCCTGTTGCGGGCGGGAAGCGGTTTTCTTTTGCCTTGCTGCCCATTTTGTGGAAAACACAAGATCGCTATGGATGTTTCGCAATCACCCATCATTCTGATACCGGCGCGTATCGGCTCCAGCCGCTTGCCGGGCAAGCCCTGGCCGATATTGGTGGCAAGCCGATGATTTGCCGCGTGCTGGAAGTGGCGCTGGCGGCGGATTTGGGGCCGGTTGCGGTGGCCACGGATGATGAACGGATCGCTGAGCAGGTGCGCGCTGCTGGCGGGCAGGCGGTGATGACTGACCCGGACCTGCCATCCGGTTCAGACCGGATTTGGCAGGCTTTGTGCCAGCTGGACCCGGATGAGACATATTGCCGCGTGATCAATTTGCAGGGTGATTTGCCGGAGCTGGACCCGGCGGCCTTGCGCTTGCTGGATGAGGTTTTGCTGGAGAGTGGCAGCGATTTGGCAACGCTGGTCTGTCCGGCTGATGGCGATGAGGCCAGCCAGCCGCAGCTGGTCAAGGCGGTGGTCAGCTGGCAGCAGCCTGAGCGCGGCCGGGCCCTCTATTTCAGCCGTGCCCCGGTGCCGCATGGCGGGGATCATTTCTGGCATCATATTGGCCTTTATGGCTGGTCGCGTGCGGCGCTGGCCCGGTTTGTTGCCTTGCCGCCCTCGCCGCTGGAACAGGCAGAAAAGCTGGAACAGCTGCGCGCCCTGGAGGCGGGTATGCATATTGCGGTGGGCCGGCTTGACAGCGCCCCGCCGGGCATTGATACACAAGCTGATTTGGACGCGGCCCGGGCGCGGCTTGCCGGAACAGGAGACAGCTGATTATGAGCGCGAATATCATTGCCTTTCAGGGGGTGCCTGGCGCCTATTCCCATATGGCTTGCCAGGCCTGCTATCCTGATCATGACATTCTGCCCTGTCCGGCCTTTGGCGATATGCTGGCCGCGGTGCAGCAGGGCCGGGCAGAGCTGGCGATGGTGCCGGTGGAAAATTCGACCGCTGGGCGGGTTGCTGATATTCATCATTTGCTGCCCTCATCCGGCCTGCATATTCTGGGTGAGCATTACCAGCCGGTCAATCATATGCTGCTCGGCCCGAAAGGCTCTGATCTGGGTGCTATCAAAGAGGTGCACAGCCATGAGCAGGGGCTGGCACAATGCCGCCAGACACTGGAATCCCTGGGGATCAAGCCGGTTATTCATTCTGATACGGCGGGCGCGGCCCAGGATGTGGCGGCCCGCAATGACCCGGCGGTTGGGGCTATTGCCTCGGCGCTGGCTGGCGAAATTCACGGGCTGGAAGTGCTGCGCGCCGGCATAGAGGATATGCCCTCCAACACCACCCGCTTTCTGGTTATGGCAAGAGAGCCGGCCATCCCGGCGCTGGCCGCAGGCCCGGCGATTACAACGCTGGTGTTTCAGGTGCGCTCGGTGCCCGCGGTTCTGTATAAGGCGCTCGGCGGTTTTGCCACCAATGGCATCAATCTGACCAAGCTGGAATCCTATATGCTGGGCGGGCAGATGAAAGCGGCACAATTCTATGCTGATTGTGAAGGGCATATTGACGACCCGGCCATGCAGCTGGCGCTTGAGGAGTTGCGTTTTTATTGCGTGCCGGACGGGGTGCAGATTCTGGGCTGCTATCCGGCCAGCCCGGCCCGCCAAAACGGGGCCAGCGAACAAGCCAGTTAAAGAAAACCCGTTTTTTTATACATATTCATATTTGTTTGTATAAAAAAACCTGTTTCTATACATATAAACTATTTATGTATAAAATCTAAATCTATATGAAAAACAACCAAATAACGAAATAAATGAAAGATATTCTGGAAAATATAGGAGATGGGTCCGCTTTGGAGACGGTGCCGGTGCTCAAGGCGCTGGGCCGGGCAAATCGGGCGTTGGGTGAGGTCAAGGGCGCGGCTCTCAGCCTGCCGAATCAGACGATTTTGATTGATACGATTGCCTTGCAAGAGGCTCTGGCCAGTTCCGAGATCGAAAATATCGTCACAACGCAAGATGAGGTTTTTCAGGTTGCTCTGGAAATGCAGTCAAAACAAAGCCCGGAAGCCAAGGAGGTGGCCCGCTATCGCACGGCCCTGAAAATTGGCTGGGACGGGATGCGGGCCCAGCAGAATATCATCAGCTGCAATCACCTGATCGCCATGTGCCAGCATCTCAAACAGCATGCGACAGGCTTTCGCACGACGCCCGGCACGATCCTGCGCAATCAGGCCACCGGCCAGACAGTCTATGAGCCGCCACAGGATCCGGAGGTGATTATCCGCTTGATGGCGGATCTGGAAACTTTCATCAATCAGGATTTTCTCTGCCAGCTCGACCCGCTGATCAAGATGGCCCTGATTCACCATCAGTTCGAATCCATCCACCCGTTCCCCGATGGCAATGGGCGCATTGGCCGTATCCTGAATGTGCTCTATCTGACCAGAACCGGCTTGCTGGATCAGCCAATCCTCTATCTCAGCCGGGCCATAAACCGCACCCGGCCTGACTATTACCGCCTGTTGCAGGCGGTGCGCGAGGAAGCGGCCTGGGAAGAATGGGTTGTCTATATGCTGGATTGCATCAGCACCAGCGCGCAGTCTGTTCTGACACTGATTGAAGGTATCAGAACCTTGATGGCTGAGACCAAGCAGGAAATGCGCAGCACCCTGCCGCGCCTCTATTCGCAGGATGTGATCAATCACCTTTTTCGCCATCCTTACACCAGGGTCAGTTTTGTACAGAATGATCTGAAAGTTTCCAGATTGACCGCCCGCAGCTATCTGAAAAAACTGGCCGCCGCCAGCTTTGTGAGCGAACGGCGCTCCGGGCGCGATAATTATTATGTCAATGACCGTTTGATAGGCTTGCTGGTCGAGACAAGCGGTTAGTCAATTTAGCTGACAAAATCCTTGTATCAGCGGCGCGCATCTCCCATATTGGAGGGTGAAAGGCTGGGCGGACGGACAGCTCTGCTCACCCGGGCGAGGTCCGAGAGGAAGCAGCCAAAGCAGTTTTCGTGCGGGTCGTTCAGCCTTTCGCCTTTTTTGATCAGGCCCCGTTCTGCTGCCAGTGCGCCACCTTCAGAATCGGGCTGGCAGATCTGGGCTGGCAAGTTCGGGCTGGCCAAACCGCGCCAGGAACGCAATCCGCCGGTGCATGGCACAGACCCAAATGGCAAGGGCAATCAGGTGAGTGAGACAAGCAATACAGCCTATCGGGTGCTGGCCCGCAAATACCGGCCCGCCAGCTTTTCGGCGATGGTGGGTCAGGAGGCGCTGGTGCGCACGCTCAGCAACGCGCTCTCTATGGGCAGGCTGGCCCATGCCTTTGTGCTGACCGGGGTGCGCGGGGTTGGCAAGACCTCTACTGCCCGTATTCTGGCGCGCGGGCTAAATTGCGTTGGCCCGGACGGAACAGGAGAGCCGACGCTGGAGCCTTGCGGGCAATGTGAGCCCTGCCGGCAAATTGCCGAAGGCCGCCATGTTGATGTGCTAGAGATGGATGCCGCCAGCCATACCGGCGTGGATGATGTGCGCGAGATTATTGACGGAACCGCCTATCGGCCGGTTTCAGCGCGCCATAAAATCTACATCATTGACGAGGTGCATATGCTCTCGCGCAGTGCCTTCAACGCGCTGCTGAAAACGCTGGAAGAACCGCCTGAAGCAGTTATTTTCATCTTTGCCACAACCGAAATCCGCAAGGTGCCGGTTACCATCCTGTCCAGATGCCAGCGCTTTGATCTGCGGCGCGTGCCAACCGATTTGCTGGCCGATCATCTCAGCCAGATTGCGGCGGCCGAAACCATCACCATCTCGGCGGCGGCTGTCCGGCTCTTGGCCCGCGCTGCCGAAGGGTCGGTGCGGGATGCGCTCTCGCTGCTCGATCAGGCTGCCGCGATGGGAGAGGATACCATTGATGAAGCGCTGGTTGCGGCCATGCTGGGCCAGGCGGATGCCAGCGCGCTGAGTGCGATTCTGGCTGCGGCGCTGGGCGGGGATACCGAGGCTGCGCTGGCCGGTTTCAATGAGGCGCTCAGCGGCGGGGCAGAGCCGGAGCGGGTTATTGCAGATTTGCTGGATTTGGTGCATTTGGCCTCACTGCAGGCGGCGGGCGCGCCCGCAGCTGATTTGCCCGAAGCGGTGCGCCAGCCGGTCGCCAGCCTGGCGGAACAGGGTATCGCCCGGCTGGGGCGGAGCTGGCAGATTCTGCTGGCCGGTCATGGCGAGATGGCCCGCGCCCCGCATAGTGGGGCGGCGGCTGAAATGCTGCTGATCAGGCTGGCCCACACGGCCCCGATGCCCACCCCGGCTGAGATTTTGGCCCGTCTGCCTGATGCGCCCTCTGCAAGCGGGCCCGCTGCCGGAACGTCCGCTGCCGGATCGCCCGCTGCCGGGCAGCCTGTCGCCGCTTCCAGCCCGGGACAGGCCAAGCCCAATGCGCCTGCTGATGCCCCCCAAACAGGGGAAACCAGCGCGGCCCACCCGCCTGCCCCAATGGCGAGCGCACCAGCAGGCCCAGCCAGCATTGCCCCCCAGCTGGTGGTCGAACCCCAGCTTCAGCCAGAGCCGCCTGCCGCCCCCCTGCCAGACGCGGCCTCGCCAGCCGCCCGCCAGCCCAGCTCTCTTGCTGAGATGGCGGATTTGCTGGAGGCGGCGGGTGAGTGGGCTCTGGCAACCCGGCTGCGCCTGCATATCGGGCTGGTCAGTCTGGCCGCCGGGCGGCTGGAGATAAAGCTGGTCGGGGATGCGCCCAATGAATTGCCCGGCCAGCTGGCCAAGGCTTTGAGTGAGCAGACCGGCCAGCGCTGGATGGTGCTTTTGTCTGAGGCGGCTGCTGAGCCAACCCTGCATGAGACAAGCCAGAACCAGCTCTCGGCAGAGCGGCTGGCGGCAGCCGAACATCCGGTTGTTGCCGAGATACTGGCGCGTTTTCCAGGGGCAGAGGTCAGCGCGGTTATCCCGCATGAGCCAGCCGATTTGCCGGAAACAGATCGGCAGGAAGCAGATCGGCAGGCAGCAGATGAAAATTCAGAAAATTAGGGAAAGGGACAGATCAGGATGCGCAATCTGGGCGGCATGATGAAAAAAGTGCAGGAAATGCAATCTCGCATGGCAGATTTGCAGGCGGAAATGGAAAGCCGCCAATTCACCGCCACCGCTGGCGGCGGGGCTGTCTCGGTCACCCTGACCGGCAAGGGCCGGGTGCTCTATGTGTCTATCACCCCGGATGCCTGTGACCCGGAAGATACCGAAACGCTGGAAGATATGATCAAGGCCGCTGTGAACAAGGCCCGCGAGGATGCTGACAAGGCAATGGCTGAGGCGATGGCTGAGCTGACCGGCGGCCTGCCCTTGCCGCCCGGACTGCAGCTGCCTTTCTGAATTTTGGTCTTGCAAGAGAATCGCTGAAAAGACATGGCACGCAACGCACAATTGGACAGTCTGATAAAAAGGCTGGCACGCCTGCCCGGCCTTGGCCCGCGCTCGGCCCAGCGGGCCGCCCTGTTTCTGCTGAAGAACCGCGATCAGCTGATGCTGCCGCTGGCCGCTGAGCTGGACGCAGCCGCCCGCAATTTCCGGCCCTGTGCGGAATGCGGCAATCTGGACAGCACCGATTTATGCCATATCTGCACCGACAGCCGCCGCCAGCCCGACCGGCTCTGTGTGGTGGAGGATGTCTCCGACCTCTGGGCAATAGAGCGGGCCGGTATTTATGCCGGGCGCTATCATATATTGGGGGGCAATCTCTCGGCTCTGGACGGGCGCGGCCCGCGTGAGCTGGGCATTGACAGGCTGGTGGCCCGCGCTGGCGAGATGGCAGCCAACAATCAGGAGGCTGAGGTGATCTTGGCGACCTCTGCGACCATGGACGGTCAGACAACCGCCCATTATATCGCCGAAAGGCTGGACGGTCTGGTGCTGAATGTAACGCGGCTGGCGCACGGGCTGCCGGTTGGCGGAGAGCTGAATTATCTGGATGAGGGCACGCTGGCCCAGGCGCTGAAGGCGCGCAGCAAAATCCAGTCCTCTTGAAGCAGGGCCAGCTGGCTAGTCCGGCAGCTTGTCCGGCAGAATATCGACGCCGCCGCCCGGGCTGGCCTCCTTATCCTCGATCACATCAAACTCGCCTATTTTCTGGCCGCGACGGGTGATCTTGCCGGTAGAGGTCTGGATTTCGCGAATATCTTTCTGGGCAAGGCCGAAATGCTTGTCCAGATTTTCCACCCGCTGATCCAGCCGGACAACATCGCCGATCAGCTTGATGATTTCTGCCTGTATCACGGCTGTCTGCTCGCGCATCCGGGCATCGCGCAGGACAGCCCGCACCGTATTCAGCGTCGCC
This sequence comes from Alphaproteobacteria bacterium, assembly GCA_038131695.1. GTDB lineage: Bacteria > Pseudomonadota > Alphaproteobacteria > Puniceispirillales > Puniceispirillaceae > JADHLK01. The sequence continues at coordinate 4,655 of JAYPQA010000004.1, read as the reverse complement.
ATCATGGTGGTCGGAGACACAATCCAGACGCGGGCCTGATAGCTATCCTCGATAATTTGCGGCAGATTGGCGTGCAATTCGGCATAGACTGCCTCGGATGGCAGGAACAGGCAGGCCGATTCAGCTGTTTCCCCGGCGATAATGTATTTTTCCTGAATATCTCTCACATGGCCACGCACCGCGATCCCCAGCTGTTTGCGGGCCGCCTTGCGGGCGGTTTCATTCTCGGCATTTTGCAGGGCCTGCCAGGCCTCCAGCGGGAATTTGGCATCAATCACAATCGGGCCCGGCGGGTTGGGCAGGCGCAGGATACAATCTGCCCGCTTGCCGGTGGAGAGCGTCACCTGAAATTCATAGGCATTGGGCGGCAGCACGGTGCGCACCAGATTTTCCAGCTGCACCTCGCCAAAGGCGCCGCGTTCAGTTTTGTTGGCCAGAATATTATGCAGCTGGGTCACTTGCCCGGTCAGCTCAGCAATCTGGCTGTTCGCCCGGTCAATTACCGCCAGCCTCTCGGAAAGTTTGGTCAGATTCTCATGCGTGCTCTGGGTCTGTTTGGTCAGGGACTGGCCCATCTGGTCACGCAGGCGCGCCAGCGATTCGTCCATCCTTTTGGATTGTTCTGCCAGCTGGCTGGCCAGGGCCTGTTGCTGGCTGCCTGCCGCGCTGGCCAGCTGCGCCAGCTGCCCGCGCAATTCTGCCAGCGCCGGGTCTTCTGCCCGGTTCTGTGCCGCTTCGTCTGCCGGATTGCCTGGCGCGCGCCGCCACAGCATCGCCAGCCCGGCCAGAGCAAGGCCCAGCAGCACCGCCAGCACCATAATCGCCATCTCTGAATTATCCATATCCAGCCTCTTTTTGCGGTGGCAGAAATGCCGGGTTTTCTTGACGGCCCGCCATGCTTTGTCTAGATCAGGGCAGCAACCCGCAAACAGGCCGGGAAAGTCACCTGCCATCATGGCACGGCCTGTCGCAGATGAAAACCCAGCTTGGCAAGGAAGTTCCGGAAAGCAAATGCCCCTATTGCCGATTATAAAGGTGCCGGACCCGGTATTGCGCCAGAGAGCAGAACCGGTTTCAGAGATTGACGCGGCGGTGCGCCAGCAGCTCGATGATATGGCAGAGACCATGTATGAGGCCCCGGGTATCGGGCTGGCCGCCAATCAGGTGAACAGCCTCGTGCGTCTGGTGGTGATGGATTGCGCGCCAGATGATGGGGAAGCCCGCCTCTATCAGATGGTGAATCCGGAAATCCTCTCAAGTTCTGACGAAACCGCGGTGCTGGAAGAGGGGTGTCTGTCCATTCCCGGCTATACCGCAGAGGTGCAGCGCCCGGCTGAGGTGACCGCCCGCTGGCTGGACCTGCAGGGCACAGAGCAGGAAGCTGCTTTTTCCGGTCTTGAGGCAGCCTGTATCCAGCATGAGATAGACCATCTGAACGGGGTGTTGTTTATTGATCATCTCTCGCGCCTGAAACGCGATATGATTTGGCGCAAGGTGCTCAAAGAGGCCCGCTCCAACAGTGATTAGAGGCAAGAGGAGAGCCTTGCCATGCAGCTGATTTTTATGGGCAGTCCCGATTTTGCCGTGCCCAGCCTGGAGCGGCTGGCAGACCGGCATGAGGTGCTGGCTGTCTATACCCAGCCGCCCAGGCCTGCCGGGCGCGGCATGGCAGAACGGCCAACGCCGGTTGCCGCGGCTGCCCGGGCCCGCGGCTTGCCGGTCTATTGGCCGGACAGTTTGCGCGATCAGGATATTCAGACCCAGCTGGCCGCCGCCCGCCCGCAGGTGATTATCGTCGTGGCCTATGGGCTTATCCTGCCGCAGCCGGTGCTGGATTTGCCGCCGCTGGGCTGTATTAATGCGCACGCCTCGCTTTTGCCGCGCTGGCGCGGGGCCGCCCCGATCCAACGCGCGCTGGAGGCAGGCGATGAGGAGACCGGCATTTGTGCCATGCAGATGGAAGCGGGGCTGGATACCGGCCCGGTTCTGGATTGCCAGCGCCTGCCGATTCCAGCTGGTATGACGGCTGGCCAGCTGCATGACAGGCTGGCCGGGATGGCCGCAGATTGTCTGGAAGGGCTGCTGGCCAGGCTGGATGCGGGGGAGCGCCCGGCCCGGCGCCCGCAAGCCGAGGACGGGATCCTGTATGCAGGCAAGATCAGCAACGCGGAAAGCGCGCTGCGGCTGGATCAGCCAGCTGCTGTTTTGGCCCGCAAGATAAATGCCTTTGATCCGGTGCCGGGCAGCTGGTTTGGGCTGGCCGGGGGCGGGCGGCTGAAACTGGCCGGGCCAGCTTTTGCCCGGACGGCCCCGCCGGATGCAGAGCCGCTGCCGCCGGGCCATTTTATCGGGCTGGATAAAGAAGGGAATATGCTGATTTCCTGTGGTGGGGCCAGCTGGCTCTGTGTCAGCCAGCTGCAACCGCCGGGCAAGAAACGGATGTCCGCACAGGCTTTTCTGAATGGTCGGAACTGGCAGCCCGGCCAGCTGATTTGGGCGGAGGCTGAAGAAACGGACAGCCAGAATGGGTGACAAGCCAGCCTTGCAGCGGATGCTGATCCGCATTGAATATGACGGCACCGGGCTGGTTGGCTGGCAGCGCCAGGAAAATGGCCAGTCGGTTCAGCAATCACTCGAACAGGCGGCCGAAAAGCTGACCACCCGGCCAACGCTGGTGCAGGGGGCCGGGCGCACGGATGCCGGGGTGCACGCTCTGGGTCAGGCGGCGCATCTGGATGTGCCCGCCCATCTGGACAGCCGGGCGGTGGTAGGCGGGCTGAATAGCTGGCTGGAAGATAGCCGGATAGCGGTTTTGTCTGCCCAGCCGGTTGCGGCGGATTTTCATGCCAGATTTGATGCGCTGGCCCGCCATTATCTTTATCGCATAGGGTTGCGGGCGGTGCCGGGCGGGCTGTTGCGGGACCGGGTCTGGCAGCTGGGCCGCCCCTTGCAGCTGGCCGCCATGCAGGAGGCGGCAGCCTGTCTGGAAGGCCGCCATGATTTTACCAGCTTTCGGGCCGCAGCCTGTCAGGCTGAGTCACCGGTCCGCACGCTGGACAGGCTGGCCGTAACCGCCAGCGGGGAGGAGATCCACATCACTGTCTCGGCCCGCTCTTTCCTGCATCATCAGGTGCGCAATATAACCGGCTCGCTGGTGCAGGTGGGGCTGGGCAAATGGCCGCCGCAAAAAATGGCTGCCGTGCTGGCTGCCCGGGACCGCCGCCAGGCTGGCCAGACCGCCCCGCCGCAATCAGGGCCAGACGCGGGAGGCGTTGCGCTCCAGCGCATCAAGCGTGCTTTCGGTGGCGCGTAGCCACCCGGCCAGCGCGCCGGGGCTCAGCCCCGCCGCCAGGCGGCGCAGGGTGGCGGCCCAGGCGGTGTGCAGGATGCGCTCGTCCTGCCCGTGCTGGAGCAGCAGCACGTCGCGCAGCCAGCGGGTCCACAGCGCCATCTCATCGCGCCCCGCTGCTCTATCGCGCTGGAAGCGCCGGGCCAGGTCCTCGGCATAGGCGAACCGCTCCACCAGCCCGCCCTCGCACACCGTGGCGATGCGCTCGAGGCGCTGGTGTAGCCCGGCGGGCACCGCCGGTTCGTGCGCTGCGGTGATGGCCCAGCCGATGCATCCACGGGAGAGGCGAGCCAGCGTGGCAGCCTGCTCCGGGGACTGCTCGTGCTCGGCTTTCAGCACCTGGGCAATCTGCGCCTCCGGCAATGGGCGCAGGGCTATCTCCTGGCAGCGGGAGCGGATGGTGGGCAGGATGCCGTCAGGGTTGGCCGTCACCAGGAGGATAAGCACGCCGGGAGGCGGCTCCTCCAGCACCTTGAGCAGGGCGTTGGCCGCGGCCTCCATGCATCCGGTCGGCCGGGTCGATGACGATACACCCGCGAGCGCCCCTCGTAGGGAAGCAGGTGGGCCGAGGCGATGAGCTCGCGCACCCGCTCGATGCCGATGACGGTGGTGGGGCCCTTCTCCGCCTCGGTGTCCACGGTGAGCGTCTGCACGTCGGAGCGCTCGCCCGCCGCGATGCGCGTGCAGGCGGGGCATACACGGCACGCGCGTGACATCGGGCCAGGGCAGATGCGTTACGGGAGTCCATGGCCGGGTGCCTCGGCGGATGCGACGACGGCGGTGCAGTTCACCGCCTGCGCCAGCGCCGTGGCAAGCGTTGCCCCCCGTGGGCCGGGCCGGTGAACAGGTAGGCGTGGGAGAGGCGCCCGGCGGCCAGCGCCCCCTCCAGCCGCGCGCCGCGCCCTCGTGACCGTGCAGGAGGGAACGCTAGAGCACGTCCTGCGCCATCAGGTCGGCGTAGGACTCGCGCCGGCGGATCAGCGTGGCCTTCCCATCGCTCACCAGCACCACGGCGGGCCGCCCGTTCAGGTTATAGGTGGAGGCCATGCTGGGGGCGTACGCACCGGAGGCGGGGATGGCGATGATGCTACCCGCCTTGACGGGCGCGATGCGCGCGTCACGCACCAGCACGTCGCCCGACTCGCAGTACTTGCCCGCGATGGTCACGGTCTGCAGGCGGGCTTGGCGAGCGACGTCATCGGCCACCAGCGCCACGTAGCGCGAGCCGTAGAGGGCGGGACGGATGTTATCGCCCATGCCGCCGTCCACGGACACGTAGGTGCGCACGCCTGGCACGTCCTTGATA
>JAYPQA010000003.1:0-24355 GCA_038131695.1 Alphaproteobacteria bacterium | reverse complement strand
TGCACTGATTGTTCTGGTTCTGTGTATGTGTTTACTCTGAGAGTAACAACGTACCATCTCCAGACTTCGTTAGATTATTCGATCCTGCAATAATACCCACCATAGGTTAAGGTTGTAGATCCATCTACATTAGTTCCATGGTTTAAACTAAGGGCAACTCCTCTTTCGTTTGAATAAGTGTAAATCATTAAATGTTGATTGTAACAAGTTCCATTTAATCGTTAATGTCCGCAGTAGCTGGATCTGAGCCGCCCAACCATAATTGGTCAGTTGAATAACACGGTTCTGCATTTATTGTGAAGAAGCTGCAGGTATTATTCTAGTGAGTTAAGTTTCGTACCTAACTTAGTTATCGCACCACCACTTACACCGTTAATTGTCGCCTGGCACCACTATTTATGGACGGAATCGTGCATTTGTTCATAAATGTAAAACACCTGAATTCACATGAGCAACGAGAGGACGGTAATATTCCTCAATTTACCATCATTAAACATTAATTGCATTCAATCAAATGACCTGAACTGATCCAAGATTATTTTCAAATGAAATTTAAGGTTCCAATTTATTCCAACCGAACCAGACAGATATTTCCTGGACAATACAAGCGTTCCAGTAATATCTAGCAAATTTAGATCCTGCAATTATTCCTCCATAAGTTAAGTTTGTGCCTGGATCTGTAAGAACTGAAAATCATTGATGGCATTCTATTCCTCTATTGTGAATTTAAAGTGAAACTAGTTGTTGTTCTAGAATACCACCACAAACGTCAAATGACCGTCCAGGTAGAATGTACCTGGCAGCCCTAACCCACTGTCAGCACTAATTATTAATGATAACCACTATTCATTATTTAAATTATGTATTATTTCCAGAAAGTGTTAAAAAGTTCCTGAGTCCTCTTTAACAATATCTCCCTGATCCACTTATTAATTACGCCTGAGATTGTTTGAATTAAAAAGAATATTCAAAAGTTCTGCAGCTATTTACATGGGTTTGAGTAAACTTCCAACTATAAGACCTGATAATTTTGCTGCTGTTCCTGCACTGATTGCTGTACACTGAATACGTTTGGAATTCCGAGAGTAACAATGTACTTATCTCCTGCAGACTTGCGCTAGATTATTCGATCCTGCAACATACCACCATAGGTGCTTATGTTGTGGGACCATCTATATTTTAATAGTTCCAGCGGGTTTAACCAAGGGCAATTCCTCTGTTTGAATTAAGTGTAAACTGAAGTGATGAACGTAAAGTTCCACCTATTTAACGTTAAAACACCGCAGTAGCAGAAACGGCGGCGTTCCTTTAACGGCATTTGTCGTCATCGTCAACACTTGTACCTGTTCCCGCATCAGAAGCGATCCAGAGTAAGTATTTGTTCCATCAGGGTTAGCGCCTGCCCCAGTTTTCGCCAAAGTACCAGTTGGCGTGCAATCAATAGCGATCGATGAGGTGTGCCGACGGAATTCAAGGTCAGGTTATAGTTAGCACAGCATTGCCGGAAGCCACATCCATGGTTGCGCGAGAACCAGAATCTACTTGATTTCACCATGGTCATAAGGTAACAAGGCCAGAGAGGTATTTGAATCACTTACTTTATCGTACCATTGTTTGAAATGCACCACTCTGATGGTGATGGCCTCTGTTGGTCGTTGGACGTTGTTGCTTAAATTAAGGCTCCATCGGATAAAACGGTGGTAACAGTACCCGCAGTGGCTACTCAAGGCATTATTATGCGATGCGATTTATCGCACCAGCGTTAATGTAAGTAGCTCCTGTGTACGTATTGTTAGCTGATCAGGTTGATACATTGCTACCATCATGAATAAATGTACCTGCTCCACTAATTACAGAATTGAGTGTGAAGTTGCTTCCTGAGCTGAAGATGAGGTTACCAATTATTGGACACAGCGCATCAGATGTTGAGCTGCCGGGGACCCCCGACTTCAAGGGTAGTGGCGTTGACCATATTTTTTGTAGTAGCCAGTGTGCTCCTCCAGCTGCCGCTTGACTTCACCATCAATGGTATTTTTCTCGATAGCGTGATTTGCGCCGCTGTGTTAATCGCTCCTGTTACGGTAAGTCATCTTCACAGATGAGTTCAGTTTTCTTAAGCCGTAACTGCTGCAGATTGACTGGTGGCGTAAGTCAGCATCGCCATCCTGAAGCCTGGACCGCTGTCGTCTTCACCTGGGTTTGAGCATAATTATTTGGTGAGGTATGACTGGGCGTATTTTTGATCAATTATTCATTTTGCCCAAATTCTTTTTTTCGCTAGTGTGACAGCTCTGGCGGAAAATCACAAAAATCAGGGGAAAAACATGGCCAGCCTGCTGTTGAAAAATGCGGATATTATTGTCTGCATGGACGATGCCGGACGCGAATTGCAGGCCAGCTCAATCTATTGCCGCGATGGCATGATTGAGGCTGTTGGCGTTGCAGAGGACCTGCCGGACAGCGCGGATCGGGTGATCGATTTGGCTGGTAAAATCGTTATTCCGGGCCTGATCAATACGCATCATCACCTGTTTCAGAATCTGACCCGTGTCTTGCCTGCGGCCCAGAATGCGACGCTGTTTGGCTGGCTGACCAGCCTCTATCCGATTTGGCAAAATCTGCGCCCTCACCAGATCGCCAGCGCGGTATCGGTGGGGCTGGCCGAATTGGCCCTGTCCGGCTGCACCACCTCCTCTGATCATCAATATCTCTATCCAAACGGGGCGCGGCTGGATGACTCCATAGAGGCGGCCCAGCAGCTGGGGATGCGTTTTGTGGCGACCCGCGGCTCTATGAGCATCGGTGTTTCCAAAGGCGGGTTGCCGCCAGACAGTCTGGTTGAGGAGGAGGCCGCTATCCTGAAGGATTGCGAGCGGGTGGTCCATGCCTATCACGATCCGGAAAAGGGCGCGATGACGCAAGTAGCACTCGCCCCTTGCTCGCCTTTTTCTGTCTCGGTCGGGCTGATGCGCGAAACAGCCGAGATAGCCCGCCAGCTGGGGGTGGGGCTGCATACGCATCTGGCCGAAAATGACGAGGATATCGATTATTCGCTGGCCAATTTCGGGATGCGGCCGGGCGATTATGCGGAATCTGTCGGCTGGGTGGGAGAGGATGTCTGGCACGCCCATTGTGTCAAGCTGAACAGCGCTGAGCAGCAGCTGTTTGCCCGCACCGGCACCGGGGTTGCCCATTGCCCCTGTTCCAATATGCGGCTGGCCAGCGGCATTGCCCCGCTGCGCCAGATGCTGGATAGCGGCGTGCCGGTCGGGCTGGGGGTGGATGGGTCTTCTTCGAATGATTCCGGCCATATGCTGGCAGAGGCGCGCCAGGCCCTGCTGCTGCAGCGGGTGGGCGGTGACCCGGCTGCCCTGAATGCGCGTGAAGCCTTGCGGCTGGCAACGCGGGGCGGGGCTGAGGTGCTGAACCGCCGGGATATTGGCCAGATCAGCCCGGGCTATGCGGCGGATATGGCGGTTTATGACCGGGATATGATTGATTTTGCGGGCAGCTGGACAGACCCGGTCGCCGCCCTCATCTTTTGCGGGCCGGTGAAAACCCGGCACACGATCATCCATGGCAGGCTGGTGGTGGAAGATGGCCAGCTGACCAGTCTTGATCTGCCCACCCTGCTGGAACGCCACAAACAGGCGGCCCTGACGCTGTTGGCCAGCTAGGGCCCAAAATCAGGAGGGGGCTTCCTGCTCCGCCAGCCAGACAGCAATCTGCCCGGCAACAGACAGCGCCAGAAAGGCCGGGTCCTTGCCCGGTATGTCGGCCAGCCCGATAGGACAGACCAGCCGGGCCAGCTGCGTTTCTGAAAAGCCGGCAGCGGCCAGCCTGCTCTCAAAACGCGCCCGCTTGGTGGCTGAGCCGATCAGGCCCAGCCGGAAGAAATCATCCTGCTTCAGCACCCGGTGGCAAATCGCCTGATCCAGCGCGTGCGAATAGCTCATGACCAAATGAATCGCCCCGCTCTCTGCATAGCGGGCAATATGGGCCGGATCGCGGGCGACCAGGCGGGTGATGCTGGCATCCATATTAGCTGGAAAGCGGCTCTCGGCAGTATCAATCCAATAGCGATCCAGCGGCAAATCGCCGGTTATCGCCATCACGGCCCGCCCGACATGGCCCGCCCCATACAGATAGAAAGGCACGCGGCGGGTAAAGGGCTGGCTGGCAACCGGCGGGCGCGGGCTGTCCTTGGCGTGCGCGGCAGGCAGGCTGTTATCTGCCGCGCCATGGGCCAGCCAACCCGGCCGGTCTGCCAACAGGGCCTGCAAGGCCGGCAGCTGGGCAGGCGGCCAGATTTCCAGCACCGCCCGCACCGACCCGCCGCAACATTGGCCCAGGGCCGGGCCCAGCGGATAATCGCGCCGCGTGCGGGAAAAGCTGTCTGGCTGTCCGGCCAGCAAGCGGCCCGCCTCTGCCAAAAGCTGATATTCCAGCTCACCGCCGCCAACTGTTCCGGCCAGCAATTTCCCCGATTCATCCGGTGAGTCATCCGGCGAGTCATCCGGTAATCCGGCCAGCATCACCGTGCCAGCCTCTCTGGGGGTGGAGCCGCGCGTCTCAGCCAGCAGCACCAGACAGCAGCTGCGCCCGGCTGCCAGCTCCTGCAGCAGTTTCTCTGTCCAGCTGGCCAGCTTGTCTGCCATCTACCGGTTCCGCATCGCCGCGTTCAGCAGGCGTTCCGCGGTTGCGGGCGCATCCAGCCCGGGATAGCCGGGTCCGGCCGCCGCCAGCGCATCTGACAGGGCAAAAAAGACGCTCATCCCCAGCATGAAGGGCGGCTCCCCGACCGCTTTGGAGCGGTGAATCGTCGCCGAGAGATTGCCCTCACTGGCCAGCAATTCCACCCGCAAATCAAGCGGCCGGTCGGAACAGGCCGGTATTTTATAGGTGGAGGGGGCGTGCGTCAAAAGCCGCCCATCCTTGCCATAGACCAGCTCTTCACAGGTCAGCCAGCCCGCCCCTTGAATAAAGCCGCCCTCTATCTGGCCGCGATCAATGGCCGGATTGATGGACTGGCCGGCATCATGCAGGATATCGGTGCGCAGCATCCGGCTCTCGCCGGTATAGAGGTCCAGCACCACCTCGCTGACCGCCGCGCCATAGGCGAAATAGTAAAAGGGCTGGCCCTTGCCGGTCTCGGCATCCCAGTGAATATCGGGCGTGGCATAATAGCCGGTAGAGGAGAGCGAGACACGCCCTTGCCAGCACAGGCTCGCCGCCCTGGCAAAATCCATTTCCTCAGGCCCGATATGCACCTTGCCATCCGCAAAGCGCACACTGTCCGCAGGTTGCTGCCACTGGCCAGCCAGATAATCGGCCATGCGGGCCCGGATAGTTTCAGCCGCCCGAAAAGCAGCCATGCCATTCAAATCAGTGCCGGAAGAAGCCGCCGTTGCAGAGGTGTTGGGCACCTTGCCGGTAGAGGTCGCTGACACCCGCACCATCGCATCCGGCAGGCCAAAGACATGGGCCACAATCTGGCGCACCTTGGTATGCAGCCCCTGGCCCATTTCCGTGCCGCCATGGTTGAGATGCACCGAGCCGTCTGTATAAACATGAACCAGCGCCCCGCCTTGATTGAGAAAGGTCTTGTTAAAGCTGATGCCGAATTTGACCGGCGTCAGCGCCAGACCCCGCTTGACCATCTGATGCTGGCTGTTCCAGTCAGCAATCTCCTGGCGGCGGGTGTGGTAATCTGAGCTTTTGGCCAGCTGATCCGTCAGCCGGTTCAGCACCCCGTCAGTGACCGGCTGGCCGTAATGGGTGCTGGCCGGGGCGGCCTTATCATGCGCCGGGCTGTCATGATCGGGGTAGAAATTGGCCTGCCGCACCGCCAGCGGATCGCGCCCCAGCTGATGGGCGATCCGGTCGATCACCGCTTCTATCCCCAGCATCCCCTGCGGGCCGCCAAAACCGCGAAAAGCCGTATTGGACGGGGTATGGGTCTGGCACAGGCGCGCGGTCACCTGCATATTGGGTATCGCATAGCCATTATCCGCGTGCAGCGCGGCCCGTTCGGCTATCGCCTTGGACAGATCAAAGGACATACCGCAGCGCAATGCCTGATCAAAAATCACCGCCCGGATGCGCCCCTCATCATCAAAGCCGGCCTGATAGCGGATCAGGAAATCATGCCGCTTGCCGGTAATGCGCATATCATCATCCCGGTCATAGACCAGCTTTGCCGGGCGGCCAGTCAGCCGGGCGGCCAGCGCGGCAATACAGGCAGGCTGGTTGGCCTGGCTTTCCTTGCCGCCAAAGCCGCCGCCCATGCGCCGCACCTCTACGGTGATGGAATGGTTTGGCACGCCCAGCAAGTCGGCCACCTTGTGCTGGATTTCGGTGGGATGCTGCGAGGATACAAAAATCGTCAGCTGGTCTTCTTCGCCCGGCATGGCCAGGGCCGCCTGGCCTTCAAGATAAAAATGTTCCTGCCCGCCAATTTCAATCTGGCCCTCTATCTGATGCGGGCTGGCCGCGAGTTCGGCCTGCGGGTTGCCCGCCTCTATCTGCCAGGGGCGGCCCAGCAGCGAGTCCTGTGCCAGCGCCTCTTCTATCGTCAGAATGGCTGGCAGTTCCTCTATCTCCAGCACGGCTGCACGCATCGCGGCGCGCGCCGCCCGGATGCTGGTCGCCACCACCGCATAGATGATCTGGCCATGATAGAGCACCCGGTCCTCAGCAAAGGCCGGGTCATCGCCAAAGACCGGGCTGACATCATTGCGCCCCGGAATATCGGCAGCTGTCAGCACCCGCACCACCCCCGGGGCCGCAGCCACGCCTGTCAAATCCAGCCGCTGGATACGGCCATGGGCAACCGGGCTGAGGCCCGGGACAATAACCAGACACTCTGCCGGAACCGGCAAATCATCGATATAGCGGGCCGCCCCGGTGACATGGAGGACCGCGCTGTCATGCACCGTTTGCTTATGCAGGGAGCTGGTCATCCGGCTGCCTCCTGGCGGCCCAGACCCAGCTGATCCAGCCCGTCCCCGGCCAGCCGCACCACCCCGCCTGAAGCCAGGCCGTCAAACAGCTTGGCCAGCAGATTGCCGGCCACCGCAGCGCGGTAATCAGCACTGGCCCGCATATCAGTGATAGGTGTAAAATCGGCTTCCAGACCAGCCAGAGCCGCGGCAGGCGGGCTGGCATCCAGCACCGCCCCGGCCAGCGCCTTCTCACAATGGCGGGCGCGCGCCGGCACCGCAGCCATGCCCCCAAAACCGCAGCGCGCGGCAATAATCTGGCCCCCATCGACTTGCAGGAAAAAGGCCGCCATCACCGCGGATATATCCTGATCAAAACGGCGCGATATTTTCATCGCCTGAAAAACCTGCCCCTCCTGCAGCTTTGGCAGCCGCACCGCCCGCAGCCATTCACCGGGCTGGCGATCCTGAACGCCGTAGCTGAGGAAAAAATCCTCTATCGGCAGGGCCCGCTGTTCTGAACCTTTCTGCAGAACAAGCTCAGCCCCCAGAGCCAGAAAGGCCGGGGCCAAATCGCCTATCGGAGAGCCGTTGGCAATATTACCGCAAACCGTGCCGCTGGCCCGCACCTGGGTTGACCCAAAACGCCGCCAAATCTCGCCCAAAGCCGGATAATCGCCAGCCAGCCGGTCATTGGCTGCCGCATGGCTGACCGCCGCGCCAATTTCAAAATGCCCCTCTGTCTCGGTAATTTGCTGCAATTCAGCCACCTGCATCACCGAGATAAAGCCGGGCAGGTCCTGGTGTTTTTTGGTCACCCACAGGCCAATATCCGTCGCCCCGGCGATTATCCGGGCGGCGGGATGTTCCAGAACCAGACGCGACAGCTCAGCTATATCGACAGGCGCGTAAAAGGGCTGGGCGGGCTGGCCATAGGAGAGCGGGGCGGGCTGGCGGGCTTTCAGCCAATCTGCCTCAGCCGCCAGCCGGTCAGCTTCCCATTGCGGGCGCGCCTGTCCAGCCAGCGCCCGGCCCGCCGCAACAATCGGGCCATAGCCGGTGCAGCGGCACAGATTGCCAGCCAGCAAATCCTCTATTTCCTGCTCGCTCCAGCCGATACCAGACCGCCAGCCAGCCAGCAGCGAGACCACAAAGCCGGGCGTGCAAAAGCCGCATTGGCTGGCATGGTTTTCGATCAGCGCCTGTTGCACCGGATGCAGCGCGCCCTCCGGGCCGGCCACCCCTTCAACCGTGGTGAGTGAACAGCCATCCAGCATCGGCAGGAACAGGATACAGCCATTGACCGGCTGACAGGAAATCTGCCCATCCGGCCCGGCGCGGGCCAGCAAGACCGTGCAGGCCCCGCAATCCCCCTCAGCGCAGCCTTCCTTGGAGCCGGTGAGCTTTTGTTCCTGCCGCAGCCAGTTCAACAGCGTGTCATCTGAACGGGCCGCTGAGACTGTCATCTGCTGACCGTTCAGCAAAAACTCTATCTGGCTTGTCTCACTTTGGCGGGCAGGCTTATTCATCACACACTCCCATCACACACTCCCGGCCTAGCTGCCTTGCAAGGCGGCTTGATACCAGCGCTGAATCAGATGGCGTTCTTCTGGTTCCATCCAGGTGACATTTGCAGGCGGCATGGCATGGCTGACGGCAGATTGCAGGAAAATGGACTTGGCCTGGGTCGCTATCTGCTGCGGGGTTTCCAGCATCACCCCCTTGGGCGGCCATAAAATCCGCTCATAATAGGGTTCCTTGGCATGGCACATGGAACAGCGGCCCATGACAATATCTGTCACCGCCTCAAAATCAGGATGGCTGGCCAGCAGGCTGGCCTGTCCGGTCAGGCTGTCTGTCTGCCAGCTGGCCTCATCTTCCGGGTTTTTATGGCTGAAGAGCGGGGCAACCGACAGGGCCATGATGACCAGAAACAGCGCCGCCGTCACCGCCCAGCTCCAGAGCGGATTGCCCTTGCGCGCGTGCAGGCTGTTGAAATAATGGCGGATGCTGACCCCCATCAAAAAGACCAGCGAGGCAATCACCCAGCTATAGTCTGTGGCAAAGGCCAGCGGATAATGGCCGGACAGCATCAGGAAAATAACCGGCAAGGTTAGATAATTATTATGGGTGGATCGTTGCTTGGCTATCTGGCCATATTTGGCATCCGGCGTGCGCCCGGCTTTCAAATCTGCCACCACAATCTTCTGGTTCGGAATGATCACCAAAAACACATTGGCAGACATGATCGTTGCGGTGATCGCGCCCAGATGGATAAAGGCCGCGCGGCCGGTAAAAATCTGGGTAAAGCCCCAGGACAGCAAAACCAGCAACAGATAAAGCAGGATCATCAGCCCGGTGCTGTGCTGGCCAATCGGCGATTTGCACAAAGCGCTATAGCCAAACCAGCCCAGCACCAGCGAGGCCAGCGACAAGGCAATGCCGCCCCAGACCGGCAGCGCCATTTTTTCCTGATCCAGCAAATAGAGATCCGCCCCCAGATAATAGACCAGTATCAACAGCACAAAGCCGGACATCCAGGTGGCGTAGGATTCCCATTTGAACCAGGTCAGATGTTCGGGCAGGGCTGCCGGGGCAACCAGATATTTCTGAATATGATAGAAACCGCCGCCATGCACCTGCCATTCCTCGCCATGCACCCCGTCCGGCAAGGCCTGATCCCGGCGCAATCCCAAATCCAGCGCGATAAAGTAAAATGAAGAGCCAATCCAGGCAATCGCGGTTATCACATGCAGCCAGCGCACGGCAAATTCCAGCCAGTCCAGAGCCAGCAGCATGATAAAATCTGTTCCCAGTTCCATGCTAAATCACATACCCCCGCAAAAAGGGCGGCCTTGCCATCTCAGCTGCCGCGATAGGTTGAATAGCCATAGGGTGAAAGCAACAGCGGCACATGATAATGCGCCTGTTCATCAGAAATGCCAAACTGCACCGGCACCTGATCCAGAAAATCACCAGCGGCCGGGCCGAATTTGCCGCGCAAATAATCGCCTGCATGAAAGACCAGCTCATAGCGGCCTGCCTGAAAGGCCCCGGCTGGCAAAATCGGACTGTCGGTGCGGCCATCTTCATTGGTGGTCATCTCGGCCAGCGCCTCGCGCCCGCCATCCCCGGCCAGCCGGAACAGGCTGATCCGAACGCCAGCTGCCGGAACGCCGCTGGCTGTATCCAAAATATGCGTGGTCAAAAACCCGTCTGACATGATGCTGCCTTGCTGTCTGTTTTCACCATTTTCCCCGCCCAGTAGCAAAGATTGCCCCGTGACATATTCAGAGGCAAGTTTTTTTTGCCTGCCCCCTTTTGCGGGATTCCTCACCGCTGGCTGTTCTGCCAATCGGGATGCTGCCAGGGCTGAATATTCGCCGGAGCCAGAGGCGGCTTGCCCAGAATATGATCAGCTGCCTTTTCCGCCAGCATGATGGTCGGCGCGTTCAGATTGCCATTGGTGATGGTGGGAAAGGCTGAGCTGTCTGCGACGAAAAGCGACTGCGTGCCGATCACCCGGCAGGACGAATCCACCACCGCTGCCGGGTCAGACGCCGCGCCCATCTTGCAGGTTCCACACGGATGATAGGCCGATTCCGCATGATTGCGGACAAATTCATCCAGCCCCGCATCGCTCTGGCAGTCTGCGCCGGGCTGAATTTCGGCCCCGCGAAACGGCGCAAAGGCGGGCTGTGCCAAAATCTCGCGCCCCAGCCGGATGGCTTTGCGGAAATCAGCCAAATCATCGCCATGGCTCAGATAGTTGAAACATATCTCAGGCGGGCTGGCCGGACCCGGTGACACAATCCGAACCGTGCCGCGGGACTTGGAGCGCATCGGCCCCAGATGCAGCTGGAAACCGTGCCCGCTGGCCGCCGACTTGCCATCATAGCGCACCGCCAGCGGCAGGAAATGAAACTGGATATCCGGCCAGGCAACGCCCTTGTCGGAGCGGATAAAGCCCAGCGTTTCAAACTGGTTCGATGCGCCGATACCGGTTTTGAACAGCGCCCATCTGAGCGCGATACGCAGCTGCCGGTGCCAGGACAGGCACGGGTAGAGGCTGACCGGCTGGCGGCATTCGGATTGCAAATAAATTTCCAGATGATCCTGCAAATTGCGCCCCACCCCCGGCCTGTCCAGCAGCAGCGGCACCCCGGCCTGTTGCAGCCAGCTGGCCGGCCCAATCCCGGAGGCTTGCAAGAGCTGCGGGCTGTTGATCGCACCGGCCGCCAGAATAACCGCCTTGCGGGCGCGCGCCTCAAAAGACCGGCCGCGGCGCTGATAGCGCACGCCGCAGGCCCGCCGCCCGTCAAACAGGATTTTTTCTGCCAGGGCCCGTTTGATCAGCTGAACCGAACCGGTTTTCAGGGCCGGGCGCAAAAACGCATTTGCGGTGGACCAGCGCCGCCCCTGCCAGACGGTCATATCGGCTGCGCCAAACCCTTCCTGGCGCCAGCCATTATAATCTTGCGTAAAGGCATAGCCGGCCTGTTCAGCAGCCTGTGTGATCACGGAATGCAGAATATTATCGCGCGGCCCGCGGGTGATATGCAGCGGCCCGTCTGTGCCGCGCCAGTCGCCCTGTGCGCCGTGGCTGGTTTCCATGCGCTTGAAATAGGGCAGCACCGAGGCAAAATCCCAGCCCTCTGCCCCCTGTTCTGCCCAGCTGTCATAATCAGCCGGATGACCGCGCACAAATATCATGCCGTTAATAGAGGAGGAGCCGCCTATTACCTTGCCGCGCGGACAGGCCAGCGCCCGCCCGTTCAACCTGTCCTCAGCTGCTGCCCGGTAGCCCCAATCATAGGCCGCCATATTCATCGGCCAGGACAGGGCCGCTGGCATCTGCACAAACGGGCCGGCATCACTGCCGCCATATTCCAGCACCAGCACCCGGTTTCTGACCCCCGGTCAGCCAGATGCAGGGCCAGGGCCGAACCCGCCGAGCCGGCCCCGATAATGATATAGTCTGCTTCTGTATCTGGCTGATCCGCCATCTTGTGGCCATCCCCCTTGCCGCTTTTCCATGCCATGATAGCCGCAAAGCGCCCGGTCAGGCCAGACCAGAACAGCTTTGACAGGCCGCAAAAAACAAAAGAGGCTGGTCTCATCAGGTTTTGGCTGGATTAAGATCAGGGCGGTTTGACAAGTTTGCTGTATTGGCGATGCCGGACCAGCAAGGCACAGACAATCAGCACACTCATCCGGGGAGTTTCGTGCCCATGCCACATATTATTCTTGATTATTCAGCCAATCTGGAACAGCGCACCGATATGGCCGGTTTTTGTGATCACATCCGTGAGGCGGCCAGCCAAATCGCTGCCTTTCCAACAGCCGGCATCCGGGTGCGCGCCCGGCGGGCTGATTTTGTCAGTATTGCAGACGGCAATCCGGCCCATGCCTATCTGCATATTATGGTGCGGTTGCGCGGCGGGCGCGATCTGGCGACGCGCAAACAGGCGATAGAGGATTTATTCGCGGCGGCAAAAAGCTGGCTGGACCCGGTGATTGACAGCTCCTCTCTGGCTCTGTCTGCTGAAATGGTGGATATTGATCCGGACCTATCGCCCAAGACTGGCAGTATCCGCCGCTTTATGGCTGAAGGAGAGAATAGCGCATGACCCAGCTGAGCGAAAATTTGCAGAAACTGGATGGGTTTCTGGCCCGCTTCCGCGACACCGGCATTTTGAACCAAATTGGCGGAGAGGCTGTGCCGGCTGCCTCCGGGCAATGGTTTGACACGCTCTCGCCAACAGATGGGTCCGTGATCTGTCAGGTGGCCAGAGGGGCGGCAGAAGATATTGACCGGGCCGCCGCCGCCGCCAAGGCCGCCTTTCCGGCCTGGCGCGATCTGGGCGGGGCGGAGCGGCGCAAAATCCTGCACCGGGTGGCCGATGCGATTGTCGCGCGGGCTGAGGAAATCGCCCTGTGCGAGGCATGGGACAGCGGCCAGCCCTTGCGCTTTATGTCCAAGGCTGCCCTGCGCGGGGCAGAAAATTTCCGCTTTTTTGCAGATCAAGCCCCCTCTGCCCGCGATGGCAAGGCCCTGCCAGCTGGCGGGCTGATGAATATCACCGGGCGCGTGCCGATTGGCCCGGTCGGGGTGATTACCCCCTGGAACACGCCCTTTATGCTCTCTACCTGGAAGATCGCCCCGGCGCTGGCAGCAGGCTGCACCATTGTGCATAAGCCGGCAGAATTCTCGCCTCTGACAGCCCGCCTTCTGGTTGAGATAGCCGAAGAGGCCGGGCTGCCCAAGGGGGTCTGGAATCTGGTCAATGGCATGGGAGAGGAGGCCGGCAAGGCGCTGACCGAACATCCGGCGATCAAGGCGATTGCCTTTGTCGGAGAGAGCCGAACCGGCAGCCAGATTATGGCCCAGGGCGCGGCCAGCCTGAAACGCGTGCATTTTGAGCTGGGCGGCAAAAACCCGGTCATTGTCTTTGCTGACAGTGATCTGGAGCGGGCTCTGGATGCGGCTGTCTTTATGATTTATTCGCTGAATGGGGAGCGCTGCACCTCATCCTCGCGCCTGCTGGTCGAAGAAGGCATTGCTGAGGAATTTGAGGCGAGGCTGGCAGAACGAGCCAATAAGGTAAAAATCGGCCATCCGCTGGATCCGGCCACAGAAATTGGCCCGCTGATCCACCCGACCCATCTGGAGAAGGTATGCAGCTATTTTGACATTGCCGAAAAAGAAGGGGCGGTCATCGCCGCAGGCGGCAGCCGCCCGGACGGACCCGGCTGGTTTGTGCGCCCGACCCTGTTCACCGGGGCCAATAACCAGATGCGGATCGCCAGAGAGGAAATTTTCGGCCCGGTGCTGACCGCCATTCGCTTTGCAGATGAGCAAGAAGCCTTGCAAATCGCCAATGATACTGAATATGGGCTGACTGCCTATCTGTGGACCAGCGATCTGACCCGTGCCATGCGGATGACGGAGCGGCTGGAGGCTGGCATGATCTGGGTCAATTCAGAGAATGTCCGGCATCTGCCTACCCCCTTTGGCGGGGTCAAGGCCAGCGGCATTGGCCGTGATGGCGGCGATTGGTCTTTTGAGTTTTATATGGAACAAAAACATATCGGCTTTGCCACCGGCCCGAACAAGGTGCCGCGGCTGGGCAGCGCGTAGCAGACCTGATAACGAGGAGGTGCGATCATGCCTTTACCTGCAGCGGTTCTTTATCCGCCTTTCAATATCCTGAGATTGAGCCATGTTGAATACCGGGTCACTGATCTGGCACGGGCGCGGGCTTTTTATGTGGATATGCTGGGGTTGCAAATCACCCATGAAACAGAAGAGCAAATCTATCTGCGGGCGATGGAAGAGCGCGGCCATCATTGTATTTGCCTGACCCAATCTGACCGGGCTGAGGCCGGGCATCTGGGCTTTAAGCTGTTTGACGAGCCGGATTTGGACAAGGCCGAGGCCTGGCTGAAAGAACAGGGGCTGGAGACGGTCTGGACGGAAAAGCCCTTTATGGGCCGGGTCCTGCAAAGCCGTGATCCCTATGGCGTGCCGCTGGAATTTTATTGCAAGATGGACCGGCTGCCCCCCATCCATCAGCATTATGCGCTTTATCGCGGGGTGAAGCCGCTGCGCATTGACCATTTCAATATGTTCAGCGCAGATGTGGATGCGGCAGTGGCTTTTTACAATCAGCTGGGCTTTCGAACCACGGAATATACAGAAGATCAGAAGACCGGCAAAATCTGGGCGGCCTGGATGCATCGCAAGGGCGGGGTGCATGATATTGCCTTTACCAACGGGCTGGGCCCGCGCCTGCACCATACCGCCTTTTGGGTGCCGACGCCGATGAATATTATTGATCTGCTGGATTTGATGTCCACCACCGGCTGGGTTGACCATATAGAGCGCGGGCCGGGTCGGCACGGCATTTCCAATGCCTTTTTCCTCTATATTCGCGATCCCGATGGCCACCGGATAGAGATTTACTGCTCTGACTATCAGACAGTGGACCCGGATCATGAGCCGATTAAATGGGATTTGACCGACCCGCAACGCCAGACCCTCTGGGGCGCGCCAGCCCCGCGCAGCTGGTTTGAGGAAGGCAGCCTGTTTAACGGGGCTGAGCTGAAGGAATCGCAGTTGAAATCACAACCAATTATCGCACCATGATGGATAAAATGACGCAAGACACACCGCCGCGCTTTGCCAGCTACCGGGCCGCAGGAGAGGATTTCTGGGGGCTGGCCAGCGAGGCAGGCATGATCGCCCTGTCACCGGGTTTCCCGCAATGGCCTGATCTGGGCGCGGTTATCGCCGCGGGCGGGCTGGCCGAAGTCGCTGCTGCCGCTGCCGGGCGCACTATAACCCACAGCGTGTTTGATTGGCAAATCCCCTTGCCACGGCCAGAGAAGATTATCTGTGTCGGGGTGAATTTTCCCGATCGCAATGCCGAATATAAGGACGGGTCGGAAGCCCCGGCGAATATGTCGCTCTTTATCCGCTTTGCCCGTTCCTTTGTTGGCCACAACCAGCCTCTGATCCGGCCAAAAGCCTCTGAGCAGCTGGATTATGAGGGCGAGATAGCCATCGTGATAGGCCGGGCAGGCCGCCATATTGCGGAGGCAGAGGCCTATGATCATATTGCTGGCCTGACCTTATGCAATGAGGGCACGCTGCGTGACTGGGTGCGGCACGCAAAATTCAATGTGACGCAAGGCAAGAATTTTGACAATTCCGGTGCGCTGGGCCCCTGGCTGGTGCCCTTCACCCGGCCAGAACAGCTGGATGATGTGCGGCTGACCACCCGGGTGAATGGCGAATTGCGCCAGGATGACCGCACTGGCCGGATGCTGTTTCCGATACGCCGCCAGATTGCCTATATCTCAACCTTCACCACGCTGATGCCGGGCGATATTATTGTGACCGGCACGCCGACCGGGGCCGGGGCGCGGCTGGATCCGCCGCGCTGGCTGGTGCCGGGAGATGAAATCGTGATAGAGGCAGAAGGGATCGGCCAGCTGGTCAACCGGGTCGAGGATGAGCAATGAGCCTGACAGCGGAACAGGCCGCAGCGCTGGCCAATCAGCTGATCGCGGCCGAACAGGGCGGCAGCCAGATAGGGCTGCTGACGCTGGCGCATCCTGAGATGGATATGGATGATGCCTATGCTGTCCAGAAGGCGATTTGCGCGGCCAAGCTGGCAGCCGGGCCAGATAATCGGCTGGAAGATCGGGCTGACCTCACGCGCCATGCAGATGGCCCTCAATATCGATATTCCCGATAGCGGTATCCTGTTTGATGATATGCTGTTTGACAATCAGGCACAGGTTCCGCCAGGCCGCTTTATCCAGCCGCGTATCGAAGCCGAAATCGCCTTTGTCATGAAAGCCCCGCTGGCCGGCGAAACCGTTACCAGAGAGCAGGTATTGGCCGCCACAGACTATGTTTGCCCGGCACTGGAGATTTTGGATACCCGCATCTTGCGGGCTGATCCGGCTACTGGCCAGACGCGCTCGGTCATCGATACGATCAGCGATAATGCCGCCAATGCCGGGCTGGTGCTGGGGGCGGAACGGCACGCGGCAGCAGGATGTTGATTTGCGCTGGGTCGGGGCGATTGTCAGCCGCAATGGCCAGGTAGAGGAAACCGGGCTGGGCGCGGCCGTGCTGAATGATCCGGTGGAATCCATGGTCTGGCTGGCGCGGCGCATGGCCCAATATGGCCAGCAGATAGAGGCCGGGCAGATCGTGCTGTCCGGGTCCTTTATCCGGCCTGTGGAATGCCCGCCCGGCACGGTGATCGAAGCCGATTTTGGCCAGTTCGGTTCGGTCGCCTGCCAATTCGGCTAGCGCCTTGGGGCTGGCCATGCGGATGCAGCGATCAGATTTTCCGGCTTTGTGCGGCGGGCCGGGGCTGGTTCGCCTGCATGGCCATCGCGGGATGCGCGGGCTGATGCCGGAAAACACCTTGCCCGGCTTTGCTGCCGCCTTTGCCGCCGGGGTGCAGATTGTTGAGCTGGATGTGCTGGTCACACAAGATGATATTCCGGTTGTGCTGCATGATCCCATGCTGGCCAAAGCCCGAACACGCGATGCGGCCGGGCAGTGGTTGCAAGAAGACAGCCCGCCGATTATTTCGCTGAGCTATGAGCAGCTGGCCCGCTATGATGTGGGCAGCCGGGATTTGCGTGCAACAGATGGCGAAAGCTGGCCGGAACAGGCGCGGCTGGACGGGGTGCGGGTTCCCAAACTGGCTGATATTTGCAAGCTTGCCAATCAGCCCGGCCACCGGGATTGCTGGCTGAATATCGAAATTAAATCCAACCCGCTGGCCAGCCATCTGACAGCGCCGCCCGGCCATCTGGCCAGGCTGGTGACAGCAGAAATCCGGGCCGCCGGCCTGACCGGGCGCACGCTGGTGCAATCTTTTGACTGGCGGGTGATAACAGCCATGCAAGAGGCCGCCCCGGAAATTGCGCGCTCTTGTTTGAGCTATTATCCCGATGGTGCCACAGCAGAGCAGCACACCATCTATCCGGCTCTCCTTATATGGGGGGTTGGATTTGGACGGCGCGGCCAGCGTGGATATCAGCAGCCAGATGCCAGCCCTTGTCCGGCAGGCCGGGGCGGTGCATTGGGCCCCCTATTTCAAGGATATAGCCGCCCATCATGTGAAGGCGGCTAAGGCAGGGGGCTGATCCTCTCGGTCTGGACGGTGAATGAAGCAGAGGATATAAACAGATGATAGAGTTCGGCGTGGATGGCATCATCACTGATTATCCGCAGCGCGTGCAGCAGCTGTTGCTGGCCCGCGGCTGGCATTGGCTCGAAACGGGCGAGAATTAAAGCTTGGCCAAGGAAGATTGACCAAGACAGATTGACCAAGACAGTTAAATTGAAAAAGGGCTATTTATCATGCATAAGGTCGGTGCTATCCCCTTTGCCTTGAAAAAGACCAGATCGCCGTGCTGTTTGTGACCTCACAAAAAGCGGGGTCGCTGGATCTTGCCAAAAGGCAATCTGATGGCAGGCGAGAGCCACAAAAGGCAGCCAACCGCGAGGCTTTTGAGGAAGCCGGAGTCAAAGGCCGGTTGCTGAAAGATTTTCCGGTTACCTGCCTGATTTCCAAATCCACATCGCACGGGCTGACCCATAATCCGGTGACCTTTTATCCGCTGCTGGTTGAAAAACAGCTTGATAAATGGCCTGAAGACAAGGTGCGTGAGCGCCATTGGGCCTTGTTACGGGATGCCGGGCGGGTGGTTTCGCGTGAGGATTATCTGGCGCTGGTGCGGGTTTTTGAACGGCTCAGCCCGTGGATAATAAAATCATCTGCATAAGATAGAACAGGCTGCCTGCCAGCAAGGCCGAGGCAGGCACGGTGATCACCCAAGCTGCTGCGATCGAATAAAGAAAACGCCGCCGCACCAGCCGCCTGCGAAGCCGGTTATTCAGATTGGCAAAGGCATCTTCGGCTGTGTGATTGATTTTATGCCCGGGACGCAGCTGGCGACGGTTCGGATTTTCCAGAAACTCGCGCAAGAAACCGACACCAAAAATTGCGCCGACAGCGATATGGGTAGAGCTGACCGGCAAACCAAGCGTTGTCGCGATCAAAACCGTGATCGCTGATGACAGGGCCACGCAAATAGGCACGCGGCGCGTTCAACCGGGTGATTTTTTCCCCAACCGTGCGGGATCAGCTTGGGCCCAAACAGGGCCAACCCCAAAGCAATGCCGCTGGCTCCGACCAGCATCACCCAGAATGGGATGAAACTTTGGCAGCCACCGATCCGTTCGCCCCGATGGTTGACACAATAGCGGCCAGCGGGCCAACCGCATTGGCCACATCATTGGCTCCATGTGCAAAGCATAATAGCGACACACCAACCAACAGCGGGAAGTGAAACAGGGTATAGATGTCTCTTTTGCGATTGCTGAGCCGGGCAGATTTGGCAGCGATATAGGGGCGCGATGCCAGCCATCCCAGCATAATGGCCAGCAGGGAATAGAGCACGACCTCTCCCATCTCCGGTTTCCAGATGCGCTTCAGCCCTTGAGCGCCAGGCGGTCAGCGCCCCGGCCATCAGCGCAATCAGCACAGGCAGCCAGCGCCGCGCAGCCTCCAGCCGATCTGGCTGGTTCATCACCCGGTTCTTGATCACCAGCAGCATCAGCGCCGCGATCACCCCGCCAAATACCGGCGAAATCACCCAGCTGGCGGCAATCGCGGCCATGGTTTTCCAATTCACAACCAACAGCCCGGCAGCTGCAATGCCCGCCCCCAATATCCCGCCCACGATAGAATGGGTGGTAGAGACCGGAGCGTTCAGCATTGTCGCCAGATTGATCCAGAGCGCAGCAGATAACAGGGCGGCCAGCATCAATAGCTGGAATTCAGCCGCCATCAGGCGACCTTCGGGTGAGATAATCCCCTTGGATACGGTACTAACCACATCGCCGCCAGCCAATAATGCGCCTGCCGCCTCGCAAATCGCGGCAATTGCCACCGCCGTGCCGAGGGTGATCACATGGCCGCCCACCGCCGGCCCCATATTATTGGCGACATCATTGGCCCCGATATTCAGCGCCATATAGCCGCCAACCATCGCAGCCGCCACCAGAATAAAGGCCTGATCCGGGCCAACCGGCAAGAGCTGCGCCACCAAAACCTATAAGGGCCAGAAACACAACCGCAACGGCCAGCAATGGCAGGTTAAGCTGGCTGTTGGCTGCCAAGCCTTGCAGAAATTCAAACCGCCGCAAATCATTAATATAGCGATGTTCCAGCTTTTTGTTTTCGGCAGCCATTTCCAACCCTTCCAGCTGAGAGATATTTCTTCTTGATTAGCTGATGGCACCGGGCAAATCCATAAAAAAGCCGACAAAAATTTGAGGCTAGGCAAGTTTGAGCCGGTCAGCGAACCGGTTTTGACTGGCTAAAATTATGGCAATCTGGCAAAAAAGGGCAGTGACAACCGGCTGTTTTAATCAGAGAATGACAGATGGCTGAGATTACCGGCTGGAGACGCTGGGCCTGCATGCTGGCCAGACAGTGGATAAAGAGCATGGCTCACGCGCTGTGCCGATTCATCAGACAACCTCCTATGTGTTTGAGGATTCCCGCCATGCTGCGGCCCTGTTCAATATGGAGCAGGGCGGCCATCTTTATTCGCGCATTTCAAACCCGACCGTTGCGGTGCTGGAACAGCGCATGGCAGCCCTGGATGGTGGGGTGGCCTGTATCGCGACCAGCTCTGGCATGGCGGCCTTGTATGTCGCCATCATGACCATCTGTTCAAGCGGCGATCATATTGTCCTCCTCCCAGCTTTACGGGGCCAATGTCAATCTGTTGAAATATACGCTTCCCCGCTTTGGCATCACCACCAGCTTTGTTGACCCAAGTGACCCTCAGGCCCTCAAAGAGGCGATCCGGCCAGAGACGAAAATGGTCTTTGCCGAAGTGATCGGCAATCCTGGGCTGATGTGCTGGATGTGCCGAGCGGTTGCTGATATCTGTGATGAGGCAGGCGTGCCGTTGGTTGTTGATGCAACCTTTTGCCCCCTTTTAATGCAGCCGATTGCGCTGGGGCTAATCTGGTCCATTCGCTGACCAAATGGATAGGTGGGCACGGAGTGGCGATTGGCGGGGCGGTCGTGGATGGCGGCAATTTTGACTGGTCGCGCGGCGGCAAATTCCCGACCATAGCCGAGCCGCATTATGCGATGGGCGGTATCAATTTTTTTGAGGAATTCGGACCCGCCGCCTTTACCGCCAAGGCGCGGGCTGAGGCGATGTATAATTTCGGCCCCAGCCTGTCACCGCAAAATGCCTTTTATTTGCTGCAGGGGCTGGAGACGCTGGCCTTGCGGATGGAAAAACATATTGCCAACACGCACGCGCTGCTGGATTGGCTGAGCCAGCATGAACAGGTAGCCTGGGTGCGCCATCCCGATCTGCCCGATCATCCCGGGCACCAGCTGGCGAAAAGCTGCTGCCGAAAGGGGCTGGCTCTATCATCACCTTTGGCGTAAAAGGCGGGCGCGCCGCCGGGCGTGTCTTTATCGAATCACTGGAACTGGCCAGCCATCTGGCCAATGTCGGGGATGCCAAGACGCTGGTCATCCATCCAGCCAGCACCACCCATTCACATATTGATGCGGAATCCCATGCGGCAGGGCGGGTTGAGCGATGATTTG
Source organism: Alphaproteobacteria bacterium (assembly GCA_038131695.1). GTDB lineage: Bacteria > Pseudomonadota > Alphaproteobacteria > Puniceispirillales > Puniceispirillaceae > JADHLK01. The sequence continues at coordinate 3,234 of JAYPQA010000003.1, read as the reverse complement.
ATCAGCCTGTCGGTCGGGCTGGAAGCGATAGAGGATATCAAGGCCGATTTTCAGCAAGCCTTGCGGGCGGCCGCCAAACCACCCCACAGGCGAAGGGTGAACCATCATGCGTATCGATTTTCGTGGCAGCCGGTCCATATCGCAACCGGTGGCCGCAGCCCGGATGCTGAAAGCCCCGGCGCTGCTTTATGCTGCATGGCAGCGGCCAGATCATCACTGACCTGGCTGTTGCAAAGCCACTGGCTGGCCTATCATGGCTATTGGTCGGTGCTGGCCGATTTTCCTGGCATGGCCGTCCGGCGGGGATCCGCTGGCCTCTATTGAGGAGATGGCCAGCTGGACGGCCGGGCTGGCGGCTGAGCTGGGGCTGGCTCAGGTTATTCTGACCGGCCATTCCCAGGGCTGTCTGGTCGCGCTGGAGGCCGCCGGCAGGATGCCGGATTTGCAAGTGGGCTGGAGATCGATCATTGCGGCGGCACTGGCAATCCCGGTCAATGAGGCGCTGATCAGACAGCGGGTGAGAACCCGCAACCGGCCCGGATGATGATTTCATGGTCACATGGCCAGGCGGCCCGGCTGCATGATCACAGCCAGCCCGGCCTGTCGCATCTGGGCTTCAGCCGCCAGCTGATGGCTGGCAATGATCCGGCAGCCCTTGGCATTGATTTGGCAGCTTGCCAGGCCTATCAGGGCGGGCCGGAGGCGGCGGCCGGGCTGGATATACCGGCGCTGGTCATTCTGGCCGAAAAGGACCGGATGACCCCGATCAAGGCAGGGCGGGCAATGGCCGCGGCCCTGCGCCAGTCGCAGCTGATAGAGCTGGCAGAGGCTGGCCATATGCTGCCGCCGGAAAGACCGCAGGAGATCAACCGGGCTGTCGCCGGTTTCATGGAACAGCTTTTTCAAAAAAAGGAGAGGTGATGTCAGCAGGAGGTGACTTTTAAGCAAATTGCCGTTATGGGAGCCGGCACCGTGGGGAAGCGGTATCGCTGCCCAGATTGCCAATGCCGGGCTGGAGGTGCTGCTGCTGGATTTGCCTGCTGGCCCGGGCATGGATAAATCCCCGGCTGAGCGGGCGATAGACAGGCTGCTGGCCAGCGAGCCGCCACAGCTGATGCAGGCCGATTTTGCCGGGCGGATTAGCACCGGCTCTATCGAGGCGGATTTTGACCGGCTGGCGGAGTGTGATCTGATCATTGAGGCGGTTGTCGAACAGCTGGATTTGAAAAAACAGCTTTATGCGCGGCTAGACAGGCTGGTCGGCGCAGATTGTATTATCACTTCCAACACCTCTACCATTCCGGTGCAGCTGCTGACCGAGGATTTGCCCGAAGCCCGCCAGGCCCGTTTTGCCATCACCCATTATTTCAACCCGGTGCGGTTCATGCGCCTGCTGGAGCTGGTGCGCGGCGAGAAAACAGACCCGGAGGTGATCGACAGGCTGGCCCGCTTCAATGATCAGATTCTGGGCAAGGGGGTGGTGAAATGCGCCGATACGCCGGGCTTTCTGGGCAACCGGGTTGGGCGTCTATGCCTTGCAGGTCGGGATGCATGAAGCCTTGCAAAATGGGTGTTGCATCGAGGCGGCCGATGCGCTGTTCAGCCGCCCGATGGGGATTCCGAAAACCGGCATTTTTGGCCTGTATGACCTGATCGGCATTGATCTGATGTCAGATGTGGCCGCCTCCTTGCGCTCTATTCTGCCGGAGGGGGATGCGTTTCAGGCGGTCGGCCAGGACCCGGCCCTGATCGCACATGATCGCCGCAGGCTATACCGGCAAAGGGCAAGGGCGGCTTTTACCGTCTCGACAGAAGGCGGCCGGCAAGAAGCGGGTCACAGAGGGCAGACGCAGATGGACAGAGCTGGCGCCCGGTTATAAAAAACTGCCGGATTTGGCGAAAATGCTGCCGCGGCCCAGGCCAGACAGCAAGAGCCGCTGCAGCTGCTGCTGGCAGACAGCTCGCTGCATGGCCGGTTTGCACAGCGCGTGCTGGCCCGTATCCTGTGCTATGCGGCCAGCCTGCTGGGCGAGGTGACAGACAATCCGCAGGATTTGGATGATGCGATGAAGCTGGGCTTTAACTGGCAGTTCGTGGCCCGTTTGAGATGATCGACGCCATTGGCCCGACGGTTGGCAGCGATTGCCGGGGAAGCCGGGCTGGAACTGCCTGCCTGTATCCGCAAAGAGGCCGGGCCCGTTCTACCGCGCCAATCAGGAAGCTGGAATGATGTTGATGAGCGGCCCGGCTACCAGCCTGTAAGATCCTGCCTGAAGGGGATGCGCCTTTCAATGCTGGCGCGCTGTCGATGCAGCCCATCCCGTAACCATGCGGCCAGCCTTTATATGCGCTGGAGGGGATCTGCGGCTGGTGGAATTTCACTCCAAGGCAAATGCGCTCACAGCAGGAGTCCATGCAGATTGTGCAGGCTGCCGCAAGCGATCACGGGCGCGGTATCCTGATCCATAATGATGCCCAGCATTTTTCTGCCGGGGTGGATCTGAATGCGTTTCGCGCGCTTATTGAGGCTGGTGACTGGGCCGGCATTGACAGTTTCCTCAATGATTTGCAGGCTGTTCTGGTCTGAAATATGCGCCTGTGCTGGTGGTCGGGGCCCTGTCCGGGCTGGCGCTGGGCGGTGGCGGGTTTGAGGTGCTGGCCCATTGTGACCGGCTGGCGGTGCATGGCAATTCAACGCTGGGGCTGGTGGAATCAGGTGTTGGGCCGTTACCCGGCGGCGGCGGGTAAAAGAGAGCTTTTTGCGCTGGCTGGCGGCCGGGGCTGACACGGACAAGGCCGCCTGGAATTGCTGGAAACAAATTGGTTATGGGTTTGTTGGTATTGCCCTGATGCAGGCGGCGCGCTGGCAGTATTTTCTGCCCGGCCGTGATATTCAGGTGATGAACAAGGATCGCTTTTTGAGGCGGCAAAGGGGCCGATAGCAGAGATGCAGGACAGCTATCGCCCGCCTGAGCCGGTGCGCTCCAGCTGGGCAGCCCGGAATTGAGCGAAAAAATGCGCCTTATGGATGCAGGCGTGGCGCGCGGCGATTTTACCGCCCATAACCGCACCGTTGCGATGATGATCAGCACGATCCCGGTGCGCCAGCCGGGCGATGCGCCGGAGGTGAGCGAGCAGGATTTGATGGATCGCGAGCGGGCCGGCTTTGTCAAGTTGCTCCAGATTCGGCCCAGACACATCAGCTGATCTGTGCCATGCTGGACGGGCCAGCCA
>JAYPQA010000002.1:0-143428 GCA_038131695.1 Alphaproteobacteria bacterium | reverse complement strand
CAGCTATAGACGGTTGCATCGGTTGCGCGGCGCGGCTGCGTGCGCCCTTCTGGCAAAAGCTGGATACAGCTGCCAATAGTCGGCATGGCCCAGCCGCCGTCAATCGGATTGGTATAGCGCATTTTCCAGCCATCATAGGCATCCGGGTCGCGGTTGCGGGACAGCTTGTCCAGCGCCTCTCTGGCATAGGAATAGGGGTAATTGAAAATCGGTGAGGCATGGCCTTTATGCTGATGGTCAATCGGCTGGAGATTATAGCCGAATTCATCATAGGACTGGCCGGTATGGCGCGCGACCGGCTGCGCCTCCTCGCCCAGCATTTCGGCAAAGGAGACATCCAGGTGCCGCACCAGCGGAATATCCAGCCCGTCCAGCCAGAAGATTGGCTGGTCTGTCTCATTGCCGTGATCATGCCAGGCCATCGGCGGGGTAATGACAAAATCACCAACCTGCATTTCGGTTTTCTCGCCATTGACGGCGGTATAGGCCCCGCTCCCCTCCAGCACAAAGCGCAGGGCGGACTGGGTATGGCGATGGGCCGGGGCAATCTCGCCGGGCAGAACCAGCTGCACCCCGGCATATAGACAGGTGGTGATCCGCGATTGCCCGCGCAGCCCCGGATTTTCCAGGATCAGCACGCGCCTCTCCGCCTCGCGGGCTGTGATCAGCTCTCCGGCCTCAGTCATGGCGGCCCGTATTGCGCTGAACTGCCAGCCAAAGGGCTGACAGGCAGATTGTGGATGCGGGGTTACCAGATCAGACAGCACCGTCCAGAGCGGGGTCAAATTCTGGCTGTCAATGCGGCCATAGAATTCCTGTCGCTTGGCTTCAATATCCTGATCCGGCATGGGATGTGTCCTTCTATGTTCCTGCGTTCTAAAAAATTTCAAAAAGCGTCAGGCTGTCCTGTCTTAAAGCATTTCAATTTGGGCTGCAAATTTTGGCGAGATTGCCGCCAGCCTTTGCCGGTCCACGCGTCCGGAGCGGGTAATATAGGCTTCGGCAAAGGCGAGGGGAGGCAGGCCCAGATGCTGGTCAAACCGGTCATACCAGCTGGCAGACCTGTCTGCTGCAGCAACAATTTTCGCAGCAACCGGCGGGCGGGTCTTCTGGAAATGCTCCAGGCCGTCTGCCAGGCTGTCCGCCCTTGCAGCGATTTGGCCAGCGCAATGGCATCTTCAAAAGCCAGCCTTGTGCCGGAGCCTACGGAAAAATGCGCGGCATGGGCGGCATCACCTATCAAAACCTTGTTGCCATTCACCCATTTATTGCACCAGAGGCGTGGAAAACGCCGCCAATTTGATTTATTGGTCAGAAGCGGGCGGCCTTCCAGCGTTTCGGCAAAAATTTCGGCACAGAGGCGGGCTGAGGCGGCCTCATCCATCTCCTCCAGCCCGAGGGCGGCAAAGCTAGCCGCGTCTGTTTCCACGATAAAGGTGGAGCGGGCCGCCCCGCCGCTTTCAGCATATTGGTAATGATGGGCATTCAGGCTGAGACGCTGTCCGCCGCGCTGAATCTGGCGAAAGGTCTGGGTCAGCTGGTCAAAGCCCATCGCCGCCCTGAACCAGGCAAAACGGTTGTCAAACTGGCCAGTCTGGCTGTCAAAACCGGCCGGGTCAGAGAGCCGCACCAGCGAATGGATGCCATCTGCCCCAATCAGCAAATCGCCATCCAGCTGATCCAGATTATCCAGACGCTGATGATAGAAAATCTCTATATCGAGCTGGCGTGCGCGCTCTTGCAGCAATTCCAGCAGCCGCAGCCGGCCTATAGCGGCAAAGCCTATCCCGTCAATCACCAGCTGGCGCGCCGGATGATCCAGCATCATATCCTGCCAGCGCACCATTTCCGGCGTGATCAGCCCCAGCAAGTCAGGATCATCGCGGCCCAGAAAATCAAGGGCCCCGTCGGAAAAGACCACCCCGAACCCAAAGGTGGCATCGGGGCTGTTCTGCTCAAACACCCGCAAGCGCGCTTTTGGAAAGGCCCGCCGCAGCTGAATCGCCAGGCACAATCCAGCTGGCCCAGCCCCCAGAATATCATAGTTCGCGCTGGCCGGATGCTGTCTCATGACCGGGTTTTGGCCCAGCTGGCAAAAGACCCCCCGCTGGCGGCCAGCTCCTTTATCAAGGGCGCGATCTCCCATAGGGCAGGCTCGTCTGCGGCCAGCTTTTCCAGCTTAGCCAGCACAGTCTTTATCCCCATCTGATCCGCGTGCCAGGCCAGCCCGCCCCGCCAGCGCGGGAAAGCCAAAGCCATGCACCATCACCAGATCAATATCCGCCCCGCTGGCGGCCATTCCCTCGCCCAAAATATGGGCCGCCTCATTGATCATGGCTAGCAGCAGGGTTTCTTGAATCTCGGCCGCTGGAATGTTCCGCCGCTCTACCCCGGCAAGGCGGCTTTCTTCCAGAATCAAATCCTCCACCATCGGATCTTCCATCTGCCCGCCCATATCATAGCGATACCAGCCCGTGCCGGTCTTGCGCCCCAGCCGGCCTGATTCACACATCCGGTCAGCTATCTGGACATAGGGGCGGTTCGGATCGCGGGTGGCCGCCTTGCGCTTGCGGGTGGCCCAGCTGATATCAAGGCCCGACATATCCTGCGTCTCATAAGGGCCCATTGCATAGCCGAAATCGCGCATCGCCTCATCTATCTCGGTCGGGATACTGCCAGAGAGCAGCAGAATATCTGCTGATTCCCGCATCCTGAAATTGATCCGGTTTCCAATAAATCCATCACAAACACCTGTAATAACTGGTATTTTCCGCAGCTTTTCAGCCAGATCAAAACCGGCGCGCAAGGCGCTGTCGCTGGTCTGTCTGGCCCGCACCACCTCCAGCAATTTCATAATATGGGCGGGGCTGAAAAAATGTAGCCCCAGCAGCCCGGACGGGTCAGCCAGCACGCCAGCCATCTCATCAATATCAAGATAAGAGGTGTTGGAGGCCAGCACCGCTGAAGGGGCGGCACTCTCCAGCTTCGCAAATAGCTCTTTTTTGACGGCCATATCCTCAAACACCGCCTCAATGACAATATCGATGTCTGCCAGCTGCTCAAAGCTGGCCTGCACCCGAATCCGATCCAGCGCGGCATCATGGTCTTGCTGGCTCAGCAAGCCGCGCTTCAGCCCGGCGGCGGCCAGCCTGGCCAGATTGCCGCTGGCCCGTTCAGCAGCGCTGTCATCCATTTCCACCACACAGACCGGCACCCCGGCCTGATCCAGCGCCCAGGCAATCGCCGCCCCCATAGTGCCGCCGCCAATGACAGCTGCTTTTTGCAAGCTGGCAGGCTGGGTTGCCTTTTTCAGCCAGCCCGGCGTTCTGGCGGCCCGCTCGGCAAAGAAAATATGCCGCAGGGCCCGGCATTGCGGAGATTGCCGCAACGACAAGAAAGCGTCTCTCTCTGCCTTTATCCCCTCGGCAAAGCTGGTAGTGGCAGTCTGTTCAATCAAATCGGCGGCGCGTTGCGGGGCGTCTTGCCCGCGCATTTTACGGGCGGCCGCTTGGCGGGCCTCAATGCCAGCCTGCTTGTCAGCTGGCGGGTTGGGTGCATCAGCCAGCAGCGGCCTCGCCAGCAGCGGGGCCAAATCCTGAGCCAGCGCGGCGGCCAGCGGGTCCGCCTTAATCGCATCTATCAGACCGAGCGAGAGGGCTTTTTGCGGGGCCAGCGGCTTGCCGCTGGTCACCATCTGGAGGGCCGGGCCAATCCCGATCAGGCGCGGCAGGCGCTGGGTCGCCCCGGCCCCCGGCACCACGCCCAAAATGACCTCTGGCAGGCCAAGCCGGGCATTTGGGGCCGCTATGCGCCAGCGACAGGCAAGGGCCAGCTCCAGCCCGCCCCCCAGCGCAGCCCCGTAAATGGCGGCAATCACCGGCTTGCTGCTCTGTTCAATTTCCGCAACCAAATCCGGCAGATGCGGTTCTATTGGCGGCGCGTCAAACTCGGCAGCATCTGCCCCGGCGGCAAAAATCTTTTCTGAGCCGGTCAGATAATCCGCTCTATTTCGGGATCAACAGGGCCGCGCGCAATGTGCCTGTAATTGCTGGCGCAATTCGGCAGCGATGGCATTTACCGGAGGCCGGTTTATCCGCAGGATTGCGGCTTTGCCTGAAATTTCAAAATTAACGGCCATACGCTTTGCCCTTTGCTTTTTGCTCGCGCTGATTTTAGACTGGAACGCGGGATAAAAAGAAGCAAAAAATGACAAAAAACATGGCTGATGAAACCGAAAAAAGCCTGATAAACATCAAGCAGGAACAGGCAGTGGCCTGGCTGGTGCTGAACCGGCCGGCCCAGCGCAACGCCCTGTCAGCCGCGCTGCTGGCTGAACTGGATGCGGCTTTGCAAAATTTGCTGGCTGATGAGCGGGTGCGGGTGGTGATACTGGCGGGCGCGGGCGGCCATTTTTGTGCCGGGCAGGATTTGTCCGAGCGGGACCCGCGCCAGCTGACAAGATGCCGGATTTGGAGGCTGTGCAAAAACAGCTCTACCATCCGCTTTTGTCCCGCATCGCCGCAACCGGCAAGCCGGTCATCGCGGCTGTGGACGGCATAGCAGCCGGAGCCGGGGCCGGGCTGGCCCTGCATTGTGATCTGGTTCTGGCCAGCAATCAGGCGCGTTTCTATCTGGCTTTTGCCAGGCTGGGGCTGGCGGTGGATGCCGGTCTTGGCTGGCAATTGGTCCGCCAGCTGGGCCGCGCGCGCACAGCCCAGCTATTGATGACCGGCGGCAGCCTCAGTGCTGAGGAAGCCCAGGCGGCCGGTCTGGTCAGCCAGATTTGTGAGGGAAGCGCGCAAGAGGCAGCTGCTGAGCTGGCCGCACAGCTGGCCGCGGGCCGCAACAGGCGCTGGCTGAGATAAAACAGCTCTGCCGCCAGGCGGGCCAGCTTGATTTTGCCAGCTATCTTAAAGCGGAAGCCGCAGGGCAGGGGCGCGCCGGGGCGCATCCGGACTATGCAGAAGGGGTGCTGGCTTTTCTGGAAAAACGGCCAGCTGCCTTTCGCTAGCGGCAATAAGGCAGGTTTTTTTCAAGAGGAGGCGTTCAGCAGCGGCTGGATAAGGGCGAGCAATTCGCGGCTGCTCTCACCGACATTCTTGCCGCTGGTCTCGATCTGGAAATCTGCCGTTCCATAGGCGGCTGACCGCTTTTCCAGCAGGCCGCGCAAAATCTGCATCGCTTCGGGATGGCCAGACATGGGCCGGTCATCACCCTGGGCCCGCACGCGCGCCATATAATCTTCCGGGGCCGCCTTCAGCCACACCGTATAACAGGCTTCATTGAGCAGCTGCAGGCTTTTGCTATCCTCAACAATGCCGCCGGACAGGGCCAGAATAACCTCGCTCTTTTCAGCGCAGATGCCCTGCAACAGCTGAAATTCCATCTTGCGATATTCCTCTGGTCCGTAAAGCTCCATCAATTCGGACAGGGACATACCGGCCTTCTGGCGAATCAGATCATTGATTTCCACAAATTCAACGCCGGACTGGGCAGCGATAATGCGGCCAAGGGTTGATTTGCCGGCTCCGCGCAGCCCGATAAGCGCAATGCGGCGGGCCCGGCCCATCGGCAGGTTTCCCTGTTCCAGTATCTGGTCAATCTGGCCGCGCAGTTCAGCAGGCAGCCGGTGATAGCGCATCTCCAGCGAATCTTCTGCCCATTGCGGGCTTTCCTGTTTGCTGACCAGCCAGGCCAGATCACAGCCCAGCGCCGTTGCCACCTTGTCCAGCAAGGCAATGGACATATTTCCGGTGCCCGCTTCCAGCTGCGCCAGATAGCGCTGCGAGACACCGGATAATTCAGACAGGGCCCGGCGGGAGAGCTGGCGGGCCTGGCGGGCCGCCCGCGTCTTGTTGCCCAGACGTGCCATCAAATCGGCTGATGCTTCCGGTCTGTCCCACTGCTGATCATCCATGTCCTGTCTCCCTGCCTTTCCAGAGCCTAATAGGTCTCGACATGATAGCGGCCCTCATCACGCAAGCGGTCGCGCAATTCAGGCCAATTCATGCCAGCCTGCGCGGCAATATCTGAAAAGGCTTCATTCACCCCGTCTTCCATCTCTTTCAGCCCGCAAATATAAATATTGAGCTGCGGGTCTGCCAGCCAGCCGGTCAGGAATTCACGCTCGGCGCGCATCCGATCCTGAACCCAGGCCTTGGGCTGGTCTGCCAGACGGCTGAAGGCATAGAATTTGGTCATAAACTCTTCGCTGATTTTGCCGAGCGGCCCGAAATAGGGCAGCTCATCCGGGCTGCGCGCCCCGAAAAACAGGGCCATCTGGCCGGTGCGTTCAGGCTGCGTGCGCTGGCGGCGCATGGTAAAGCCGCGAAACGGGGCGGCCCCGGTGCCGGTGCAAATCATCAACAGCTTTTCCGCCGGGTCTTCCGGCATCAGAAAAGTGGCCCCGAACGGGCCGGTAAGCTGCACCTCACTGCCGATTTCCAGATCACACAGATAGTTGGAGCATAATCCCTCCGGCTCCCGCTTGACGGTCAGAGCAAAATTATTGCTGTTCTGCTTTTCACCATCGCGCGGGCTGGAGATGGAATAGAGGCGCGGCAGATGCGGCTTGCCGGCGGTATCGGTGCCGGGCGGCAGGATACCGACCGACTGGCCTTCAAGAACCGGCAGGCGTTGATCTCCCATATCCAGAATAATATGCCGGATATCGGAACTGGCCCCCTCTGCGGTCAGGCGGAAATTGCCTTGCAGGCGTGCTGTGGCCGGCTTGCCCAGATTGAACAGATTGACCGACGGCTTGGCGGCTGAGGCCGGGGCCTTTGACTTGCCGCCCGCCCCCTGATGCGCCTCGGCCAGCAGCTGGGCGACACTGTCATCCAGGGCCTCCAGACTGGTTTCCGGTGCGTCTCCACTGGCCTCGTCGAAGCTTTCCTGCTCCGGCAAATCCATCCAGCTATACTGATCTTCCAGCGAATAGGGCGTGCTCACCACGCGCCATTCATCTATCGAACCGGTCGGGCAGGGGGCGATACAATCCATGCAGAAATTGCATTTCTCAGCATCTACGACGACATTGTTGTCATCATGTTCTATCGCCCCGACCGGACAGGTCATCTCACAGGTATAACATCGGATACAAATTTCCGGATCAATCAGATGCTGCTTGACAGGTGCATTCATGGCCTTGCGTCTCTGCTCAACAGTTAAAAGAACCAGTTACCGAACAGGCCAGCCTAGACATGGAGCTGCACATATTCAAAATCACCCGGCTTGTTATCAATGCCAACCTTCGGCGGGGCGATCCAGCCGGCATACTGGCCGGGCTCGGTGCAGGGTTTCATCAAGGACTGGATAAAGGCCCCGTCATCTGAATCCGGCAGCCAATCATGCTTCTGGGCCTGCCACTGCTCAGCTGGGATGATCAGCCCGTCCGGGGTAATCGGCTGGCCGGCAAACAGGCCAATCTGGCGGTGAAAACCAACATGCGGCAATTTCAGCTCAAACGACACGCCGGCCTTGGCAATCGCCCGGTTCCAGCGCGACACGCCGCCTGCGGCATCACGGCTGTAATCATCGCGCAGCCGCATATTGATAGCAGACAGGGCCGGCACGGCCTTTTCTACAATCTGGCCATCTTCCATCTGCAAGACCGCATAGCTGTCATTATGCAGCTGGTGGTCATCGTCAATGCGGGTTTCCATATAGCGGCCCTTGATGCCGGCATTAAACGCATTGGCCGCATTGGTAGAGACCTCCTGGCCAAACAAATCCAGCGACAGCGAGTAATGCAGGTTCAGCTTTTTCTGAATCGTTGGCAGGTCGATCACGCCCAGCGCCCGTACGTTTTCAATATCATGGGGATCATCGATACCCGCCTCAACCATCGCCTGGCAGGTGCGCTCAATCGTGCGGCCCACGCCGGTCTCACCAACAAACATATGGTGGGCCTCTTCAGTCAGCATGAAGCGGCAAGTTCTGGAGAGCGGATCAAAGCCGGACTGGGCCAGCGATTCCAGCTGCATCTTGCCATCACGGTCGGTGAAATAGGTGAACATGAAAAAGGACAGCCAATCGGGCGTTTCCTCATTAAACGCGCCCAGCATCCGCGGGGCTTCCTCTGAACCGGAGCTGCGCTCCAGCAGGCCAACCGCCTCCTCACGCCCGTCGGCGCCGAAATATTTCTGCAGCAGATAGACCATCGCCCAGAGATGGCGGCCTTCTTCCACATTCACCTGAAACAAATTGCGCATATCATACAAGGACGGGGCGGTCTTGCCCAAAAAGCGCTGCTGTTCAACGGATGCAGGCTCTGTATCACCCTGAATCACGATCAGGCGGCGCAGCAGCGAGCGATATTCCCCCGGCACCTCTTGCCAGACAGGTTCACCCAGATGTGTGCCAAACGGGATGGTGCGGCCTTCCACTTGCGGGGCCAGCAAAATACCCCAGCGGTAATCCGGCATTTTCACATAGTCGAACTTGGCCCAACCCTTGGGGTCCACACTGACTGCCGTGCGCAGATAGACAGGCGTATCGGTAAATCCGTCCGGCCCCAGATCATGCCACCATTTAATATAGCCCGGATGCCAGCGTTCCAGCGCTTTCAGCACCCGCCGATCTCCTGACAGGCCAACATTATTCGGGATAAGGGTGTCATAGCTTACATCAATTTGATCGAGCATCGCTCTGTCCTTTCAATATTTTTTGTCAATATTCAAACACGGCGGCGGTCAAATTCACCGCGCACCCCAGTCCCGTAGCGGCGCAAGGCCCCGGCTTCCCCGGCCGCGTTCGGCCGCTGGAAAATCCAGTTTTGCCAGGCGGTCAGCCTGCCAAATATGCGTGTCTCCATGGTTTCCGGCCCGGCAAAGCGCAAATTGGCTTCCATGCCGGTCATCGCATCCGGAGAGAAGCTGGCCCGCTCTTCAATAAAGATACGGATCTCATCTTCCCAATCCAAATCATCATAGGCAAAAGTGATCAGCCCCATTTCAGCTGCCTCGCTGGCCAGCAGCACAGTGCCGACAGCCTGTTCGGCGTGGTTGACCGTTTCCGGCTCTCCCCAGAAGCGGGCTTGCAGGCGGGTCAGATCATTGCCCATAGGCAGCAGGCCAAAATTGGCCGGGCTCAGCATCAGACAGGCTTCCGGGCGGTCATCATCTTCAAATTCGCCATCCATCATGAAGCTGCGATCCGCAGCAAAGACCAGCTCAGCCAAAATTCCGGCAAAGCAGCTGCCATGCTCGATTTCGGTAACCAGCGTGCGAGCCGTCATATCCACCCGCTTCAGCAGCCGCTTCCAATAGAGCAAAATCTCATTCGCCAGCCAGTGACCGGCATTGTCCAGCAACAGTTTTTCATGCGCCAGCACGGCTTCGGGATCGCCTGTGCTGCGGAAAATAACAATGCCGGTTTCTGTCTCATTGAGGCGCAAATGCAGCAGCGCATCATCCAGCTCACGCGCCAGACGCAAAATCCAGTTCGCATCGCCGCCCGCTACAAAAGCCTCCATATCCGCGGCCGGCGGGCTGTCCGGTCCGGCCAGGGTGAGGATGGCTGTCCCGGCCTGGCGATCAAGTTCCACGCGCAGGCTGGAATAGGCGATATTCCCCGCCTCATCAAATTGACGGGCCAGCGGGGTCAGCGCGATACCGGCCTGCGGCTTGTCCGGATAGCGGCTCTGGCTGTCCTGTGTAAAGGCGGCGGCCCGGTCTGCGACGGCCTGATCAAAGTTGGAATTGGCGACCACCTCATCAACCAGCCGCCAGTCACGCGCCTTCTTGCCACGCACCCCTTCTTCGAGGGAGCAGAAAATATCCGCCAGATCGCGCCGCACCTTGCGCTTGTCTGTAACCCTGGTCAGCCCGCCGGTTCCGGGCAGAACCGCCAGCAGCGGCACTTCCGGCAGGGCGACCGAAGAGCTGCCATCATCTGTCAGCATGATGTGATCACAGGCCAGCGCCAGCTCATAGCCGCCCCCGGCACAGGCCCCGCGCACAGCTGCGATATAATGCTGGCCGGATTCAGCCCCGGCCGCCTCAAAAGTGTTGCGCGTCTCATTGGTGAATTTACAGAAATTAACCTTGTGGTCATGGCTGGCCCCGGCCAGCATACGGATATTGGCCCCGGCACAAAAAACCTTGTCCTTGCCCGATTGCAGCACCACCGCGCGCACGCCCGGATGCTCAAAGCGCAGCCGCTGCACCGCATCCGCCAGCTCTATATCCACCCCCAGATCATAGGAGTTCAGCTTCAGCTCATAGCCATCAAACAGGCCAGCCGTTTCATCCACATCCATGGTCAGAAAGGCAACCGGCCCTTCCACTTTGATTTGCCAATGGCGATACGCCTCCGGGCTGGTTTGAAAATCGATTTGATTGACCACCGGGTCACCTCCTTCGATACGGACTTCCATGCGGGCGACGATGCGAGTTACGCTGCGCGCTGCTAACCAGATCTGCATTATACTGCGTCAAAATGCCCAGTCAAAAGAGAAACCAGATAAAAAATAGAAATAAAATAACCCAAAATACGCGATTTACAGGAATATTCAAAAATGTAATGAAATATAATGCAGCTATTTACCCTGCAAGGATAAGCCAGCCGCCAGCTCTGCCAGCCGCGCTGCCTTTTGCGGAGCCGTTCCTGCATCTGCCGGGCTTTCTTTGTCTTGACCGTGTTTTTGGCCGTGTTTTCGGTCAGCCTCGTCCAGACTATCCAGCCCCGCAGCCTCCAGCCAGTCAGCCAGCTCGGCCAGCCTGTCCGGGTGCAGCTTTTCCAGCTCTGCTGCAGGCGGGCAACCTGCCAGCAGGCTGCGCGCCCGGCTGGCCAGGCGGCAGGCGGCTCGCGGCTGGTGCATCCGGATTTTCAGGGCCGCATTGGCCAGCGCGATAGCGGCCTGCACCAGCAAACCGGCGGCTGAATTGGGGCGGGCAGCGTGCCAGACCGGCTCCCAGGCTTCATGGGCTTCCCAGTAAAACCCGGCCTCAAACAGCTGGCACCCATATTGGCCCCGTTGCACCAGCCTGTCCGGCTGGCTGTCCATCCGGGCCAGAATCTCCTCCAGCCGGGGATCAGCGGCGTTGGTCCGGCCCGGAATATGGGCATGGCCGGGCAGCGGCCAGCGCATCAGCCCAGCACGTCCAGAAAATCCTGAAAGCCAGCCAGCAGCGCTTCGGGCTGTTCGATATGCGGGGAATGGCGGCAATCCGGCAGAATAAGCTCCTCCAGCCGGGCCGGGCAATTTTGCCGCACAGTCTCCAGCTGGGCCAGCGAGCCATATTGATCCTCTGCCCCTTGCACAAACAGGACCGGGACGCTGATTGTTGGCAGACAGGCCTCTATATTCCAGCTTTTGAAGCCCGGATCCAGCCAGGCATCATTCCAGCCATAAAAGCAATGATCCGCATCCGCATGATATTTGCCCAAGCGGGTCGGCAAATCCGTTGTCTGATAGGCGGTGCGCGCCTCTGCGATAGAGGCAAGACCAGCCTCTTCGGTAAAGAAATGCGGGGCTATCAGCACCAGCCCGGCCAGCCTGTCATCGCTCCGGCCGCCGGCATAGAGAGCTGCGATAGAGGCACCGTCACTATGCCCGGCCAGCACAAAGGACGGCGCATCCAGCCAGTCCAGCAAGGCGGGCAGGGCCTGTTCCGCCTCGCCTGTCATATAATCAAGCGGGCGCGGCAATTCTGCCAGATCAGAGGCCCCATAGCCGCGCCGTGACCAGGCCAGCACCGGCGCCCCGGTCAGGGCTGCCAGCCGGGCTGGAAAATCCCGCCAGAGAGCAACACAGCCCAGCCCTTCATGCAGCAGCATTATCACCGGCTTGCCATCTGCTTGCGGGGGCGGGCCAAACAGCGCGATTTCCAGGGCCACCCCGTCTATCGGCACGCGCCCGGACCAGCCATCAGACCAGCTGCTGGCCCCGCTATCGGTCCGGTTTGACACCGCCGAACACATACCGGCCCGGCCTCTAGCGGCGCAGGGCAAAACGCTGGATTTTGCCGGTTGCTGTCTTGGGTAAATCCTCAGCAAAAATGATCCAGCGCGGATATTTCCATTTGCCGATCAGGGTTTTGACATGGTCTTTCAGCTCCTCTGCCAGCGCCTCGCTGCCGCTCTGGCCCGGCTGCAGCACGATATGGGCCTCCGGCTTGTCCAGCCCTTCGGCATCGGCGCGAGCGACAACAGCCGCCTCCAGCACGGCCTCATGTTCAATCAGGGCCTTTTCCACCTCAAAAGGCGAGACCCAGATGCCGCTGACCTTGAACATATCATCGGTGCGCCCGGCAATGGTCAGCCGCCCGTCCGCATCGCGGATGAATTTATCGCCGGTGCGTGTCCATTCGCCGATAAAGGTGGCGCGGGTCTTTTGCCGCTGGTTCCAATAGCCGCTGGCCGTCGAGGCGCCGCGCACCAAAAGCTCGCCAATCTCGCCATCTGCCACATCCTGATCCGCCTCATCCACCAGCCGGACTTCATAGCCCGGAACCGGCAGCCCGGTTGTGCCATAGACAAAATCATCCGGCCTGTTGGACACATAGATATGCAGCATTTCTGTTGAGCCAATCCCATCCATGATATCCACCCCGGTCAGCGCGTTCCACTGTTTGCCAATCTGCGGTGGCAGGGCTTCACCGGCAGACAGGCACAGCCGCAGCCGCTCTGCCCCGTCAATGGGTTTCTCCTGCTGGGCAGCCAGCAGCGCGGCATAGAGCGTCGGCACACCAAAGAACAGGGTCGGGCGGGCCTGTTTGATAACCGCTGCCACACTGTCCGGGGTTGGCCGCCCGTCATAGAGCCAGACGCTGGCCCCGGCCGCCATGGGAAAGGTCATGCCATTGCCCAGCCCATAGGCAAAAAACAGCTTGGCCACGGAATAGATAACATCCTGTTCGGTGATAGAGAGAACAGAGTGGCCATAGGTGTCTTGCGTCTGTTTCAAATTGCCATGCACATGCATAATGCCCTTGGGCTGGCCGGTAGAGCCGGAGGAATAAAGCCAAAAAGCGGTTTCATCCGGGCTCACCTGCAAGGTTGGCAGGGCCGGGCTGGCCGCCAGCTCTTCGGTAAAATTGAGATGCGGGCCAGCTGCCTCAGCCCCGATGACAAACAGTTTCGGCGGCCTGTCCATATCCTTGACCGCCTCCTCGGCCAGAGAAACAAGCGGGGCGGAGACAAACAGGCTGGCCGCGCGGCTGTCCCGGATGATCGCTCCCACAACCTCAGCCGAGAGCAGCGTATTGACCGGCACCGGAATGACCCCGGCTTTCAGCGCGCCCCAGAAAATAACCGGAAAGGCCAGCTCATCCAGCACCAGCATTACCGCCCGGCTTTCGCGGGCCAGCCCGTGACGCTGGCACAGCCCGGCCATCTGGGCTGATTGTTCGGCCAGCCCGCCATAACTCAGGGACTCTGCGCTGCCAGCCTGATAAAAGGCGATATTCTCTGCCCGGCCTTCTGCAATATGGCGATCTACAAACCAGCTGGCCGCGTTGCCATTTTCTGTCATGATACAATGCCCCCCTTGATGATCACCCATTTCGGATAAAGACTTGCCCCATGATGCAAGAGGAAAGCGGGCTTTTCAACAACCCTTTTTGCCTGCCAAAGCCGGGCAAGGCCAGACAGGGCCCTGCCAGAACAGGAGGGGCTGTATCAGAGCCTAATCACGGCCCTGTTTTGTGAAAGATATTGCACCGGTCCGATTTCTAGGGCTGGAATTCCTGCCTGGGCCGGCTGGCGGGCTGTGCCGGGAAGCGGATCAATTCAGGGCAAGCTATCTGAAAAAGAAAGACTATTATTTTGATTTCCAGAGCTTTACTGTAAGATTGGATTGCGCTTTTATATTTCTTGGTTAGGCCTCTTGTTTCCTGGTCGAATGCCGGCTGGGTGGGACAGAACAGAACGCAAAAAAGCGCTGACTTTTGGAGGAGACGATGAAAAAACTGATACTTTCTACGGCGATGGCCGGTGCGCTGATTGCCGCGCCTGCTTTTGCAGATACGGTCAAGGTCGGGTTTATGACAACCCTGTCCGGGTCCGCCGGTGTGATTGGCAAACAGCAGGAAAATGCTGTCAAGCTGGCAATGGAACATCTGGGGGCAAGCTGGGCGGGATGCCGGGCGAGGTGATCATCATGGATGATCAGCGCAAGCCCGATGTTGCCAAGCAGCTGGCCAACCGCTTTATCAAGAGCGACAAGGTGGATGTGGTGGCCGGTGTTATCTGGTCGAATCTGCTGGTTGCGATTCACCAGCAGGTGACCCGCTCTGGCACGCTGTTGATCAGCGCCAATGCCGGGCCGTCCACCGTGGCGGGCAAGGGCTGTCATGAAAACTTCTTCTCGCTGTCCTGGCAGAATGACCAGACCCCTGCGGCGATGGGCAAATATATGCAGGATCAGGGTGTGAAGGAAGTCTATCTGATGGCCCCGAACTATCAGGCTGGCAAAGATATGCTGACCGGCTTCAAATCCACTTTCAAGGGCAAGGTTGCTGCGGAAGTCTATACCCAGCTGGGCCAGTCTGATTTTCAGGCTGAACTGTCTGCCCTGCGTGCGGCTAGCCCGGAAGCCACAATGGTCTTTCAGCCGGGCGGGATGGGCGTGAATTTTGTCAAGCAGTGGAACCAGGCGAATATGAGCTCGGTTTCCAAGCTGTTCAGCATTTTCACCACCGACTCAACCACCTTGCCGGCGATTAAGGATGCGGCGCTTGGCTCTCGCCATACCCAGTCCTGGTCACCGGATATCGATACGGCGATGAACAAGAAATTTGTTGCTGATTACAAGGCAAAATATGGCGGCTACCCGTCCTATTACGCCTCACAGGCCTATGATGCGATCATGGCGATTGATTATGCGGTGGGGAAGGCCGGGTCAGCAGACACAGCCGCCATGCGCAAGGTGCTGGCAGCGGGCAATATCCCGACCACACGCGGTAATCTGAAAATGAATACCAACCATTTCCCGATTCAGGATTTCTATCTGCGCGAAGTGGTCAAGGATGCGGACGGGGTTGTCACGGTCAAAACAGTTGGCACCGTGTTTGAGGATTTTGCAGATCCCTATGCCAAGGATTGCAAATTCTAGCACCGATGCGGGCAGGCGCTGACAGACCTGTCTTGCACATCTTCAGGCTGGCCGGGTTCCCGGCCAGTCTGTCTGATTTTAAGAGTGTCGAAAAAGAACTGAATAAAAACAATGACCTTTGCCCTTATTCTAGAGCAGCTTTTTAACGGTTTTCAGACAGGTGTGACGCTGTTTTTGATCGCAGCCGGCCTGACGCTGGTTCTGGGCATCATGGATTTTGTCAATCTGGCGCATGGCTCGCAGGTGATGATAGGGGCGTATGCCGCCACGGTTCTGACCGCGCTGACCGGCAATTTCTATCTGGGTGTTTTGCTGGCCATTCCGGTCACCTTTCTGTTCGGTATTGTGCTGGAGCTGGTGATTATCCGCCATCTCTACCGGCGCGATCACATGGAACAGGTTTTGGCGACCTTCGGCCTCATTCTGTTTTTCAATGAGGCGGTGCGGATAGGGTTTGGGCCCGGCGCGCTGTTTTTTAACCTGCCCCAGTCACTTTCCGGCTTTGTTCAGGTTATGCCGGATATGCCCTATCCGGCCTTTCGCTTTTCGGTGATATGGGTCGGGCTGGCCTGTGCTATCCTGATCGGCTTGTTTGTTGCGCGCACCCGCATTGGGGCGATGGTGCGGGCCGGGGCCAGCAATCCGGAGATGACAGCCGCGCTGGGTATTAATATCCGGCTGCTGTTTCGGCTGATTTTTGCGGCCGGGGCGACCTTTGCCGGGCTGGCAGGCATGATGCTGGGGCCGCTGACCGCGGTGGAGCCGGGCATGGGAGAAGGGCTGCTTATCCTTTCTCTGGTGGTGATTATTATCGGCGGCATTGGCTCAGTGCGGGGGGCGTTTATCGCGGCTGTGATTGTCGGCATTGTGGATACGATGGGGCGGGTTCTGCTGCCGGTCATTCTGCGCAGCTTTATGGATCAGGCGGCTGCTGACGGAGCCGGGCCGGCGCTGGCCTCGATGGCGGTTTATATCCTGATGGCGGTGGTGCTGGTTTTTCGGCCAACCGGCCTGTTTCCGCCCAGGGGCTAGGGGAGGCAGCTGATGCAACAAATTAAGGGCTGGTTCACCGCTGCACCGCTATTATGGCTGATTGTGCTGCTTTTTGCGCTGTTCCCGATTTATACGACGCTGGCGGATTTGCCCTTTTGGAATGATGTGGCCATGCGGATCATGCTGCTGGGCATGGCGGCGATGGGGCTTAATCTGGTGCTGGGCTATGGCGGGATGGTCTCGTTCGGCCATGCGGCCTTTATCGGTATCGGGGCCTATGTTACCGGTATTGCCAATTTTTACGGGCTGGATAATGGCTGGATCCAGATCGCACTGGCGCTGGGTATTTGTGCGGTTACAGGCATGATTATCGGCTTTTTGTCGTTGCGGACCAGCGGCATCTATTTCATCATGATCACGCTGGCCTTTGCCCAGATGCTGTATTTTTTCTTTGTCTCCCTGGAACAGTTTGGCGGGGATGACGGGATGGTGATGAACCGGTCTGATTTTGTCTTTATCGATTTATGGGCCCCGCTCAGCCTCTATTACATGATTGTGGCGGCTCTCGCCCTGACGGCCTTGCTGCTTTGTGTGCTGGTGCATTCGCGTTTTGGCGTGACCTTGCGGGCGCTGAAATCGAACCAGTCGCGGGTTGAGGCGATGGGGCTGAACGCGCTGCGCTTTCGCATAACAGCCTATATGATTTCGGCGATGATTTGCGGGCTGGCCGGGGCGTTATTTGCCAACTGGCAGGAATATGTCTCGCCGGACATCATGCATTGGACCCGCTCTGGTGAGCTGATGATTGTGATTGTGCTGGGTGGGCTGGCGACTTTGGCTGGCCCGTTGCTGGGCGCGGTGGTGTTTTTCCTGCTCGAAGAATTTCTGCCGGAAATTCTGGCCCATATCCTGCCTGCCTATGCAGAGAATTGGCTGCTGGTCTTTGGCCTGTTCTTGATAGCGGTGGTGATGTTTGGGCGCGGCGGGCTTATCGGGGTGTCGCAAAAGCTGCGCGCCCGCTTCGGCAAGGGGGCAGGCTGATGGGCAAGCCGGTTCTGGAAATAGGCGGGCTGCATAAATCCTTCGGGGCCCTGCGGGCAACACGCGATGTCAATCTGGCCGTCAAGGAGGGCGAGATTCACGCGCTGATCGGCCCGAACGGGGCGGGCAAGACGACCCTAATCGCCCAGATCTATGGCAACCTGAAGCCGGATGCCGGACAGATTTTGCTGCAAGGGGTGGATATCACCGCCAAATCGGTGGAAGAGCGGGTGCATTTGGGGATGGGCCGATCCTTTCAGATCAGCAATGTTTTGATGGATTTTACCGTTCTGGAAAATGCCATTATTGCAGAACAGGCCCGCCAGCAGGCCGCCTTCCGTTTTTGGAAACCGGCTTTTCAGGATAGCGCGCTTATCCGCGGGGCCGGGCAAATCCTTGCCCGGGTCGGGTTGCAGGACAGGCAGGACAGGCTGGTGTCTGATCTGGCCCATGGGGAGCGCCGTTTGCTGGAGCTGGCGCTGGCGCTGGCGGCTGATCCGGTGGTGGTGCTGCTGGATGAGCCAATGGCCGGGGCTGGCCCGGAAGAAACGCAGAATATGACGCAGATCATCAAACAGCTGAAGGGTCAAACCTCCATCCTGCTGATTGAGCATGACATGGATGCGGTCTTTCAGCTGGCCGACCGGCTGACCGTGCTGGTGGAAGGCACAACCATTGCCAATGGCACGCCCGCTGAGATCAGCGCCAATGAGGCGGTGCGCGAAGCCTATCTGGGGAGTGAGAGCTGATGCATCTGGTGCTGGAAAATGTCCATGCCGGCTATGGTTCCAGCCGGGTGCTGTTTGGCATTTCACTGGAGGTGCCGGCCGGGGCCTGTGTCTCGCTGATGGGCCGCAATGGCATGGGCAAGACGACCACGATCCGCGCGATCATGGGGATGATCCCGCTGCAATCAGGCGGCATTACCAGGTTTGGGTCTGCGGACAGCGGCCTGACCAGCTTTCAGATTGCCAGGGCCGGTCTGGGGCTGGTTCCGGAAGGCCGGCAAATTTTCCCCAATCTGAGCGTTGCTGAAAATCTGACCACCTTTTGGCGGCCCGCCCCGCCGGGCCAGGAGAGCCTGTGGACGATGGAGAGCGTGCTGGAGCTGTTTCCGCGCCTGGCTGAGAGGCTTGATAATGCAGGCAATCAGCTTTCTGGCGGAGAACAGCAGATGCTGGCTATCGGGCGGGCCTTGATGACCAATCCGAAATTGCTGATTCTGGATGAGGCAACAGAAGGGCTTGCCCCGATCATCCGGGATCAAATTTGGGCCTGTCTGGACCGGCTGAAACAATCCGGCCAGTCGATTCTGGTGGTGGACAAGAATATCAAGGCGCTGGCCAGATTGGCTGACCGGCATTATATTCTGGATAAGGGGCAGATTGCCTGGCAGGGCGATTCATCCGAATTGCTGGCTGATCCGGAATTGAGCGCGCGCTATCTGGGTGTTTGAGCGGGCAGGCCAAAAAAGCAAACAGCAAACAGCAAACAGGGCAACAGTCAAAGAGGGTCTCTGATGAGCATTACCAACCGGATTTTTGTGCAGCTGCAATGCAGTCCGGGCAAAACCTATGAGGTGGCCGACCAGATTTATGAGCGCGAAATCATCTCGGAAATCTATTCCACCAGCGGCGAATGGGACATTATGCTGATCGTGAATATCCCGGATGGTCAGGATATCGGTAAATTCGTCAATGAAAACATCCTCGATATTCCGCATATTGAACGATCCCTGACAACCTTGACCTTTACCGCATTCTAGCGATTGCCAATTCAGCGACAGGCTTTTATAAATGGCGGCAGGGGAACAGGCAGCCGATCTGGCTGGCCAGAAAAAA
The DNA here is from genome assembly GCA_038131695.1 of Alphaproteobacteria bacterium. GTDB lineage: Bacteria > Pseudomonadota > Alphaproteobacteria > Puniceispirillales > Puniceispirillaceae > JADHLK01. The sequence continues at coordinate 124,495 of JAYPQA010000002.1, read as the reverse complement.
GTAACAAGCAACAACCAACCGACTAAAAACCAACCGACAGGCAGACTGTTATGAGTGAGAGTTTTTTCACAAAGGCCCGCAAGACAATGGTAGAGAGCCAGCTGCGGCCCAACCGGGTGATTGATGAACGGGTTATTGCAGCCTTTTCTTCTGTAGAGAGAGAGGCTTTTGTGCCTAAATCGCTGCGGGAGATTGCCTATATTGATGAGGATATCAAGCTGGCGGGCGGGCGCTGCGTGATGGAGCCGATGGTGCTGGCCCGGCTGGTTCAGGCGCTGAATATGGAACAGCGCGACACGCTGCTGGTGGTTGGCTGCGGCACCGGCTATGCGGCGGCGATTTGCTCAACGCTGGTCAATTCGGTGATCGCGGTGGAAAGCCGGACCAATCTGGTCAGTCGTGCTGAGCAAATTCTGGCAGATATGGAAATCGGCAATGTGGCGGTGGTCAAGAACAGGCTGGCGGACGGGTTTCCAGCCGAGGCCCCGTTTGATGCGATTCTGGTTGAGGGGGCGATTGAGACGGAGCCAACCCGGCTCTTGCAACAGCTGGCCCCGGGCGGGGTTCTGGCCGCGGTCTGGCGTCCGGCCGGCACGCTCAGCGGAGAGGCCAGCATCTGGCAGGCCAGCCGGGACCGGTTTGTCCGCACCCCGCTATTCACCGCCCAGATTCCCGGTTTTGATGAGTTTCGGGAAAAACCGAAATTTGTTTTCTAGCGTAAAACAAACAGGGGATAACCCGCCGGCGTAATGGGGGCCCGGCAATTTTTTTTGAGGGACCGATTATGCAACGATATTTCATTGGCTTGTTTGCCCTGGCTTTGATGCAGAGCGTTTCAGCCTCTGCCCTGACCTTGACTGAGGCTGTCAGCGCTGGTCTGGGCAATTCCCAGCCCCTTCTGGCGGCCCGCCAGAATTATATCATGGTGCGCCAGGGGCTGATCACCGCCTCAGCCGGGTTGGATGCCGGGGTGGAGGTCAGTATTTCCAAGAACAAGGCCAAGACAGACAGCGCAGTAGTTTCCGGCGGCTTTCGTGATGCAGATTCGCATTCTGGTTCCATCACGCTGAAAAAGCGGCTGGCAGATTTTGGTGAGGCAACTGCCAAGCGCAAGCTGGCCGGCCATTCGCTGGACTCCGCAGCCGCCAATTACCGGCTAACCCGCCAGCGCACAATTTTGGAAATTATTTCAGCCAGCCTGACACTGGAAACCAGTGCCGAGCAGCTGGCCCTGCGCCTGTCCAATCTGGAAAGGCTGGAGGCCCAGACAGAGGCCGCCCGGGTGCGCCTGGATGCGGGCACCTCCACCCCGACCATTTTGGCCCAGGCTGAGGCCAGGCGGGCGCGTGCGCTGGCAGACCGGATCGCCGCCGAGACGGCCCTGCAAGAGGCGCGGCAGAATTTTACCTCGCTGACCGGGTTGCCGGCAGCTGATTTGCAAATACCCGACCTGCCGCTGGGCCTGCCCGGCTCTCTGGCTGATGCAGAAGCGCTGGCAGTTGCCGACCATCCGTCCGTAAAGGCCGCCAAGGCGGGCGAACGGTCAGCAGATGCCCAGTTTGATGTGCTGACCGGCACGGTCATGCCGAAGCTTAATTTTTCGCTCTCTGCCAGCACCACTGACCGGGAAGGGCGCAATCAGGACAAGGAGGAAATCACCGCAGGCATCACCTTGTCCGGCCCGCTGCTGGGGACCCGCTCCACCCGCGCCAAATCCCGAGAGGCGGTCGCCAATCTGAACAAGGCACGGCACAATCTGGCTGAGGCGGAGCGCAAGGCGCGGCTGAATGCCGGCAATGCCTGGCGTAACTGGCAGGCTGCCACAGCCCAGCTGGCAGCGGTGGAAAGTGAAGTGATCGCAGCTGAATTGGCTGCAGAGGGCACCGCGGCAGAGGTCGAGTTTGGCCTAAAGACCTTTCTGGATGGGCTGGATGCGGATAATGCGCTGAATGATGCGCGCCTGCGGGCCTTGCAGACACGCCAGTCGGTTTTGTTGCGGTCCTATCAGCTGCAAGAGGCGGTCGGCGGGCTGACTCCAGCCGCGCTGGGCATTGAGGGCGCGCAGGAGCCGGAAAATATCGCTGATCCGGAACCCTATTTTACAGGTATGCTTCCCTTTGGCTCAAAAACCCGCTAGGAAGAAGGAAGCGAGGTCCGGTCACGATCGGGCCTTTCTTTTTGTCTGTTCCAGCTGACCCATTGAATCTGATGCTTGAGAAAACTTACACCCCCGATACTATTGAAAAAAAATGGTATGAGGCGAGCGAAAAAGCAGGTCATTTCGCCTGTGATCCCGCCTCTGGCAAAACCCCTTATACTATCATGATGCCGCCGCCGAATGTGACCGGCTCATTGCATATGGGGCACGCGCTGACCTTTACCTTGCAAGATGTACTTATCCGCTATCACCGGATGCGCGGCTATGATGCGCTCTGGCAGCCGGGGATGGATCATGCCGGCATCGCAACCCAGATGGTCGTGGAACGCCAGCTGGGCCAGCAAAATATCTCCCGCCGCGATATGGGGCGTGAGGCTTTTGTTGAAAAGGTCTGGGAGTGGAAAGCGGAATCAGGCGGCATGATCGAACATCAGCAGCGCCATCTGGGTGTCTCTGCTGACTGGCAGCGATCCCGCTTTACCATGGATGAAGGGCTGTCCGAGGCGGTGCGCAAGGTGTTTGTCCAGCTGCACCGGCAGGGGCTTGTCTATCGTGACAAGCGGCTGGTGAATTGGGATCCGAAATTGCTGACCGCGATTTCCGATCTGGAGGTGGAGCAAAAGGAAACAGACGGGTTTATGTGGCAGCTGCGCTATCCGCTGGCAGAGGACCCGGTTCGTTTTATCACAGTGGCCACCACCAGGCCGGAAACCATGCTGGGGGATATGGCGGTGGCGGTGCATCCGGAAGATGACCGCTATAGCGATATTGTCGGCCAGATGGTGCGCCTGCCGCTGACCGACCGGCTGATCCCGGTTATCGCGGATGAGTATTCAGACCCGGAAAAAGGCACCGGAGCGGTGAAAATAACGCCTGCCCATGATTTCAATGATTTTGAGGTGGGCAAGCGCCATCAGCTGGAAATGCTCAATATCTTTGATGCACATGCTGCGATGAATGAAAATACCCCGCAGCGGTATCAGGGGCTGGATCGCTTTGCAGCGCGCAAGCTGATTTTGCAGGAAATGGAAGCAGCTGGCCTGCTGGGCGAGGCGGAGGCGATAAGCCATGCGGTTCCGCATGGTGACCGCTCTGGCGTGCCGGTAGAGCCCTGGCTGATGGATCAGTGGTTTGTGAACGCAGCCGAGCTGGCAAAACCGGCGATTAAGGCGGTAGAGGAGGGGCGCACCATCTTTGTGCCGGAACGCTGGACCCGCACCTATTATGAATGGATGCACAATATCCAGCCCTGGTGTGTCTCGCGCCAGCTTTGGTGGGGCCATCGCATCCCAGCCTGGTATGGGCCAGAGGGCAGCATCTTTGTTGCAGAAACCGCTGAAGAGGCCGCAGCCCTGGCCGAGCAGCAATTTGGCAAGCCGGTTGCGCTAAATCAGGATGAGGATGTGCTGGATACCTGGTTTTCCAGCGCCCTCTGGCCATTTTCAACGCTTGGCTGGCCGGATGAAACGCCGGAATTGCAGCGCTATTACCCGGGATCCGTGCTGGTAACCGGCTTTGATATTATCTTTTTCTGGGTCGCCCGCATGATGATGATGGGCATCTGGTTCATGGATGGGGCGGTGCCGTTTCGGGATGTCTATATCCATGCGCTGGTGCGCGATGAAAAGGGCCAGAAAATGTCCAAATCCAAGGGCAATGTGATGGACCCGCTTGATTTAACTGCCAAATATGGGGCGGATGCGCTGCGCTTTACCCTGACCCAGATGGCCGCTCAGGGGCGGGATCTGAAACTGTCTGAAACCCGCATTGAATCAAACCGGAATTTCGCCACCAAAATCTGGAACGCGGCCCGTTTTTTGGAGATGAATGGCTGTGCTGGCACCCTGCAGGCCCCGCAAGCAGTCTTCTGCCCCGGTCAATCAATGGATTTTGCATGAGCTGAATGAAACCGGCAGCGCGGTGGCCGCCGCTCTGGAGGCTTACCGGTTCAATGAGGCAGCTGACCGGCTCTGGCATTTTATCTGGAATCTGTATTGTGACTGGTATCTGGAATTCATCAAGCCGGTTTTGGCAGACTCAACGGAATCCCGGCAAACCGCCAGCTGGGTGTTGGCGCAAGCCGTGACCATGCTGCATCCGGTGATGCCGTTCCTGTCAGAGGAGCTGAATGAAAAAATCTTTGCCAGCCCGGATATGCTGATCAGCGCGGCCTGGCCGGAGCCGCACAAAGCCGCCCGCGCAGATACCGGCATCCAGCTGGTTATTGATGCTGTCAGCCAGCTGCGCACTATCCGCTCGGAAATGAATGTGCCGCTGTCGGCCAAGCCGGTCTTGCTGATGCGCGGGGCGGCTGCGGATCAGCAAGCCGTTCTGGAGGAGATGCGCCCGGCCATTTTGCGGCTGGCGCGCCTGGAGGGGATGCGGTTTGACGAGGCGGATTTCCCCACCGGCACAGCAGAGGCTGCGGTGGGCGGCATAGAGCTGGGCCTGCCGCTGGCGGGTATCCTTGATTTTGATGCCGAACGGGCAAGGCTGGACAAGGAAATCGCAGCCGTGCAAAAAGAAGCAGCAAAATTATCTGCCAAATTGTCAAATGCAGGATTTCTGGCCAAGGCCCCGCAAGAGGTGGTTGCTGAAAATCAGCGGCGGCTGGAAGAAGAGGAAACCAAGCTGGCCAGCCTGCGCCGGGCGCGGGCGCGTCTGGACTGACCCGAATATAGAAAAAAAGCGGGAGAAAAAACATGAGCAAGAAACGCAGCTTTGACAAAAGCACTCTGCCCAGCCGTCATGTGACGGTCGGGCCGAAAAGCGCGCCGCACCGGTCCTATTATTATGCGATGGGCATGAGCGAGGAAGAAATCTATCAGCCGTTGGTCGGGGTGGTTTCGACCTGGAATGAGGCGGCCCCGTGCAATATCGCGCTGGCCAGACAGGCCCAGGCTGCCAAGCGGGGAGTGCGCGAGCATGATGGCACGCCGCGCGAATTCACCACTATCACGGTGACAGATGGTATCGCGATGGGGCATGAGGGGATGAAATCCTCTCTGGTCAGCCGCGAGGTGATTGCCGATTCAATCGAATTGACCATGCGCGGCCATTGCTATGATGCGATGGTGGGTCTGGCTGGCTGTGACAAGTCGCTGCCCGGGGTGATGATGGCGATGGCACGGCTGAATGTGCCGTCAGTTTTAATGTATGGTGGCTCTATCCTGCCGGGCTCTTTCAAGGGCCGGGATGTAACCGTCCAGGATGTGTTTGAGGCAGTCGGGGCCCATGCGGCCGGCAATATGTCGGATGAGGATTTGCACGAGCTGGAATGTGTGGCCTGTCCGTCTGCCGGCTCCTGTGGCGGCCAGTTCACCGCCAATACGATGGCTTGTGTCTCTGAGGCGATAGGGCTGGCCTTGCCGGGGTCAGCAGGCGCACCGGCCCCTTATGAAAGCCGGGATGAATATGCCTATCATTCGGGCCGGGTGGTGATGGATTTGATCGCCTCCAATCTGCGTCCGCGCGATATTTTGACCCGCAAGGCGTTTGAAAATGCGGCAACCGTTGTCGCGGCCTCTGGCGGCTCCACCAATGCCGGGCTGCATCTGCCAGCGCTGGCAGCGGAATGCGGCATTGAATTTGACCTGCATGATGTGGCCGAGATTTTCAAGCGCACCCCCTATATTGCTGATCTGAAGCCGGGTGGGCGCTATGTGGCCAAGGATATGTTTTCTATTGGCGGTGTGCCGGTTCTGATGAAAGCGTTGCTGGATGGCGGCTTCATGCATGGCGATTGCATCACGGTCACCGGCAAGACGATGGCGGAAAATTTGGCAGATGTCGAATTTCCCACAGATCAGGATGTGGTGCTGCCGTGTGACAGGCCGCTCTCGCCAACCGGCGGGGTTGTGGGTCTGCGCGGCAATCTGGCCCCGGAAGGGGCGCTGGTCAAGGTGGCTGGCATGAAGCGGCTGCAATTTTCTGGCCCGGCCCGCTGTTTTGACTGTGAGGAGGACGCTTTCAAGGCGGTTGAGCAGCGCAACTACAAGGAAGGCGAGGTGCTGGTCATCCGCTATGAAGGGCCAAAGGGCGGCCCGGGTATGCGCGAGATGCTGGCCACCACGGCCGCGCTCTATGGCCAGGGGGCAGGGGACAAGGTCGCCTTGATCACAGATGGCCGGTTTTCCGGGGCCACCCGCGGCTTTTGTATCGGCCATGTCGGGCCTGAGGCAGCTGTGGGCGGGCCGATTGGGCTGCTGCAAGACGGGGATATCATCTCTATCGATGCGGAGGCTGGCACGATCAGCGTTGATCTGAGCGAGGCTGAGCTGGCTGAGCGGCGCAAATCCTGGCAGCCGCGCGAGACAGACTATCAATCCGGCACTATCTGGAAATATGCCCAGACCGTCGGCTCTGCCGAGAAAGGCGCGATCACCCATCCCGGAGCGAAATCTGAAAAGCATATTTATGCGGATCTCGAGGGGCCGATGCCGTTATTAGGGTAATTTTATTCCTGCAAGTTAGGGTCGTTTCGTGATCTTTTGACCAAAAATCAAGTTGAACTTGACAAAAAAAGCTCCGTTTTAAGTAACAAGTAATTACAGCCCCGCTGGATTCGGGTTTCGCCTTTTTCACTGGGAATAATTCTGTTCCTATTTTCAAGAACCTAGTAACTATTTATTGCTTACTATTTATCAAAATACAATTATAAGTTAATTTTTATAATTTTATCTAATTTATATATTTAGGTAAAGATAAGCCAAAATTATTTTCTTGATTTGCTGACCAGACAAAGAGAGCGCAAATGGAGACAGGTAATTATATTGTTTCTCCCAGCTTTTGATGGCTGGATCATTACCAGAGAGGGTGAGGATGTTCACCGGGCCTTTTTCAAGTCCAAAGAAGTGGCTTGGAAGGAAGCGGTAGAAAGAACCTATATGTCAGGTGGCGTCGCTATTTTGAAGACCAAAGATGACAAGGTCGTCAAGCAAAGCCAAAGACATGATTACAGCGATGCTCCCTATATGGCCTTCACCAATCAAGGCTAGGTGTAGGAATGGGAATGGAATTTTGGCTCACTTTGTTAGGCCTGTTTTTGGGTCAACGCTTGGTATTGTCTATGGCCAATGGCAGGAAAAAAGACGCGAGTTAAAATCCCGCCGATTGCTCATATTTCGAAATCTGGTTGAGAACCGGGGGCAACCCATACACGCTACCTATGTTGCGGCCTTTAATTTAATTCCGGTTGATTTTGCCGGGGTAAAAAAGGTCATTGATGCCTGGAAAAGCTGAGAGAAAATCTTGATAATGCACCCGGCAAAAGTCACGAAACTCATTTTCAGAACAGAAAAAATTACAAACAGACTTGCTGAATGAAATGGCCAATTCTTTGAATATCAACTTCAATATCGACTCACTTGATACGGCCTATTTTCCACTAAGGTTGGCGGGAAGAAATGATTAACAAAGAAATCATTAATAAGTTTTGGCTTGAAATAGCCAAGGGAACAAGAAGCTTCCCGGTGAGTCCGCCCGCAGATACCCAAAAATAGCCTAGGCCAAATCACACCAGAGCCAAATCACACCAGAGCCAAATCACACCAGAGCTAACCATGCGTATGGTCAGAGGGCCGCTCAGGCCGCTGGGGGTTTTGTCAATCCCGGCTGCCTGCAGCTGGTCAGCAGCCTCAGGTGACAAGAGCAGATGGTCAATCCGGATGCCGTTATTTTTCTGCCAGGCCCCGGCCTGATAATCCCAATAGCTGTAATGCGCCCCGGTCGGATGGATCGCGCGTATCGCATCTGTCCAGCCCTGGTTGCACAGGGCAAAAAACGCCGCCCGGCTATCGGGGTGATAGAGCGCATCTTCGGCCCAGAGGGCCGGGTCCCAGCAATCAATGGCTTGCGGGATGATATTATAGTCGCCGCCCAGAATAACCGGCTTTTCAGACGCTATCAGCGTTGCGGCGTGCCGGATAAGCCGCTCCATCCAGCTGAGCTTATAGTCGAATTTCGGCCCCGGGCGGGGGTTCCCGTTCGGCAGATAGAGGCTGGCCAGATGCAGCCCCTCTATTTCGGCCTCCAGCCAGCGCGCCTGCTCATCAGCCTCGCTGTCCTCCAGCAGGGGCAGGCCGCGCTGCACCTCCCTAATCGGGTATTTTGACAGGATAGCGACCCCATTATAGGTCTTTTGGCCATGGCTTAGGCAGTGCCAGCCTATCTCGCCAAACGCCTCAACCGGCATAGTCTCATCTGTCAGCTTTAATTCCTGCAGCAGCAGAATATCCGCCGAACCGGCCCGGCACCAATCCAGCACAATCGGCAGGCGGGCTTTGAGCGAATTGACATTCCAGCTGGCAATCCGCATCAGGCTAGATCGCAAAGGAAGTGCCGCAGCCACAGGCGGCGGTGGCGTTCGGATTCTCTATCTTGAAATAGGCTCCCAACAGCTCATCCACGAAATCCAGCTGCGCATCTCCCAGAAAATCGAGCGAGACAGCATCCACCAGAACGGTAATGCCATGGGCGGTAAATTGCTGGTCATCGCCAGCTGGCTGATCGTCAAATTCAAACTTGTATTGAAAGCCGGAGCAGCCCCCGCCATCCACGCGCACGCGGAAATAGCGGCTTTTTTCAGCGGCCAGCAAATCAGTTATGCGCTGGGCGGCCTTTTCGGTGACAGAAAACTGGACGCTCATTTTACAGGGCTTTTCCTTTTGTCAGCAGGGCTGGTTGTCCTGATACCGAATATGGGCCAGCGGGGCGATAAAATCAAGCAACCGCGCTTTGCTTGCCCAAACCCCCCAAAGGGGATTATGCTTCAGCCAGTCCGGGAGCTTGCCCGCTGCAACCTTCAAAATGGTGAGCCGTCATGGCGATTGATTTTTTACCACAACAGACACTGGCTTCCTATGCCTGCCAGCACAGCCTGCAAGGGCGTTTGCATAAAGAGGCCGAGGCCGATGCGACGGGCTTTCGCTCGCGGTCTGAATTTCAGCGCGATCGTGACCGGATTATCCATTCCACCGCCTTTCGCCGCTTGAAACATAAAACGCAAGTCTTTGTCTATCATGAGGGCGATTATTACCGCACCCGCCTGACCCATTCGCTGGAGGTGGCCCAGATTGCCCGCACCTGTGCCCGTGCCTTGCAGCTGAATGAGGATTTGGCAGAAGCGGTCGCGCTGGCCCATGATTTGGGGCATACTCCCTTTGGCCATGCCGGAGAGGATGCGCTGAACCAGATGATGCAGCCCTGGGGCGGATTTGACCATAATGAGCAGACCTTGCGTATTCTGACCTTGCTGGAGGAGCGCTATGCCGCCTTTGACGGGCTGAACCTGACCTGGGAGACGATTGAGGGGGTGGCCAAGCATAACGGGCCGGTGGCAGATGCCGAACGCCGCCCCAGTCTGCTGGCTCTGGATAAAAGCTGGGATTTGCAGCTGGCCTCCTTTGCCTCAGCCGAGGCACAAATAGCCAATCTGGCCGATGATATAGCCTATCTGGCCCATGATGTGGATGACAGTTTGCGGGCCGGGCTGTTCAGCCTTGCAAAGCTGCACGGGCTGCCGGTTATCACCCCGATTTTAGAAGAGCTGGAGGCCAGCTGGCCGGGGCTGGCCAGAAACCGGCTCACCCATGAGCTGACCCGCCGCCTGATTTCCTATTTTGTGCAGGATTTGCTCAGCTGTTCCGCCAAGCAGCTGGCCCCGCTGCAAGGCAAGGACGCACAAGCCTTGCGCGTGGCCGGCCAGCCGGTTATCCAGCATTCTGATCAGGCCCGCCGCGAGCTGCGGGAAATCCGCGATTTCCTGTTTCAGAATATGTGGCGTCATTACAAGGTCAATCGCATGACCTCCAAGGCCAGGCGGGTGATAAAAAGGCTGTTCACCCAGCTGATGGAAGAGACCAATCTGCTGCCAACCGATTGGCAGGAACGGCTGGACAGGCTGGATGAGGCCGGCCAGGCAAGGGTGATTGCTGACTATGTGGCTTCCATGACAGACCGCTATGCGCTATTAGAATATGAACGCTTATTTGAAACCGGCCCTATATTGAATTGAAATGACAATTTTCAACAAGTTAGAAGATGAAATTACGGCAATTTATGATGAATTGGTTGCCGCTGGCACGCTGCCTGGCGCGGCGGACCTCTCCCGTATTGTGGTGGAATTGCCGCGTGAGGAAAGCCACGGCGATCTGTCCTGTAATGCGGCGATGGTGCTGGCCCGCCCGCTGGGGATGGCCCCGCGCGATTTGGCCGGCCTGTTTGCCGGGGCCTTGGCTGGGCGCTGCGGGGTTGCGCGGGTGGATATTGCCGGTCCGGGTTTTTTGAATCTGTGGCTGGAGCCGGGTATCTGGGGGGCTGAGCTGACAGCGATTCTGGCGGCTGGTGCTGATTTTGGCCGCAGCAGCCTGGGCGACGGGCAGGCGGTGAATGTGGAATTTGTCTCTGCCAACCCGACCGGCCCGCTGCACGCGGCCCATGCCAGAGGCGCGATTGTCGGGGATGTGTTGGCCCGGCTGCTGGAATTTGCCGGTTTTGCGGTAACCCGGGAATATTATATCAATGACGCCGGGGCGCAGGTGGATGTATTGGCCCGCTCAGCCTGGCTGCGCTATCGCGAGGCGCTGGGCGAGGATATTGGCACCATTCCAGAAGGGCTGTATCCGGGGAAATATCTCAAAGAAACCGGCCGGGCGTTGGCGGAACGGGACGGGGATAAATGGCAGCACGCCTTGGAATCAGACTGGCTGGAGCCGGTGCGCGCCTTTGCCATTGCTGACCAGCTAAAAGGAATCAAGGCTGATTTGCTGGCGATGAATATTGCTATGGATGTCTGGTCATCAGAACGCCAGCTGGTGGAAACCGGACAGGTTGACAGTGCAGTCAAGGCTTTGCAAGAAAAGGGCCTTGTTGAAATGGGCATAACCGAGCCGCCGCGCGGCAAGGCTGACCCGGACTGGGAGCCGCGCGAGCAGCTGCTGTTCAGGTCAACCGCCTTTGGCGATGATGTGGACCGCCCCTTGCAAAAATCTGATGGCAGCTGGACTTATTTTGCCTCGGATGTGGCCTATCACATGGACAAGCTGACCCGCACAGGCGGGTTGCTGATTGATATTTGGGGCGCGGATCATGGCGGCTATGTCAAGCGGATGACCGCAGCTGCCAAGGCCATGTCCGGACAAGAAGAGCCGCTTTTGGTGCGGCTGGTGCAGCTGGTAACGCTGCTGGACAAGGGCAAGCCGGTCAAGATGTCAAAACGCGCTGGCAGCTTTGTCACCCTGGCAGATGTGATGGAGGCGGTCGGGGCGGATGCGATGCGCTTTATCATGCTGACCCGCCGGTCTGATCAGGCTCTGGAATTTGACTATGCCAAGGTTACCGAAAAAAGCCGCGATAACCCGGTCTTTTATGTGCAATATGCCCATGCGCGCGCCTGTTCTGTCTTTCGGCAAAAGGATTTGCCAGAAGGAGGGGAGGGCGATACCAGCTTGCTGGTGCATCCGGCAGAATTGCGCCTGATCCGCCAGCTGGCCAGCTGGCCAAAGCTGGTTACGGCTGCGGCGCTGCTGCATGAACCGCACCGGATTGCCTTTTATCTGATGGAGCTGGCCGCCCTGTTTCATGCGCTGTGGAATGCCGGGCGCGATGATCCGGCCTTGAAATTTGTGCAGCCTGATAATCCGGCGATAAGCTCAGCCCGTCTTGCGCTGGTGACCGCGACCCGTCAGGTTCTGGCAATCGGGCTGGGGCTGATGGCGATTGAGCCAAAAGAGAAAATGTGATGGCAGAAACCCAAGCAAAATCAGGCTTCCCGCGGCTGATCCTGATCATCTTGATCCTGCTTGTCGGGCTGGCTGGGCTGGTATCGGCAGGCGGTTTCCTGCTGCTTTTGGGCAATGGCGGCGCGCAGGATGTGCCGATTATCAAGGCCGATGCGACCGCCTATAAGGAGCGGCCCGATGAGCCGGGCGGCCTGCAAATTGATCACCAAAATTCGTCCGTGATGACCATTTTGGAAAAGCTGGACCCGGCTGATGAGACGATAGACCGGCTGCAACTACCGGAAGCAGAGCCGGAATTGCCGCCTGTCAGGCTGGCTGAAAATGAGGCTGGGCAGGAAAAACCGCCAGCCGCCAGCCCGCCTGCTGACAACAAGACTGCACAGGCCAGGCAAGCCGCGGCTGAGGCAGACGCCAGAAGAGACGCCTGAAAAGACACCAGCTGCAAAAGACAAACCGGCAAAAGGGGCCGCTTCCTCTGGCCAGCCGGAGGACGAGTGGAAAGCTGCGCCAGCGGCGAAAGCCGGGATGCCCAGCCAGCTGGAGAGCAGCCTGCCATAACCGCGGCTCCGTCGCCGCGCCCGGCTGTTCCAAAACAGGCTGCCCCCGCTAAGGACAAGGCCCGCATCCTTGCCAAGCCGGTGGTGACAGACCCGAACAAGCCGCAAATGATGGTGCAGCTGGCCGCTTTCCGCGAGCAGGAAAAAGCCGAGCAGGCGGCTGCGATACTGGGCCGCGATCACAAAGACCGGCTGGATGGGTCGGAATTGGGCGTGATGCAAATTGATGCCGGCTCTTCCGGGATATTCTGGCGGGTGATCACCCCGGCTCTTGATCCGTCAGCCGCCCGGCAAATCTGTGATCGTCTGAAACGCGCCGGTCAGGACTGTATTTTGCGGCGGGTAACTCAGGCCAGCCCGTAAGGCCGCCTATTTTGGCAGGAAGCGATGAGCGATTTTGAAGAAGACAAATACCCGCCGGGGGCAGAGCAAAGGTATGGGCATTGATTCGGGCACTGATCCGGGCGCTGAGCCGGGCCTGTTCGTCAATCTGGACGGGTTTGAAGGGCCGATTGACCTGCTCTTGTCGCTGGCACGCGAGCAAAAACTTGATTTGACCAAAATAGCCATCCTGCCGCTGGCTGAGCAATATCTTGCCTATATTGAATCAGCCAGAGAGGTTAATCTGGAGATTGCCGCCGATTATTTGGTTATGGCGGCTTGGCTGGCCTATTTGAAATCACGCCTGCTCTTGCCGGACCCGGCTGCTGAGGTCAGTGAAGAAATCATTGATATGTCAGATGCGCTGCGCTTTCAGCTGTTGCGGCTGGAGGCGATGCAGCAAGCCTCCAAGCGGCTGATGGATTTGCCGCGTCTGGGGCGCAGCCGGTTTGTGCGCGGCGCCCCGCAAGCCTTTGCCCGCACCGAAAAGATTGAATGGACTGCCAGCCTGTATGAGCTGTTGCAAGCCTATGGGGATATGCGCTCGCAAGAGGCGGCTGGCACGCTGACCATCGCGGCGACCCGGCTTTATTCGGTTCAGGAAGCAGCTGAGCGGCTGCGCCGGATACTGCCTCGCGCACCCGGCTGGGCTGATTTGGCCAGCTTTCTGCCGCCTGGCCTGGAGCAGCCGCTGGATGCCCGCTCAGCTATGGCCTCGCATTTTACCGCCGCGCTGGAGCTGGTAAAAGAAGGGGTGATTGGCCTGCGCCAAAACCGGGCCTATGATACCGTCTATATTCGCAGCCGTATCTCGGAGACAGAATAAATGAGCCAGCCAGATGACAAGCTGCCAGATGACAAGGTAATTGAAACCGCCCGTATTCTGGAGGCGCTGATCTTTGCGTCTGCCAAGCCGGTCAGCAGGCGCGAGATGATGGTCTATGCAGCAGAGGAGAGCGAGCTGGATGCGGCCCTGCAGCTGATAGCAGATCGCTACGGGCCGGAGAGCGGGCTTGAATTCTGCCGCATTGACCGGGATTGGGCCTTTCGCACCCGCCCGGACGTGGCCGCCCGCCTCAATCTGGAAAAGCCGGTGGAGCGGCCGCTGTCGCGCGCGGGCCTCGAAGTGCTGGCGATTATCGCCTATCACCAGCCGGTCACCCGCGCTGAGATAGAGGAAATTCGCGGCATCAGCCTGTCCCGCGGCACGCTGGATATTCTGCTGGAGCTGGGCTGGATCAAGCCGCGCGGCAGGCGGCGCACCCCGGGGCGGCCCTTGACCTGGGGCACCAGCCCGGCCTTTCTGGATTATTTTGGCCTCTCCGGCATTGATGATTTGCCCGGCATGGAAGATTTGCGCGCCTCCGGCCTGCTCCGCAAGGGCCAGATTCTGGGCGGGCTGGGCGAACCCGGCGAAGCAGCAGAGCCAGACGACGAGACAGATTTACCCAGCGATGAGGAAGCCTGGCTGGATTTTGAGGCAGAGGCCGAAGAGGAAACCGGCGAGGGAGGCCGCGATGCTGGTCTTTGACGGCGTTTCCCACAGCTATAATGGCACGCAATCTGTCTCGGATATCAGCTTCAGCGTGTCACCGGGTGAGGTGCTGACCTTGCTCGGCCCGTCCGGGTGTGGCAAGACCAGCCTGTTGCGGCTGGCGGCCGGTCTGGAAGTGCCAACAGCTGGCCGGATTTTGCTGAATGACAAGGAAATCTCCAGCCCCACCCTTATGGTTGAGCCGGAAGATCGCGGCATTGGGCTGGTCTTTCAATCCTATGCGCTTTTTCCGCATTTGACGGTGATGGAAAATGTGCTTTTCGGGGTGCGGGACAAGGGCCATGCGGCCTTGCGGCGCGGGCTGGATATGCTGGCAGATATGGGGATTGAGGCGCTGGCAGATATGTATCCGCATGAATTGTCCGGCGGCCAGCAGCAGCGCGTGGCCCTGGCCCGGGCGCTGGCCCCAAAACCGCCGCTGATTTTGCTGGACGAGCCCTTTAGCGGGCTGGATAGCCGCCTGCGCGAACGGGTGCGCGATCAGATGCTTCATGTGCTGAAGGAAAGAGGCACCGCCGCGCTGATGGTCACCCATGATGCCGAGGAAGCCATGTTCATGTCTGACCGGATATTGGTGCTCAATCATGGTCGCCAGGTTCAGCAAGGCCGGCCAATTGAGCTTTATACCCAGCCGGCCAGCGGCTTTGTCGCGGAATTTTTTGGCGAGGTGAACCGGATACCGGGTCAGGTGCAAAACGGGTCTATCGCAACAGTCTTTGGCAATTTCAAGGCGGCTGGCCTGCCGCACGGGGCGGCAGCTGAAATTGTTATCCGGGATGAGGCGCTCAAGGTCTTGACCGGCGATCAGGCCGCCGCCGCAGAAGGGGCTGAGGCGGTGGTGATGGAGTCCTATCTGCTGGGCCGGGCCTCCTTGCTGCATTTGTCTGTGCCGACCGGCAGCTCTGAGTTGCATTTGCACGCCAGATTGCCGGGGATGAACGCGCTGGAAACCGGCACGCAAGTCAAAGTCCAGATTGATCCTGAGCGCGCTTTTGTCTTTTTGGATGAGCAATAGGCGTTTATATCAGATAGGGCATTGCAGCAAATCCGGCGGCAGATTATAGTCGGTCAGACTAGGCGCCGGTTGCAGCGCAAATGAATGAATTAATTTCCGGCAGGGAAGGAAACAAAATGGGTTTCACAAGTATCTGGCATTGGCTGATTGTTCTGGCCGTGGTGTTGATTCTGTTTGCCAGACCGGGCAAGATTTCCGGCATTATGGGCGATTTTGGCAAGGGGCTGCGTAACTTCAAGCAAGGCGTGAAAGACGAGGACGCGCCAGCTGATGAAGAGGCAGAAACCGCCCAGATAGAAGCTGCGCCAAAAGCCAAAAAGGCGGCGAAGAAAGCTGCCAAAAAAGCTGCGAAGAAAGCGGCGGCCAAAAAAGCGGCGAAAAAAGCAGCTGCAAAAAAAGGTCGGGCAAAAAAGGCAGCAGCCAAGAAGCGCTGATCAACCCATTTTTGGCTGTATTCATCCCCGGCAGGTAAAAAGGCCGGTCTGCGTATGAGGTGAGGTGTGGCGCGTGTTTGATCTGGGCTGGCAGGAATTTATGATGGTCGCCTTTGTGCTGGTGATCGTGGTGGGGCCGAAAGACCTGCCCAAAGTGCTGCGCAGTTTTACCAAAATCACCGGTCAGGCGCGCCAGATGGCCCGCGATTTCACCCGCTCGCTGAGTGATCTGGCTGAAGATGACGATCTCAAAGACATCAAGAAAATGGTCAAGGATGCCAAATCAGGCGAATTGGATGATGTCGCCAATTTGCTGGAATCTGATGTCAAGAATGAGATGATGGACAGCGCGACCCGAATGCAGCGCGAGACCGAGGCCGCCTTTCAGCAGGCAGAAAGTGACAGCCAGCTTATAGAGGATAGCCCGCCAGAACCAGCCGCCAAAAAATCAGCTAAAAAATCAGCTGGGCCCCGCAAGAGCAAGGCAGAAAAAACAGCATGAGCGAAAAACAAGAAGAGGATGCGCTGGCATCCATGTCCTTGCTGGAGCATCTGACCGAGCTGCGTAACCGGATTATTCTGGTGCTGGCCCTGTTTGTGGTGATTTTTCTGGCCTGTTTTATCCGGCCTTTTGGATCCGGCACGATGAACGCGGCAGATATAGTCTATTTCTGGCTGCAGGCCCCGCTGGCAGATATTCTGGCGGCGCGCGGCGGGCGGATGATCTTCACCGGCCTGCATGAAGGGTTTTTCACGCAAGTAAAAGTCGCCTTTTTCATTTCCATCAGCATTTCGTTTCCGCTGATGCTCCTGCAGGTCTGGCGGTTTGTGGCCCCGGGTCTCTACCGCAATGAGAAAACCGCCTTTCTGCCCTTTTTGATGGCCACGCCGCTGCTGTTCGCCCTGGGGGCAGCGATGGTCTATTTCATTGTTATTCCGCTGGCCTGGGATTTTTTCCTGTCCTTTGAGATGAGCGGGGCAGAGGGGTCACTGCCCATTGAGGTGGAGCCGCGCATCAGTGAATATCTCTCGCTTGTCATGCGGCTGATGTTTGCCTTTGGCCTGTCTTTTGAGCTGCCGGTCCTGCTGCTCTTGCTGGTCAAGGCCGGGCTGGCCACGCCGGACGGTCTGGCATCGAAACGCAAATATGCCATTTTGCTGGCCTTTGTGGCCGCCGCAATCCTGACCCCGCCGGATGTTATCTCTCAGGTATTGCTGGCCTTGCCGGTCATTGCGCTTTATGAAATATCCATTCTGGCGGCGCGGCTGATTGCCAAGCGGGATCGCGACGCCTGGGATGAAGCAAATGAAGGGTGAGCGCGCTTGCCTTTCCAGAGAACCTGAAAAATAGGCCAGTCTGATGCATGATATAAAATTTATTCGGGAAAACCCTGACGCGTTTGATGCGGCTATGGCGCGGCGCGGCTTGCCAGCCATTGCGGGCGAAATTGGCCAGCTGGATGAAAAAAGGCGCGCCTTGCAAACCCGCGCCCAGCAGCTGCAGGCCCGGCGCAATGAAGCCTCACGGGAAATCGGCAAGGTGAAAGCAAGCGGCGGCGATGCGGCGGCCCTGATGGCTGAAATGGCTGAGATAAAAGAACAGATGCCAGCCCTGGACGCAGAGGAGGCGGCGCTGGCCGAACAGATCACCACCCATCTGATCAGCTTGCCCAATATTCTGGATGATGCTGTGCCGGACGGGGCGGATGAGGAAGATAATCAGCTGCTGCGGAGCTGGGGCGAAAAACCTGTTTTTGAGTTCACCCCGCAAGATCATGTCGCGATAGGCGAGGGGCTGGGCCAGATGGATTTTGCCGCCGGGGCGAAATTATCCGGCGCGCGCTTTGTTGTGCTGCGCGGCCAGCTGGCGCGGCTGGAGCGGGCTTTGGCAGCCTTTATGCTGGACACCCATATTCAGGAATTCGGTTATCATGAGATTTTGCCGCCCGCCCTGGTGCGCTCTGAGACCATGCAGGGGACCGGCCAGCTGCCCAAATTTGCCGATGATCTGTTTCACACGGAAGATGATCGCTGGCTGATCCCGACAGCTGAGGTGCCGCTGACCAATCTGGCCAGTGATGAAATTCTGGACAAGGCCGATTTGCCGCTGCGGATGACCGCCTATACCCCCTGTTTTCGGGCTGAGGCCGGGGCGGCCGGGCGCGATACGCGCGGCATGATCCGCCAGCATCAATTCTCCAAGGTTGAGCTGGTATCAATTACCGCGGCTGATCAATCAGATGCAGAGCTGGAGCGTATGACCGGCTGTGCCGAGGCCATTTTGCAAAGGCTGGGGTTGGCTTACCGGGTGCTGGTTCTGTGCAGCGGGGATACCGGCTTTTCAGCGCGCCGCACCCTGGATATTGAGGTGTGGCTGCCAGGCCAGGATGAGGGGCGCGGCCAGTATCGGGAGATTTCTTCCTGCTCAAATTGTGGCCCGTTTCAAGCCCGCCGGATGCGCGCGCGCTGCCGCTCTGCCGGCGATCAGCAGACCGAATTTGTGCATTCCCTGAACGGGTCGGCTTTGGCCATCGGGCGCTGCATGATAGCGCTTCTGGAAAATGGCCAGCAGGCGGACGGGTCGGTTTTGCTGCCGGATGTGCTGCATAGCTATATGGGAACCGACCGGCTGGTGGCAGGCTAGAGGCAGGCTGGGATGCGTATTCTGATTACCAATGATGACGGGATTGACGCCTATGGCGTGAAGCTCTTGGAAGAAATAGCCCGCTCGGTCAGTGAGGATATTCTGGTTGTGGCCCCGATGGATAACCGGTCCGGTACCGCCCAGTCGATCACGCTGTGGCGCGATATTCACCTCGCCAAAATAGATGACCAGCATTATGCCTGTTCCGGCACGCCAGCTGATTGTGTTATGCTGGCCTTGCATCATCTGATGACAGATAACCCGCCTGATCTGATCCTCTCCGGCATCAATCACGGCATGAATGCGGCTGATGATATTGGGTATTCCGGCACGATTGGCGGGGCGAGGGAGGCGGCGATTATCGGCCTGCGCGCCTTTGCCTTTAGCCAGCGCAATGGCCGCACGGAAGCTGATTTTGGCCCGGCCCGCAAATATGGCCAGCAGGTTCTGGAGTATCTTTTGTCCCAGCCCTTCGTGCCGCGCACCGTTTTGAATGTGAATTTTCCCTCGCTGAAGGCCGGGCCGGTTCAGGGCATCCGGCCGGCCGGGCTGGACAGGCACAAGCTGTCTGATCAAATAATCGCCAGTGATATTCCAAATCATTTCCGGATTGGCCCGCTCAATGTGCGCACCGAGACCGACCCGGGCACCGATCGCGCGCTGATGGATAGCGGCTATATCACGGTCACGCCGCTCAAGCTGAATACAACAGATCAGGATCAGCTGGCGGCCCTGCCGGACGCATCGGTTGTCCGGCCGGGGTAGGCTGTGGATTATTTTCAGGAAAAAGCCAAGCTTATCATGACCTTGCGCGGTCAAGGGATTGTATCATCTGAAGTTCTGTCAGCGATGGAAAAAATCCCGCGTGAGGCGTTTCTGCCGCGCGCCCTGCGGGCCCATGCCTATGAAAATGCCTCGCTGCCCATTGCCAATGGCCAGACGATTTCCCAGCCCTATATTGTCGCCCGCATGACCGAAGGGTTGCAGCTGACGCGCAAGCACCGGGTCCTGGAAATCGGCACTGGTAGCGGCTATCAGGCCTGTGTGCTGGCCTTGCTGAGCCGCCGGGTCTATACGGTAGAGCGGTTGCGCCCGCTGCTGGTCGGGGCGGAAAACCGGTTCCGCCAGCTGCAGCTCTCCAATCTGACAACCTTGCTGGGGGATGGGGCGAGGGGGGGGCCGGAAGCAGCCCCGTTTGACCGGATCATGGTCACCTGCCAGATGCCGGAACTGACCGGGGCGCTGTGCGATCAGCTAAAAGAGGGGGTATTCTGATTGCCCCGGTCGGCCCATCTGGTCAGGAGCAGCTGATTCGTGTAACAAGAAAAGGGGCACAGTTCAGCGAGGAAGAGCTGATGCCGGTGCGCTTTGTGCCGATGCTGACCGGAGTGGCAGAGAGATGACCGAGAAAAACAGCATGAACGCAAACCAGCGCGGCGGGCTGATGCTTCTGGCCGCTGCCTTGCTGCTGGCCGCCTGTGAGGGCGGGGTGCCGAGGCTGAAGGCCCCGAACCTGTCGCTGAGCCGCGCCACCCCGGCCCCGCTGGAAACCGCCCCCTTGCGTGAGGGGCGTGAGGCTATCCCGCCGTCCGGAGAGGTAGAGGTGCGCGGCGGGGATACGCTGTTCATCCTGGCCACCCGCTATCAGGTGACACCGGGCTCTATTGCCCGCGCCAACAATCTGGTCGCCCCATTTCAGCTGAGAGCTGGCCAGCGTTTGAAGATCAACCCGGCGCGCATCCATATTGTCCGGCCCGGGGAAAGCCTGTTCAGCCTGTCGCAACGCTACGCCGTCTCGCAATATCAGCTGGCCCAGCTGAATGGCCTGTCTGAGCCTTATGAGCTGGTCGCGGGCCAACGCCTGCAGCTGCCGGACAGCCATGATTTCAGCGTGCTGGAAGCGGCCAGCCCACGCACGGTTCTGCGGGCCCGGCCAACCCGTCCGGGAGAAGCGGCAAAACCAGCCCCGCAAGCCAAGCCTGCCCAGCCCCGCAAATCTTTTGTCGCGCCTAAAATGGAGGCATCAGACGGGTTTGACTGGCCCGTCGCTGGTGAGATTTTGGCTGATTTTGGCCCGGCTGAGCGGGGCGTTCACAATGACGGGATTGATATTGCCGCTGCCGAGGGAACAGCCGTGGCCACCGCCGCGCCCGGCACGGTTGCCTATGTCGGCACCGGGCTGAAGAGCTTTGGCACGCTGGTGCTGGTCAAGCATGATGGCGGCTATATCACCGCCTATGCCCATTTGGGCAGTGTTGCGGTGACTGAGGGGCAGGTTTTGAATGCCGGCCAGATGATCGGCCAGGTGGGCATGACCGGACGCGCCCGCCAGCCCAGCCTGCATTTTGAAATCCGCCAGGGCCGCACACCGGTCAATCCCCGCGAGGTGATTGAGAGCTAGGCGCCGCCTGCTCCCCCCTTGGCATCGGTCAAATCGACATCCAGCCGGGCGGCCAGACCCAGAATGAAATGAAAGGCGGTGCGGCCGGACCTGTTGCCGCGCCCCATCGCCCAGGCCAGCGCTTCGGCCCGCACCTCCTCAAAGCTGACCGGCAGGCCAAAATGGGCGATATAGGTCTGAATCATCTCCAGATAGCTGTCCTGATCCACCGAATGAAACCCAATCCACAGGCCAAAACGATCTGAGAGCGAGATTTTTTCCTCAGCCGCCTCGGACGGGTTAATCGCGGTTCCGCGTTCATTTTCGATCATCTGGCGCGGCATCAGATGGCGGCGGTTGGAAGTGGCATAGAAAACAATATTGTCAGGCCGTCCGGCCAGCCCGCCTTCCAGCGCGGCTTTCAGCGATTTATAGCTGCTATCCGCCTCCTCAAAGGCCAGATCATCACAGAAAATGATAAAGCGGCGCGGGGTTCTGGACAAATGCTCCATCAAGAGCGGCAGGTCGGCAATATCCTCTCTGGCAATCTCAATAATCGCGCAATCCAGACCTTCGGCCAGCAGCTGGCCATGCACCGCCTTTAGCAGGGAGGATTTGCCGGTGCCGCGCGCCCCCCAGAGCAGGGCATTATTGGCCCGCCGCCCGCGCGCAAAGGCCCGGCTGTTATCCAGAAGCAGCTGTTTTTGTGGCTCTATCCCGCACAGGCAATCCAGCGGCAGGCGTTGGATGGCGACAATCGGCTGTAGCTGGCGGCTGGCTGCTTGCCAGAAATAACCCTCAGCCTGTTCCAGCGAATCAGGAAATTGATCGATCGGAGCCAGCCTGTCCAGCGCATCGGCGATGCGTGACAGAAGGGCAATCTTTTCCGACTCATCACTTTGCTGGCTCATGGCCCCCGTTTTAGCGGCTATTTGGCCGCGCTCCAAGCAAAAACAGGGGGGCAGGCGGGTGAATTATCGGGAAAACCGCTCTCTGGCAGTGGACGCGGCAGGCCAAGCTGGCTATTGTGCCATTAGTTTTTTAACCCCTTTAACCTTTTCGGCTTATGGCCGAAAATCTGTCAGGAGACTATCCAAGATGCTTATCAGCCCTGCCTATGCCCAATCAGCTGCCGGTGGCCCGGGTCTGCTCGGTCAGCTGCTGCCTTTTGTGCTGATCTTTGTGGTGTTTTATTTTTTCTTGATCCGGCCCCAGCAAAAACGCGCCAAACAGCACAAGGAAATGGTTGAGGCGCTGCGCCGCGGTGACAAGATCATCACCTCTGGCGGCATTACCGGAACCGTCTCCAAAGCGACCGCCGGAGAGGAAACGGTTGAGGTGGAAATTGCCAGCGGCGTGAAAGTCTCGGTGGTGCGCTCGATGATCTCAACGGTTCTGGACAAGACAGCACCTGCTGCCAAAGCCGCCCCGAAAAAAGCGGCCGCAAAAAAAGCAGGCAAGAAATAACCCTGCTGCCCTTTCCTCCAAACAGGTCTGATTAAACGATGCTGGTTTTTGAGAGCTGGAAAAAACTGCTGGTTTTGCTGGTTGTTCTGGCCGGTCTGATCTATGCCGCCCCGAATCTGCTGGGCAGCAGGCTGGCTGGTTTTCTGCCCGGCCAGCCGGTTAATCTGGGGCTGGATTTGCAAGGCGGCTCGCATTTTTACTGCGGGTGGATATGCAGGCCGTTGTCGCGGAAAAAATGGTCGGGCTGGCAGATAGCCTGCGCCTGTCTTTCCGGGAAAAGCGGCTGCGTTTCCGGGCTCTGGAAGCGGGCGGGGAGCAGGTGCGCTTTGGCCTGCGCGATGCAGAAGACTTGCCGGTTCTGGAGGAGATTCTTGCCGCCTATGCCCAGGACTATGATCTGACAGAAGACGGGCTGAACCGCAGCCTGCGTTTCTCTGAGGCGGGCCTTGCCGCCCTGCGCACCCAGACGGTTGAGCAGGCGATAGAAATCATCCGCCGCCGCCTGGATCCCGATGGCACAAAAGAGCCGGTCATCCAGCGCCAGGGGGCGGACCGGGTGCTGATCCAGCTGCCCGGCGTAGATGATCCGGAACGGGTGAAAAGCCTGCTGGGCCAGACGGCCAGGCTGACTTTCCAGCTGGTGGATTTGCGCAGCAGCGCGGCTGAGGCGAAAGCAGCCGGGCGCGCCCCGCAAGGCACGCAGCTGCTGGAGGCGGCAGACGGATCAGGTGAGCTGTATCTGGTTGAGCGGCGGGTCATGGTATCGGGAGATATGCTGGAAAATGCCGCGCCCAGCTTTGATCAGAATAACCGGCCGGCGGTGGCCTTTACGCTGAACGCGGTCGGGGCAAAGAAATTCGCTCAAGTAACCGGTGCCAATATTGGCCGGCCCTTTGCGATTGTGCTGGATGGCAAGGTGGTGTCCGCCCCAGTAATCCAGAGCCAGATTTTTGCCAATGGCCAGATTACCGGCAATTTTACCATTCAGGAAAGCAATGATCTGGCGCTGGTTTTGCGGGCTGGTGCTTTGCCTGCGCCGTTGATTGTGCTGGAAGAGCGCTCAGTCGGCCCGGGTCTGGGGGCCGATTCCATAGCGGCGGGCACGCTGGCTGCGATAGTCGGGCTGATACTGGTGATGGCCTATATGATCGCCAGCTATGGGTTGTTTGGCCTGTTTGCCACGGCTGCGCTGGCGGTAAATATCATCTTGCTGCTGGCCGCGCTGTCGGCGATACAGGCGACCCTGACCCTGCCGGGCATTGCCGGGATTGTGCTGACCGTTGGGATGGCGGTTGATGCCAATGTCCTGATTTTTGAGCGGATAAGAGAGGAATTTCGCCGCGGCCGGCGTATTCAGGCCGCCATAGAGGCAGGCTACAGCCGCGCCATTTCAACAATTATTGACTCCAATCTGACCACTTTGGTGGCGGCTTTGTTTTTATATGTGTTCGGGTCCGGTCCGGTTCGCGGTTTTTCGGTCACCCTGGCCCTTGGCATTATCACCTCCATGTTCACCGCGATATTGGTGACCCGCATGATTGTTGTGCTCTGGCATAATGCCAGCCGGCCAAAATCACTGGAACTCTAGGCAAGAAAGGGCAGGCAGGGATGTTCAGGCTGAAACTGGTTCCGGCAGAGACCAAGGTCAATTTTGTCGTGCGCTTCCGTCTGGCCGCGATCCTGTCCTCGGTTCTGGTGCTGGCCTCGCTGCTGGTATTTTTCTGGCAGGGGCTCAATCTGGGGATTGATTTCCGCGGCGGCATCCTGATTGAAACCCGGCATAGTGAGGGCCCGGCTGATCTGGCGGATTTGCGTGGGCGGCTTGGCCAGCTGGATTTGGGCGATATTTCCATTCAGAGCTTTGGGGCGGAAACAGATGTGCTGGTCCGTATCCAGCGCCAGGAAGGTGATGAAAAGGCCCAGATTGCGGCGATCCAGGCGGTTACGGCTGAGCTGGGCAGCTCTTATGATATTCGCCGCACGGAATTTGTCGGCCCGACCATTGGTGCAGAATTGACGGAAAAAGGTATTTTGGCGGTTCTCTGCGCGCTGGGCGGGATTATGATCTATATCTGGTTCCGCTTTGAATGGCAGTTTTCCATCGCGGCCATGGTCGCGCTGACCCATGATGTGGTGACCACAATCGGCCTGTTCGCGGTGACCGCCTTTGAATTCAATCTGGCCACAATCGCGGCAATTTTGACGATTGCCGGCTATTCCATCAATGATACGGTGGTGGTGTTTGACCGGGTGCGGGAAAATCTGCGCCGCTACAAGAGCAGGCAGCAGCCTGAGATTTTGAATATCTCGCTCAATGAAACCCTGTCCAGAACGGTTATGACATCTGTTACCACAGCGCTGGCCCTGCTGGCGATTGTCTTTTTTGGCGGGGCGGTGCTGCGTGATTTTGCGCTGGCCATGTTGTGGGGCGTTGCGATTGGCACCTATTCCTCGGTCTTTATCGCGGTCGGGATGCTCAGCTGGTTTGATTTGAAAAAAACAGCTGATGAGGATGATAATGACACGCCCAAGCCGGAATATGAGCGCGGCTGATGGCAGCAGCAAAAGAGCCTGACTCCCCGGCCATCTCTATTCAGGATTTTACCACAGACGCCAGGCTGATGTTGCTGCGCTCCTATCAGGGGGGCGGCTTTCAGGTCAATGATGACCGGTATGAGGGGGCGATTTTCCTGTTGCCGCGGGCGGTCCGCCCCTGGCAGGCCCCGCCGCTGGACCGGCTGACAGCTGATGATCTTGTCACCCAACTGCCAGAACCGGGGCCGGAATTGTTTTTGCTGGGAACCGGCGGCCAGCCGGATAATCCGTTTTTAAGCCTGCGCGACGGGCTGGCGCAGAGGGGCTGCAAGCTGGAGGTGATGGCCACCCCGGCGGCCTGCCGGACCTGGAATGTTTTGATGAGCGAGGGGCGGTCTGTTGCAGCCGGGCTGCTGGTGGCCCCGCCGGATGCAAGGTGAGCCAGCCTCTGCCAGCCTTGGATGAGCTGCGTGAGGCAAGCCGTCCGCTGGCCCTGTGTCTCGCTTTTGAGCCAGCCCGCAACAGGCCGCTTCTGGCAGATTTGCTGCTGTTCCTGCTGGAGATGGAGCGGGCTGTCTCGCTGCCTTCTGAGAGCTTGCTGGTGCAAATTCGCCTGCAATGGTGGGCGGATGGGCTGGCTGGCACGCATCAGGACCGGGCGCCGCTGCTGGACAGGTTGCAGCTCTGGCAGCAGAAGCGCCAGCTGGCCGCGCCGGATCGCGGGGGGCAACCCGTCCGGCTGGCCGATTGGCTGGCTCTCTGGCAACAGGCGGTGCTGGAGGCGGAACGGCCAGTGGGCGCGCTGCCTGATTTATGGGGGCGGTATTTTTTTTGGCTGGCCGGGGTGATCGGACATCCGCAGGAGGCCGCCTCAGCAGATGTGATTGGCCAGCAGCTGGCCCATATCCTGCAAAATGGCCAGCACCGCCAGGAAACAGCAAGTCTGGCCTGCTCCAGCCCGTTTATGAAAGCCTGCCGCTGTCTGGCCAGCAGCCCGCCTGACCGGCTGGCCTCGCCCTTGCTACCCTTGCGCCTGTTTGGCCGGATGCTGGTCAGCTAGCCCGTCACCGGAACGGGCCCAGCCCTGCATACTGGCCAGGGCGCGCCCGGCATAGGCGGCTTTGCGCTCACGCCCGCGCAGCTTTTTCACCCGTTTGCCCTCGGCTGGGGTTGGCGGTTCGGGCAGCGGCGGGAACAGGCCGAAATTCACATTCATAGGCTGGAAGGAGTCCGGATCAGCCCCGCCGGTCAGATGCGCCAGCAAGGCCCCATGTGCGCTATCCACCGGGGGCGGCGTCCAGCTCTCGCCCTTTATATCAGCAGCAGCCATGCGCCCGGCCAGCCCGCCAATCGCAGCAGATTCAACATAGCCCTCTACACCGGTGATCTGGCCTGCAAAACGCAGGCGGGGCTGGGCCTTGAGGCGCAGCTGATCATCCAGCAGACGCGGGGCATTGATAAAAGTATTGCGGTGCAGGCCGCCGAGCCGCGCAAAGCTGGCCTCTTCCAGCCCGGGGATTGTCTGGAATATCCGCAGCTGTTCTCCATATTTCAGCTTGGTCTGGAAGCCCACCATATTGAACAGCGTGCCCAGCTTGTTATCCTGGCGCAGCTGAACCACCGCATAGGGGCGGCTGCCATCATGGGCATTGGTCAGCCCGACCGGTTTCATCGGCCCGAAACGCAGGGTTTCCGGCCCGCGCTCCGCCATCACCTCAATCGGCATACAACCATCAAAATAAGGGGTATTTTCTTCCCATTCGCGAAAGGACATCTTCTCGCCTGCCAGCAGCGCGGCGATAAATCCCTCATATTGCTCTTTGGTCATCGGACAGTTGATATAATCCTTGCCATCGCCGCCATCTGTTGCCTTGTCATAGCGCGATTGGAACCAGGCAATATCCATATTCACCGTATCGAAATGCACAATCGGGGCAATCGCATCAAAAAAGGCCAGATCAGCCTCGCCAGTCAGGCCGCGCACCGCCTCTGCCAGCGCGCTGGAGGTGAGGGGACCGGTTGCGATTATCACCTGATTCCACTCTGCCGGGGGCAGGCCGGAAACCTCGCCCCTGGCCAGCTCTATATTGGGATGGCTGGTGATTTGCTGCGAAACCGCAGCCGCAAAATGGTCGCGGTCAACCGCCAGCGCCCCGCCAGCCGGAACCTTGTGCTGATCCGCAGCCGCCATAATCAGCGAGTTCAGCATCCGCATCTCGGCGTGCAGCACTCCGACCGCATTGGCTTCCGCATCATCGGAGCGAAAGGAATTGGAACAGACCAGCTCAGCCAGATGTTCGGTCTGATGCACCGGGGTTTTGATAACCGGGCGCATCTCATGCAGGATAACCCGAACCCCGGCCTCGGCAGCCTGAAGGGCCGCCTCTGATCCGGCCAGCCCGCCGCCGATAATATGCAAAACGCCCATCAGCTGGCCTTTTTGCCTGTATGTTCAAGATTTTGGCCAGATAGTGACCGGTATGCGAGCCGGCCACAGCCGCGACAGCCTCAGGTGTGCCGGCGGCCACAATCTGACCGCCGCCATCGCCGCCCTCCGGGCCCAGATCGATCACCCAGTCGGCTGTCTTGATAACATCCAGATTATGTTCGATCACCAATACGCTATTGCCAGCCTCTACCAGCTCCTGCAGCACCTCCAGCAATTTTGCAATATCATGGAAATGCAGGCCGGTGGTTGGCTCATCCAGAATATAGACAGTCTTGCCGGTTGCCCGGCGGGACAGCTCCTTGGACAGCTTGACGCGCTGCGCCTCACCGCCGGACAGGGTCGTCGCCTGCTGGCCAATCCGCACATAGCCAAGCCCCACCCGCAACATGGTTTGCAGCTTGTCCCGGATGGCCGGAACAGCCTTGAAAAACTGCACCCCTTCTTCAATCGTCATATCCAGAACATCGGCTATAGATTTGTCTTTCCACTTTATTTCCAGTGTTTCCCTGTTATAGCGCTGGCCCTTGCAGACATCACAGGTCACATAGACATCAGGCAGGAAATGCATTTCGATTTTAATCACCCCATCGCCCTGGCACGCCTCACAGCGCCCGCCCTTGACATTGAAGGAAAAGCGCCCCGGCGCATAGCCTCTGGCGCGGGCCTCTGGCAGGCCGGAAAACCATTCGCGTATCGGGGTAAAGGCCCCGGTATAGGTCGCCGGGTTGGATCGCGGCGTGCGGCCAATCGGGGATTGGTCAATATCCACCACCTTATCCAGCAATTCTGCCCCGTCCAGCCTGTCAAAGGGGGCCGGAATCTCGCGCGCCCGGTGCAGCTGGCGGGCCAGCGCCTTCCACAGCGTTTCCAGCACAAGCGTAGATTTGCCGCCGCCTGATACGCCGGTGATACAGGTCAAGAGACCAAGCGGGAATTCTGCGGTAACCGATTTCAGATTATTGCCGCTGGCCCCGCTGAGCCGCAGCACCCGCTTTTTATTCACCTTGCGCCGCTGGGCCGGCAGGGCAATTTCCTTCTTGCCGCTCAGATACTGACCGGTGAGAGAGTCGGCCTGCTGCATAATCTCTTTCGCCGGGCCCGAGGCAACCACCCGGCCACCATGCACCCCGGCCCCGGGCCCCATATCGATCACCCAGTCGGCAGAGCGGATGGCATCTTCATCATGTTCTACCACCAGAACCGTATTGCCCAGATCGCGCAGCCGTGTCAGCGTCGCCAGCAGCCGGTCATTATCGCGCTGATGCAGGCCAATGGACGGCTCATCCAGCACATACAAAACACCGGTCAGCCCGCTGCCAATCTGCGAGGCCAGCCGGATACGCTGGCTTTCCCCGCCGGACAGCGTGCCGGAATTGCGCGACAGGTTCAGATAGGACAGACCGACATTTGCCAGAAAGCCCAGCCTTTCATTAATCTCTTTCAAAATGCGGGCGGCGATTACATTTTGCTGGCCATCCAGCTTGCCCGCCAGCCCGGTGAACCAATCCACCGCCTCAGCAATCGACAGGGCGGCCGTCTCTGATATATCCTTTTCGGTAACCTTTACCGCCAGTGCCTCCGGCTTCAGACGCTTGCCAGCGCAGCTTTCGCAAGGCTGGGCGGCCCGGAACCTGTCCAGCTCCTCGCGCACCCAGGCCGAATCCGTCTCACGATAGCGGCGCGCCAGATTGGGCAGCAACCCCTCAAACGGTTTTTTCGTGCGATAGGACCGCAAGCCATCCTCATAGACCATTTCAACAGCCTGATCACCGGATCCGTTCAGCAAAATATCCTGGGCCACCGGCGGCAGTTCAGCAAAAGGCACCTCCAGCGAAAAGCCGAAGGCCCGGGCGAGGCTTTCCAGCGTCTGCATATAATATTTGGAGCTGGAACTGGCCCACGGGGCCAGCGCTCCGCCTCGCAGCGAGCGCGTTTTATCCGGCACAACCAGGGCGGCATCAAAATGGCTGCTGACCCCCAGCCCGTCACAATCCGGGCAGGCTCCGAACGGATTATTGAAGGAAAACAGACGCGGCTCAATCTCATCAATGGTGAAGCCGGAAACCGGACAGGCAAAGCGGGCGGAGAAAACTGTGCGCTTCGGGCTATCCTCAGCGGTATCGGCATAGGCCAGCCCGTCTGAAAGGTTGAGCGCAGTTTCCAGCGAATCAGCCAGCCTGGTGGCCAGATCATCGCGCCCCTGCCGGATCACTACCCGGTCAACGACAATCTCAATATCATGCTTGCGTTTTTTATCCAGCGCCGGGGTGTTATCCAACTCATAAAATTCCCCGTCAATCCGCACCCGGCTGAAACCCTTTTGCAGAAATTCGGCCAGCTCCTTGCGATATTCCCCCTTGCGCCCGCGCACAATCGGGGCCAGCAGGTAAAGGCGTGTGCCATCCTCCATCGCCAGCAGGATATCCACCATCTGCGAGACAGTCTGCGATTTAATCGGCAGGCCGGTTGCCGGAGAATAGGGAACCCCCACCCGCGCCCATAACAGGCGCATATAATCATAGATTTCTGTGACCGTGCCCACGGTGGAGCGCGGATTGCGCGAGGTGGTTTTCTGCTCAATCGAAATGGCCGGGGACAGACCCTCAATCAGGTCAACATCCGGCTTTTGCATCATCTCAAGGAACTGGCGGGCATAGGCGGAGAGCGATTCGACATAGCGGCGCTGCCCCTCAGCATAAATAGTGTCAAAGGCCAGGCTGGATTTGCCGGAGCCGGACAGGCCGGTCAGCACCACCAGCGAATCACGCGGCAGGTCAACCGATACATTCTGCAAATTATGCTCACGCGCCCCGCGCACGGAAATCTGGCGCATCGCAAGGGGTTGGTTCAGGCTCTCAGGCATCGATCGTGTCTTTCTGCTCTCCTGCGTGTGCATATCAGCAGGGTCTGGCCAGTCTGTGATTAGTATAACAGAGTTGGATCGTCCAGCAGCTTTTGCAATCACAAGCGCCCGATTTTTCTTGTTCCGCCGCTTGTCACCGCCCAGCCCAGCCGCTAATCTGGGAAAACCCGGGGAACTTCAAACCAATCAATCCGGGCCAAACGATCCGGGCAGAGGAGCAAGGCAGATGGCAGGCAGTGTGAACAAGGTCATTCTTATCGGCAATCTGGGCCGCGATCCGGAAATTCGCAGCACGCAGGATGGCACCAAAATCGTCAATCTGAATCTGGCGACCTCGGAACGCTGGAAAGACCGCAATACTGGCGAACAGCGTGAGCGCACCGAATGGCACCGGGTGGTTATCTTTAACGAAAATCTGGGCCGCATTGCCGAGCAATATCTGCGCAAGGGCAATACCGTCTATATTGAAGGCCAGCTGCAAACCCGCAAATGGACAGACCAGCAAGGGGTGGAAAAATACACAACTGAGGTGGTCCTGCAACGTTACCGGGGGGAGCTGACCCTGCTGGGGGGGCGCGCGGAAGGCGGCGGGGCGATGGCCAACCCACAGGACAGCCAGCCCGCAGAGCCAGCCAGCCTGTCCCAGAGCGCACCGCCCCCTATGGCAGGCGGCGATCTGGATGATGATATTCCCTTCTGAGCAGCCTTTTCCCGGCCGCCGGTCAGCGCTGTCAATATCTTGTATTTAACTGGCTTTTCTGCCCCATTTTATGCTATAAATAGGGGAAGGTGATTCGCGCGAATTGGCGTGTGAATCCTGTTTGAGGGATGGCTGTTGACTGACCAGGCAAACCCGCCAAATCCGGCCTTGAGTCCGGCTGTATCCATCTCTGATGAGATGCGGCGTTCCTATCTTGATTATGCGATGAGCGTGATTGTCTCGCGCGCTCTGCCGGATGTCCGTGACGGGCTGAAGCCGGTGCATCGGCGCATCCTCTATGCGATGATGGAAGGCAATTATGATTGGGGCCGCCCGCATCGCAAATCCGCCCGCATAGTCGGCGATGTGATGGGTAATTATCACCCGCATGGTGATAGTTCGATTTATGAAGCCATGGTGCGGATGGCGCAGGATTTTTCGATGCGCGTGCCGCTAGTGGACGGGCAGGGGAATTTTGGCTCGGTGGATGGCGATCCGGCTGCTGCCATGCGCTATACCGAATCCCGGCTGGCCCGGTCTTCAGAAAACCTGCTGCGCGATATAGAGCGCGATACGGTTGATTTTGTTCCCAATTATGACGAGACGCAGCTGGAACCCTCTGTCCTGCCGGCAGAATTTCCCAACCTTCTGGTCAATGGGGCAGGCGGTATCGCAGTGGGCATGGCGACCAATATCCCGCCGCATAATCCGGGTGAGGTTATTGCCGCCTGTCAGGCCCTGATCCGCGATCCGGGTTTGAGTGATGAGGCACTGCTGGAGATTGTGCCGGGCCCGGATTTTCCCACTGGCGCGCTGATTATGGGGCGGGCCGGTATCCGCGATGCCTATAGCGGCGGGCGCGGCTCGGTCATCATGCGGGCGCGGGCTGAGACTGAAATCACCGCCAAGGAACGCGAGCGGATTATCATTACGGAAATTCCCTATCAGGTGAATAAATCGCTGTTGCTGGAGCGTATTGGCGAGCTGGTGCGCGACAAGGTGATCGCCGATATTTCCGATATCCGGGATGAATCAGACCGCAAGGGGATGCGGATTGTCATAGAAATCAAGCGCGATGGCTCAGCCGATGTGGTGCTGAACCAGCTGTTCCGCCATACCCGCCTGCAAACCAGCTTTCCGGTAAATATGCTGGCGATGAATGGCGGGCGGCCGGAACAGATGGGGCTGCGCACGGTGTTGCAGGCCTTTTGTGATTTCCGGGCTGAGGTGGTCACCCGCCGAACGCGCTTCTTGCTGGGCAAGGCACGGGACCGGGCGCATATTCTGGCCGGGCTGATTGTCGCGCTGGCCTCTATTGACCGGATTATTGAGATGATCCGAGCCGCGCCCAATGCTGAGGCGGCGCGCGAAGCCTTGATGGCTGAAGCCTGGCCAGCTGAGGAAGCAGCCCCCTTTATCGCGTTGATCGATGATCCGGGCCATAAGGTTGAAAAGGGACAGTATCGGCTCTCAGAAGCGCAGGCCAAGGCGATTCTGGAATTGCGGCTGCAGCGGCTGACCGGCATGGAGCAGGACAAGCTGGTAGAGGAAACCCGCGAATTGGCCGGCCAGATAACCGATTATCTGGGGATACTCTCCAGCAATGACCGGCTGACGGAAGTGGTTTTGGAAGAATTGCAGGCCGCCTATGACCGGCTGGCTGAACCCCGCCGCACCGAGATTTCAAATGCCGCAGCGGATCAGGATGATGAAGACCTAATCCAGCAAGAGGATATGGTGGTCACCGTCTCGCATCGCGGCTATATCAAGCGCGTGGCCCTGTCCGACTATCGCACCCAGCGGCGCGGCGGCAAGGGGCGCACCGGCATGAAGACGCGGGATGAGGATTTTGTTTCACAGGTCTTTATCACCAATACCCATACGCCGATCCTGTTTTTCACCTCGACCGGCATGGTCTTTCAGATGAAATGCTACAAGCTGCCGCAGGGCACGCCGCAAACGCAAGGCAAGGCGATGGTCAATCTGCTGCCTATTGAGCCGGAAGATACCATCCAGACCGTGATGCCCATGCCGGATGATACACAGAGCTGGGATCAGCTCAATATCCTGTTTGCCACATCCGGCGGCTCCATCCGGCGCAACAAGCTGTCTGACTTCACCAATATCCGCAGCAATGGCAAGATTGCCATGAAGCTGGGGGAAAAAGAACAGCTGGTTGGGGTGCTGCCCTGTGCTGACGACGATAATGTCCTGCTGGCGACCCGTCAGGGCAAGGCTATCCGTTTTGCCGCCTCTGAGGTGCGCGTGTTCCAGAGCCGTGATTCCACCGGCGTGCGGGGTATCCGGCTGAAAGACAAGGACCGGGTCGTGTCCATGTGTGTTATCGCTGATCCGGAGTCGGAATTTGTTCTGTCGGTAACACAAAATGGCTATGGCAAGCGCAGCGCGGTGACCGATTACCGCAAGACCGGGCGCGGCGGTCAAGGGGTTGGCAATATTGAAACCAGTGACCGGAACGGCCCGGTTGTCGCCTCCTTTACCGTGCTGGATACGGATCAGCTGATGCTGGTCACCAATGCCGGCAAAATCATTCGCATCCGGGTGAATGGCGGCGAGGGGGATTCAATCCGGATCGCCGGCCGCCGCACGCAAGGTGTGCGGCTGTTTGAAATTGACGAGGAAGAAAAAGTCGTCTCAGTTGGCCTGATCCGGGATTCTGTTGAAGAGGACGGCGAAGAGGAGGGCGACGCAGAGGGCGGGGCAGAAACCGGGGCAGAACCGGCCGAAACAGCTACAGAAAGCCCGGAAGAAGGCCCGGATGAGGGCCCGGATGAGGCTTCGGATGAGGCCTCGCAAGACGGGGAGGAATCCTGAATGTCGCGCGCGCTTTATCCCGGCACTTTTGATCCGCTGACCTACGGGCATCTGGATCTGATCCGGCGCTGCTGGTCTGGCGGACCAGCTGGTGATTGGGGTGGCTGAAAATGCTGGCAAAAGCCGCTTTTCTCCCTGTCTGAACGCTCAGAAATGTTGCTGGAACAGATTGGCAAATTGGGGCAAAGAAAACGCATTTTATCAATCGATTGAAGTGAAACCCTTTACCGGTCTGTTAACGGATTTTGCGCGCGAGACCGGGGCCAACCTGCTGGTGCGCGGCCTGCGTGCCGTGGCGGATTTTGAATATGAGACCCAGATGGCCCATGCCAATAAGAGGCTGAACCCGGCGCTGGAGACAATCTTTCTGACCGCCGCTGAGCAGCAGCATTTTGTCGCCTCCTCGCTGGTCAAGGAAATTGCCCGTTTTGGCGGGGATATTTCCTCTTTTGTGCCGGAAGAGGTGGCCGAGAGGCTCTATCACGCGATCAAGAAATAGCCTTGCACTGCTGCTCCTTTTGGGCCCGGGCAAAAAGCGCAAAACTGTCTTGCGCGGATTTATATCAATTTTTCCTAAAATACCTTTTGCCTGGGCAGAAGGGCTGTGTTTTGCTGGAGACAGGGTTCGCATTCAACCAAAGGGAAGACAGATGACTCTTGTAGCTCTCTTGAAATTTTTTCATTATTTGGGGTTGTTTTTGGCTGGCGGGGCCGGTGTTGCCAACGGGGTGCTGGCGGCCAACCATATGAAGGCCGGGCTGCCTCCTGCTGCTCCGGTTCAAAAAACCATGATGACCCTGATCCGCTTGGGGCTGGCCGCGCTGGTGATTCTGTGGCTGACCGGGTTTGCCCTGGCCTATCAGATTTATGGCGGCATGAATCTGGGCTGGGCTTTTCATATCAAATTACTGGGCGCGACCGGGCTGTTGGGCATTTTGATTGTGCTGAATATCCATTTGGCGGGCGCGGCGAAAAAGGGCACGCCGCCAAATGCGCGGCTGATGCAGCTGGCCCCGATGATAGCGCGCGGCTCGCTGGTGCTGGTTTTGGGCGGTATTGCGATCACCACCTCGCTTTAGGGGCAGGCTGGCCGCCCTCGCAGGCCGGGTCCGGCTGAAATTGGCAGGAAAGGTCAGAATTGCTCTTGACCTTGCGGCACGGGTAAGATACCAAAACCGGGCCTTTATGGGCGGTTAGCTCAGTTGGTAGAGCAAGTGACTTTTAATCACTGGGTCACAGGTTCGAATCCTGTACCGCTCACCATTTATAAAGATACCGGGTTTTTGGCCCGGTATTTTTTTTGGTATTTTTTTATGGGTGTTTTTTTTTGGGGGGGGCGTATTTTCCCCTAAAAGGCTGTCAGGTAATG
Organism: Alphaproteobacteria bacterium; assembly: GCA_038131695.1. Lineage (GTDB taxonomy): Bacteria > Pseudomonadota > Alphaproteobacteria > Puniceispirillales > Puniceispirillaceae > JADHLK01. The sequence goes on along the minus strand of JAYPQA010000002.1, from coordinate 89,413 downwards.
CTGCTGCTCAAAATCGGTCACATGGCTGTTGAACTGGGCCAGCTCACCCGCCTTGACCGCCCCATAGGCCGCGACAAACAAATCGCCAAAGGCCGCGCGCACAAAGGCGCTTTCCTGCATCAGATCCAAAGCCTCAGCCAGATTGGCGGGCAGTTTTTCTGCCGTCTCCTCTGTATAGGCATTTTGGGCCGCAGGCGGGCAGGGGCGTTTTTGCTGCAACCCGTCCAGCCCGCTCGCTATCTGGCTGGCAATATAGAGATAGGGGTTGGCCGCAGGCTCTCCGGTGCGGTTTTCGATACGGCTTGCCTTGTCACCCTCAACTGCGATCAGCCGGAAGGCCGCGCCGCGATTGTCCACCCCCCAGGCCAGCCTGTCCGGGGCCAGGGAATGCGGCCGGTAGCGCTTGTAACCAGTCAGCGTCGGGGCAGCAAAAATGGCCATCTCGCGCCCATGTGCCAGCAATCCGGCCAGCCAGTGGCCGGCAGTCTGGCTCAGCTGCTGGCCAGCTTCCGGCATAAACAGGTTCTCGCCCCTCTTGTCGCTCAGCGATTGGTGCAAATGCCAGCCTGCTGAAAAACAATTTGGCAAGGCCGGGCGGCACATAAAGCTGATCAGCCAGCCCTGGCGGGCCAGCGCCTGACGCAAGGCGGCACGCAGCAGGACCATATCATCGCCAGCCTGCATCGCCTCGCGCACCCCAAAGGTCATTTCAATCTGGCCGGGGCCGAATTCTGCCTCCAGCGTGCGCAGCGGCAGCCCCAGAGACCGGCAGCATTGGCGAATAATCTCAAAAACCGGCTCCAGACTGTCCAGACGCTGTTCACTGGCCAGCTGCCAGCCCTGATGCACCAGGCTGACCTCTGGCGGACGGCCGGGCTGGGTTGCATCCGCCGCCGCCAGATGCTCGCTCTCTATCCGGAAAATATGGGCTTCCACCTCCAGCCCGACAGACAGGGTGAGGCCAGCCGCGGCCAGCTGTTCGGCCTGCTGGCGGGCCAGGCGGCGCGTATCAAGAGGGGACGGCGTGCCATCATTATGCCAGATATCGGCCTGTAGCCAGCCAATGCCGGGGGCGTGCGCCAGCTCAAAGAACCTGTCCGGATCCGGGACCAGCAGAATATCGCCCAGCCCGGCCATGCCAGCCAGCCCGGTTGCCTCGCCAGACCAGACATCCATCACCGTCCGGTTGGCAATATCCTTTATCAACAGGCTGGAGGGCAGGGCCATCCCCTGTTCAAACAGGCCGGGCAGCTGCTCTGCCATCAGGGTTTTGCCGCGCATCACCCCATGCTGATCGGCAAACAGAACGCGTATCGAATGCAGCCCGGCTTGCTTGACGCGGGCGATAATCTGTTTGGTTTTTTCCCTGGCTTGCTTGTCATACAGCTGATGCTTTTGGATAAAGCCGCTCATTTTTCCGGCTCCCAATCTGCGTTTTGGCGCAGCTGCTGATAGCTGTTTTGCCAGCTGGCTGCGGGCCGATCCTGATATTCCAGCATATCGGCAAAAGCCGGCCCCGGCAGGCCCTGATCTCCGGTTTTGAAAAGCGGCAATTTTTCCTTCTCCCCGGCTTCCAGATCACGCATCGCCCGGTTCAGCATGGCCCGGTAGCGGGCAATCGCCTGATCAGAACTGACCAGATGCTCGGCAGAACGGTTGCTGAGTGGGCCGGGCGATTCAACCGCCCATTGGTCATGCACATTAATATCCATGCCCATGCCGGTATAGGTCTGGCTCTCCTGTTCCGCCGGATCATAGCCCCAGTGATTGCCGCGATGGCGCGTTGGCCGGTAATCGGGAAGCTGATAAAGCTCCAGCCGCTGGGCGCGCATCAGCGCCTTGTCAACCGGCCCGCTATAGCTGGTAAAGGCGGCATACCAATAGCATTGCCGGTCATCTATCGGGATATGCCACTGGGTGATCGCCATGGTTCGGCTCATCGGGATGACGATTGCATTGGGAAAGACCTGATTGGTAACCCGGTAATGGGTGCGCTTCTCATCCAGCTGGCGGCTGGCAACAATCTGCAGCCCATAGCCGGTTTGCCGGACGCTCAGCTGCGGGGCCGGGTAATTGCGCAGCAGCCAGGTTTGCGGGATTTCTTCCTCGCCGGAGCTGTCCATAAATTGCCGCCCATAGGAATCTGCCCCGCTTTCATCCTCCAAATAGCGATGCAAGAAAGAGGCGTGCACCGGGTCAATCCCGACTTCCAGCGCTTGCAGCCAGTTGCAATCCAGATGCCCCTTAAAGGCAAAAACATGGCTGGAAGGGGCGATAAAGCAATCCAGCTCTGGCAGGGCAGGCGGGGTATCGCCTCCCAAATAGGCCAGAATCAGGCCGTTTCGTTCAATCACCGGATAGGCCGCCTGACCAAAATGGCGCGGATGGTTCTTCTCCCCCGGCTCGCCCGGCTGTTCCAGACAGGTGCCGTCATGGCCGAATAAAAACCCGTGAAACGGACAGCGCAGCCCGCCTGTTTCCAGCCGCCCATAGCATAAATCAACACCGCGATGCGGACAGGCCCGGTCGATCAGCCCCAGCTGGCCCTGGTCCGGGCCATCCTGAATGCGGAACAGAACCAGCTTTTCACCCATAATCTCAACCGGCACGACCGGCCGCTGGCCTGCCAGCTGATCACTCAGCGCGACCGGCTGCCAATATTGGCGCATCAGCTGGCCAGCCGGTGTCTGGCCGCCAGTCTCGGTCAGGCGCTGATTCATCTTCTCGGTGATCATACAAACCCCCAGCTATAGCCTTCTGGCGTGACAAAACCTGCTTATCAGACCAGAAGCGGTGCAGACAGGCAAGAGGCAAGCTGAAAAATGCGAACCCCCATCCCAAGGGTATGGGATGAGGGTTCTGTCCGCGATGGTGTCATGCTGAGGGAAGGGAGGAGGGAGATTACACCATCACGAATTCGCCAGTCCGGCTCATGGCCACGATGCGGCCATCAAGGGTTTTGAAACAGGCAAATCTTTCATTGAATTCCATGCAGTTAGCGATTGTGGAGACCAGCTCGTCAATCTGGCGGCGCGGGGCAAAAGCGGCTGTCCGGCGTTCACTGCTTAGCTAGGCATCACTGTAGAACCAGACCTTAATTGGTTTTTTTAGGGGGACCGGTTTTTTTTGGGGCGTCGCTTTCATCTTCTTTCCCGTTCCAGACAGAGGGCTGCGTCTTTGTTAAGGCTAATTTAGATCGAATTAATAAAATAATTTCTTAACTTCACTTCACAATCGCATGAGCGAGAGAAATTATTTTTATAACCCATCTAAATCAGATAGTTATGGAACAGGTTGGAGAGAGGCAGGGCTGGATTTTCTGTTTGATCAGCTGTGATCGGACAGGATAATTTGTTTTTTGACGCCCAGACGCTGGCAATCGCGGGCATCATGGCTGACCACCAGACAGGCCATCTGTTGGTCAGCAACCAGCTGGGTGAGGGTGCGGGCTGCGCTGTGTTTCAGCTTTTCATCAAAGCTGCTGAAAGGCTCATCCAGCAAAGAACAGGCTGGCCCACGAGCATGGTGCGGGCGAGAGCGACGCGCTGTTGCTGGCCGCCGGACAGCTCGGTCACTGGCCGGTTCAGCAGCCCCGCCTCCAGCCCCAGCCGGGCCGCCGCCTCAGTAACCTGCCGGTCCGCATCCGCCGGTTTTTCCCCGCGCCGGACAAAAGCAAGGGCAATATTGCGGCGGGCTGAGAGATGTTCAAACAGATTGCCGGATTGAAACAGAAAGCTGACCGGGCGCTGCCATGGCGGCAGGGCCAGAAAATCTGCCCCCTGCCAGCTGGCACTGCCGGAGTGGGGCTGCATAAAGCCGGCCAGACAATTCAGCAAGCTTGTCTTGCCACAGCCAGACGGCCCGCTGACCAGCGCAATCTCTCCAGCCTCCACAGCAAGGCTCAGCTTTTGTTCCGGCGCGCCGGGCCAGCCCCAGACAAGATTTTCCAGCATCAGCATCAGCGCTCTCCCCTGGCTGGGCGGGTCAGCCGCAAAGCCGCAAAAAACAGCAGCAGAACCAGACCCAGCATGACCAGGGCAAGCATCTCTGCCTCCGCCCCTCCATAGCGGTTCTGATACTGGTAAAGCAACCAGGGAAGAGTCTGGAAATCGGCAGACCCGAACAGCGCGATCACGCCCAAATCCCCCAGCGAGAGCGCAGCCGCCAGCGCAAAGCCGGTCTGCAGCTCATCCCCGAGGGCAGGCAGCGTTATCCACAGACGCCGCCATCCAGACAGGCCGAGTTGATCCGCCAGCCTGTCCTGGGCCGGCAAGAGCCAGGCCAGGCGCGGCTCCAGCAGGCGCATGACAAAAGGCAGGCTGAGCAGGATATTGGCCAGCAAAACCAGCCCCCAGGCCAGACGGGCTGGCGGAACCAGCTGATAGAGCAGAATAAACAGCGCCGTTCCCAGCACCAGGGCAGGCAACATCAGGCTGGCAGAAATACTGAAGGCGATGAACTGGCCTGCCAGCAGCTGGCCGGTCTGGCGTGCGCGCACCAGAGCCGTGGCAAAAACAAGCCCCAGCCCCAGCGCGATAACGGCAGATGGCAGGCAAACCAGGGCGGTATCAAGAAGCGCCTGCCAGAAGATCGGGCGGGTGAACAGCTTTGCCCCGGCCTGCCAATCCTGTCCGGCCAGCAGCGATAAAAGCGGCACAACAACCAGCAAACCCAGCAGTCCAATTGCCAGCCAATCGCCAAAACGGGCCAGCCATGGCGCGGTCGCGGCGCGGCCAGCCAGGCAAACCTGCCGCCCCTGATTGAGCAGCGGGGGCGCGCTGATACCAGAGCAGCAAGAGCAGCCCGCCACAGACCAGCAGCTGCAACAGACCCAGCCCGGCGGCCAGCGGCAAAGTCAAAATCAAAGCGCAGGGCCGTATAAATCGCCACTTCCAGCGTTGTAACCCGCGGCCCCCCGCCCAGCATCAAGACCAGCGCAAAGGAGGTAAAACACAACAGGAATATCAGGCTGGCAGAGGCAATCGCCGCCAGCCGCAAGACCGGCCATTCCATCTGGAAAAAGATATCGCGGGCGCGCAAACCAAGGCTGGCCGCCAGCTGCCATTGCCTGTCCGGCAGGCTGGAGAGGGCCGACAGACCCAGCCGCATGGCCAGCGGCACATTGAAAAAACAATGGGCAAGTAACACAAGGGCCAAGCCGAACTGGCCAAAGGGCAGGGACAGGCCAATCTGTTCAGCCAGCGCGCGCACGCTGCCTGCTGGCCCCCAGACGGACAGGATGGCCAGCGCCGCTACCGAAGTCGGCACCACCATCGCCAGCCAGGACAGCGAGAGCAGCAGCCCGCGCCCCCAAAAGGCACCGCGCCGCACCAAGGCCCGCGCCAGCCACAGCCCCAGACTAACAGACAGCAGCGTGGACAGGCTGGCTTGCAGCAGGGCTGAGCGCAGCGCATAGCGGGCTTCCGAGCCAAACATCCCGGCCTCTAAACGGGCACCCAGACCGGCCAGACTGCCTGCCGCATGGCTGCCCTGCCAGAACAATACGCCGATACACAGCCCGGCCAGCCCCAGCAACAGGCCGCCCAGCCCTAGCCCAAGGCGCAGCGGCCTCAGCCGGGCAGCCCGCAAGGGCGGTGGTATCAGCGGCTGGCCGCCAGCCATTCTGCTATCCAGCCCTTCTGCTCTGCGGCGACTTTTTCAGCCGGGAACAGCCAGGTTTTCTGCGGCATGACCAGCCCGTCAAACCCGGCAGGCTGGCTATCGCGGCGCACCGGATACATCCAGTTGGTGGTCGGGATAATCTGCTGAAAGACCGGGCCTTGCATAAAGCTGAGAAAGGCGCGGGCCAAGTCCGGCTGCGGGGCATTTTTCAGCATTCCCGCCACCTCAATTTGCAGGTAATGGCCCTCGGCAAATTCAGCGGCCGCGTAATTATCCTTGCCCTCGGCGATGCTGTGATAGGCAGGCGAGGTGGCATAGGACAGCACCATATCTGCATTGCCTTCAAGGAACAGGGAATAGGCATCCCACCAGCCCTTGGTAACGGTAACGATTTTCGGCTGCAGATCGCGCCAGAAATCCTCGGCCTCCTCGCCATAAATCGATTTTGCCCAAAGCAGCAAGCCCAGCCCCGGCGTTGCCGTGCGCGGATCCTGAATCACGATTTTCAGACTGTCCGGCGCGCGTCGCAAGGCTTCCATGCTATCCGGCGGGCTGGCCAGCCTGTCCCGATCATAGACAAAGGCAAAAACGCCCCAGTCAAAAGCCAGAAAATCAGGATCAGAAAACTGGCCGGGCAGGGCATCTGCCTGTGAGACCAGCTGATGCGGGGCAAACAGGCCGGTCTGGCGGGCGATCTCGGTCACATTTGTATCCAGCCCCAGCACCAGATCTGCCGGTGAGGACGCCCCTTCAATGCGGATACGGCCCAAAATGCCCAGCGAGCTATCCAGCGCCACAAATTGCAGGTCACAGCCGCATTCCGCCTCAAAAGCGGCTTCCACCTTGGGGCCCGGGCCCCATTCCGATACAAAGCTCTCATAGGTATAGATTGTGAGAACCGGCTTTTCCGCCTGGACCGGGCCAGACAGGGTGAGGGCCAAAAGGGCAAGAATCAGGCTGTAAAACAGCCTGGCGGGCGCCCCGTTTGAAAAGGATAATTTTTTCAGCATCTTTCGCTCCATCAAAAGTTTATGACGGGCCGATACTGCTTTGGATGAAGAGGATAAGCCGGACACAGCACAAAGAAAAGCTGGTATTGATGGCCTTTTCGTCTCTTTCCTCCGCCAGTATGACCTGGGTCAGGTTCAATGGGTTTTTCTCAGCCAGACAGACATTCAGCCCCGCAATGGACCGTTACGCCTGGCACCCCAAGAGATACCACATCATAGCCAGGTTTTTCCTGAAAGGCCAAGCCGGAGACAAAGTTTTTTCGACAATAGCTTGCCTGATTAGGTTACCCGGCGTTGAATGGGACAGGGCCGGTTTGGCCGAGGAGGGAAAGGAAAGCTGTTCAATGGCCGTCTTATTTCGCAAATTACTGGCTGTTTTTGGACTGATAGCGGTGTTTTTCATGGCCGGGCTGGCCTTTCTGTCCGGGCTGGTTTTGCTGCTGGGACGGCTGATCTTTCAGATTGCACGGGCGAAAGAGCCGCCCGCCAGCCAAACCATTATCGATATGCCAGAGTCTGACAGCTGGAAATCTGAAACAAACAGCCAGAAAAATCGAAAGCCGCCATTTGATGCGGGCTGATACAGGCCCTTTCAGGCGGAACCCGCCTTCGCCCTTTGTCATTATTGTGTTAATGGCCGGTGATGAGCCCAAAAAAGAGAGCAGGGCCATGCCAGCCCACAAAGGTTCCAGCCAAAGATCGCCAGACTGTTATATTTATTAATGTCGCATAATATATATTATGTAAAGATAGGGTTTCTTATTCCAAATCAGTTGGTTGGATTGAACTTTTTAACTCTCCAGCTCAAAAACCATCCCGTCCATGCCAGGCTCTACACCGGCCGGACAAAGCGCCGCCAATTCAGCATAATCAGCCTCCAAACCCAGATGTGTCAGAACGGCCTGCCCCGGCTTGACCTGATCAATCCAGCTGAAGGTCAAATCATAATGGGCATGGGCCTGATGCGGCTCCGGGCGCAGGGATTCCACTATCCAGAGCGGAATCCCGTGCAAATCATCCAGCACGGCCTGATCCAACTCCACCACATCTGTGGAATAGGCAAACAGATCATCGAATTTGAACCCAAGTGAGAAACTATTGCCATGCCCCTGATAATAAGGCGTAATTTCAATATCCCCGACAGTAAATGCTTGGCCCGGCTCAATCTCATCCAGCAGCAGGGGCGGTTCAAAATAGCTGGGCGAATCCGGTTTTTTCTCAAACAGATAGGGAAAGCGGCGGACAACCTCACGGCCATGCTGGCGGGTGGCCAGAATCGGCAATTTCACCTTGTTCGGCCAGAAAAAAACGCGCAAATCATCCATGCCGGCGATATGATCAGAATGGGTATGGGTAACCAGCACCGCATCCATCCCGGTCAGGCCCAGCGGCATCAGCTGGTTGCGGATATCCGGGCCGGCATCGATCAGGATACGGGTCTCGTTTTTTTCCACCAGCACGGCACAGCGCTGGCGGCGGTTGCGCGGGTCCTGTGGGTCACAGCGCCCCCAGCCAGCCCGTCCAAGAGCCGGAACCCCGACCGAAGTGCCACATCCCAGCAAGGTTACCCGCATTATGCCCCCTCTCCCATCCGGTGAAACAAGGCGCGCGTATTGGCAGCCGTCAGCCCCGCCATTTCAGCCAGATCGCGCCCCTGCAGGCTGGCCAGCTTTTCCAGCGTATGGCGGGCGTAGGCGGGCTCGTTACTGGTTCCGCGATGCGGCACCGGGGCCAGATAGGGGGCATCTGTCTCAACCAGCACCCGGTCTGGCGGTATTTCGGCGGCCAGCTCTTGCAGCTGTTTGGCGGAATTGAAGGTCAAAATGCCGGAAAAGCTGATATAAAACCCCAGCTTCAGCGCGCGCCAGGCCAAATCCGGGCCGCTGGAAAAGCAATGCAGCAAGCCAATCCAGGGCCGGGCCGCGTATTCTTCCTCAATCAGGGCAATCATATCGGCATCTGCATCACGGGAATGGATAATGACCGGCAGATCCAGCTGGCGGGCGGCCTCTATCTGGGCCCGAAAACTGGCGGCCTGCTGGTCGCGCGGGGCATGATCATAATAGTAATCCAGCCCGCATTCCCCGATGGCGACACATTTTGGATGCTGGGCCTGTTCGATAAACAGCCCGGTATTGCAGGCCTCTGCCTCGCGGCCTGCCTCATGCGGATGACAGCCTGCCGAAAACCAGATATTGGCATGGGCTTTCGGCCAGCTGGCGTGGCTGGTCAGCCGTGCTGGGCCGCACACCGATTGTGACAATATCACTGATCCCCGCTGCCTCAGCCCGTGCCAAAACACCGGGTAAATCACCAGCCAGCTGCGGGTAATCCAGATGCGCGTGGGAATCAATGAAAGAAAACCCGGCCATGCTCTCTAGCCTTCTTCTTTTTCCTGATAGCGGGGAAATACGCCGCTCGGCTTGGCCAGCGTCTGGCCGCCCTTTATACGGGCCGCCCCGCCTGTTTGATCCATCCCCGCTCAGCCCCGCCACGCCCAGCTGATCCAGCAGGCGCGCCGCCGATTCCGGCATAAAGGGCTGCACCAGTATGGCAAATTGGCGCACACTTTCAGCCAGCACCGCCAAAACCTCTGCCATGCGGGCCGGGTCGGTCTTTTTCAGGGCCCAGGGCGCGGCCGTGTCAATATAGCGGTTGGCCTCGGCAATCACCTCCCAGATATCGCGCAAGCCTTCATGAAACGCCTGCCTGTCCATCGCATCACGCAGCTTATCCAGCAGCGCGTCCGTGCGTGCGATCAGGGCGGCATCTGCCGGATCGGCCAGATCAGGAAACTCCGGCATCACACCATCCAGATTCTTGGCAATCAAGGACAGGCTGCGCTGGGCCAGATTGCCCAGATCATTGGCCAGATCAGAATTGATCCGCTGGATCATGGATTGTCTGGCAAAATCACCATCGCGGCCAAAGGGCACCTCGCGCATCAGGAAATAGCGCGTCTGATCCAGCCCGTATTCCTCAACCAGAGCCAGCGGGTCGATCACATTGCCCAGCGATTTGGAAATCTTCTGCCCTTCATTTGTCCACCAGCCATGCGCAAAAACCCGCTTTGGCAGGGGCAGGCCCGCCGCCATCAAAAAGGCCGGCCAATAGACCGCATGAAAGCGCAGAATATCCTTGCCCACCATGTGCAGATTGGCGGGCCAGAGACGCGCATAAAGGCTGTCCGCTGCCTCTCCGCCCTCCTCAGCCCAGCCGGTCGCGGTCAGATAATTGGTCAGCGCATCCAGCCAGACATACATCACATGATCGCTGTCATTCGGCACCGGCACACCCCAGGCAAAGCTGGTGCGGCTCACGGATAAATCCTTCAGCCCGCCAGATACAAAGCTCTTAATCTCGTTAAAGCGGCTTTGCGGGGCGACAAAATCGGGATGCGCCTCATAATGATCCAGAAGCGCCTGCTGCCAGTTTGACAAATCAAAGAAGTAGGACGGCTCTTCTACCCATTCCACCGGCGCGCCCGTTGGGGCCATGCCGTCCACCAGCTCTGCCTCGGTATAAAAGGCCTCATCACGCACCGAATACCAGCCGGCATATTTATCCAGCCGGATATGACCGCGATCCATCAAAAGCTGCCAGATTTTCTGGCTGGCCCGGTAATGGCGCGGCTCAGTGGTGCGGATAAACTGGTCATTGGAAAAGCCCATCCGGTCGGTCAAATCGCGGAAATTCTGCGAAACCCGGTCGGTGAATTCCTGCGGGCTGATGCCGGCTTTTTTGGCGGCGGCCTCAACTTTTTGGCCATGCTCATCCGTGCCGGTCAGAAACATCACCTCATACCCATCCAGCCGCTTGAAACGGGCCAGCACATCGCAGGCCAGCGTTGTATAGGCATGGCCGATATGCGGCTTGTCATTCACATAATAAATTGGCGTGGTCAGGTAAAAACGCTTGTCTGTCATGGATCACACTTTGCCCGGGCTGAAAAATACCCCCTCACATAGCCTGAGAAGCAGCTGTTTGGCTATGGATTTTGAAAAAAAACTGATGCAGCACCGCCCCGAAATCCAGATAGCGGGCCTCTGCCTCCTGCAAATCATGCAGCAACATCCGGTGTATATCCGCCAGCTGGCCCGGGCTGTGCCGGTCACACAAATGGTGCAAGGCGGTGCTGGCATAATCCGGCCAGTCTGGAGGCGGGCCGCCAGCAGCTGTGCGGGCTGCCTGGGTGAAAAGCTGCTCAAACAGGAACAGGGCTGACTGCCGCATTGCCCGCCCCTTCGACCCCGCCCGGCCCCCAGCGATTGCACAGGCTGGCCATAGAGGAGGCCCCCTGCCCGGCCGCAAGGGCCGCACAGGTCTCAGCAAACAGATCCGCCGCCCCTGCCTCAGCCAGCAGGACCGCCCGGCCCGGCGCCCGCCCGACAGGCGCGCCAAATCCTTCACTGTATCTGCCTCTGCCTCAGGCCAAACTTCCGCCAGAACCGCCCTTGTATCCTCCAGCCCCAGCGGATGCAGCCGCCCCAGCTGGCAGCGTGAACGGATGGTCGCCAGCACACTTCCCGGCTTGCCGGACAGGCAGAACAGCACTGTGCGCTCCGGCGGCTCCTCCAGAATCTTCAGCAAGGCATTGGCCCCGTTCCGGTTCACCTCATCCAGCGAATCCAGAATAACCGCCCGCCAGCCACCGCGCCCGGCTGTCTGCGATAAAAAGGCCGAAATACGCCGCAGCTGGTCGGTCTTGATCTGGCCGGATTTATTCTGCTCTCCAAGCTCCGGCCTGACCAGCAACAGGTCTGGATGCGCCCCGGCAATCACCTGGCGGGCCTGCGGGTCGCTTTCCAGAACTTGCAGAATCTCTGCGGCGATTGCGCGATTGTCCAAAAGGCCGGGCTGATCTGCCCCGCCTGCCAACAGCCAGGCCGCCAGCGTTTGCGCTACCCTTGCCTTGCCTATGCCAGATGGCCCGGTCAAGAGCCAGCCATGCGCCAGCCGTCCGCCACGCGCCTGTTCGGCAAATCTCTGTAAAAACAGATCATGGCCGCGCAGAGCCGGTTGCGGGGGCTGGGCCTCCTCTTGCATGGCTAGGCCTCCGCGCCCGGGTGATTTTGTGTGAATTGTTCCATCAGCGGGGAGATATGCTGGCGGATTTCAGCAGCCAGCTTATCTTCCGGCTGGCTGGCATCCAGCGCGACAAACCGGTCTTTGTTTGCCTCCGCCAGCTGTCTGTAGCCCTCGCGCACGCGGCTGTGAAATGCCAGCCCCTTTTCCTCAAACCGGCTTTCAGCCGCCCCGCGCTGACCAGCCCGCGCCAGCCCCTCCTCAGCGGGCAAATCAAGCAAAAAGGTTTTGTGTGGCTTCAGATCGCCAATGGCAAATTGATGCAGCCGGTCAATATCAGCCTGTTCGATGTCATGGGCCAGCCCCTGATAGACTGAGGTGGAATCCCGAAACCGGTCACACAGCACAATCGCCCCGCGCTGCAGGGCTGGCTGGATAATCTGGTTGACCAGCTCGGTGCGCGCCGCCACCATCAACAGCGCTTCGGTGCGAGCGCTGTATTTATCGGCCTGTCCATTGACCAGCAGGGCGCGGATTTGCTCAGATTGCTGGGTGCCGCCGGGCTCACGCGTGCGGACCAGCTCAATCTGCGGCCATGTTTGGCAAAGCCAGTCCGCCAGTCGTGCAATCTGGGTTGACTTGCCAGAGCCCTCGCCCCCTTCAAATGACACAAACAGGCCTGTCATGGCGTGCCTTTTCCTTCCCCTTTTGTTTACAGAACCCGCGCTGGCCCCAGAAGGCAGACGCCTGCCTTGCGTTACTCCTGCAGCGGCTGGGTGGCCCTGAAGATCAGATATTTGACCGCTGCCCCTACCCGTTCAAACATTCCCAGCTGGCTCACCGATGCGCCCGCCAGCAAATCATGCGTTTCAGAAATCCCGTCTGTCTTGAAAGTCAGCGTGCCGATTTTATCCCCCTTTTCAATCGGGGCTGGCACCGGGTCCTGCCAGCTGACGGTTATCCGCATTCTGGCCCGTTCCGTGCGCGACAGCACGCGCTCCAAAGGCTTTTCCAGCACCAGCGGCAGCTGCGCCTGGCGCCCCAGCCAGACATTCGCCGTCGCGGCTGGCTCATTCGCCTCAAATAGCTGATAAAGGCGATATTCCCTGAACATATAATCCATCAGCCGCCGCGATTCATCCGCGCGCTGCTGGCGAGAGGTCATGCCGTTCAGCACCAGAATAACCCGCTGGTCACCGCGGATGGCAGATCCAACCAGCCCATAGCCAGATTCCTCTGTATGGCCGGTTTTCAGACCGTCCGCCCCGGAACCCCATAGAGCAGCGGATTGCGGTTGCCCTGTTTGATGCCGTTGATCCGGTAATCCATCTTGGCAAAAACCGGATAGAGATCGGGATAATCCTGTATGGGAAAATCACGAATCAGCGCGCTGGCCAAAATCGCCAGATCGCGGGCCGTTGTGGTCAAGTCCGGATCCGGCCAGCCGGTGGAATTGGTAAAATTGGTATTGCGCATACCCAGCCTGCGGGCGGTATCATTCATCTGCACGGCAAAGCCGTCCTCACTGCCGCCCAGCCCTCTGCCAGCACAATCGCTGCATCATTGCCGGACTGCACCGCCACCCCATGTATCAGATCATTGACCGTAACGCGCGAGCCGACATTCAAAAAGGATCGCGAACCGCCCTTGCGCCAGGCTTTCTCACTGACCAAAAAAGTATCCTCCAGGCTGAGGCTACCTTCCTTTATCCGCTCAAAAACAATATAGAGCGTCATAATCTTGGCCATAGAAGCCGGCTTCATCGGAGTATCTGCCTGTTTTTCCAGCAAGACCCGGCCGGTGCCAAAATCACTGATCAGCGCATAGGCGGCGGCGGTCGGGACATCGGCGGCCCGCGCCGGCAATCCAGCCATCAGCAGGCAGCCCGCCAGCCCCGCTGCCAGTATCCTGCTTGCCAGCCTGCCCAAATGCCGCTTGGCAAAATCATGCTGCCTCTTGGCAAAATACCAAAATTTTATCATATCTGTTCCAATCCTCTGGCCCATCGCCCCCCTGAAGCGGGAAGCCCTTTTACCCCTGTCTGCCGAAAGCTGGCCTGATTTCTAACAGCAAAATCAGGCATTTTTCAGGCATTGTTTCCGCGCTGCTCTTATTCCACCACAATTTGCGCGCCGCTGAAACCCAGCTGAAAAACACTGTCCAGCAGCCTGTCTGCCTCAGCCACCGTTTTGGCCGGGCCCACCCGTGCCCGATAGAGTGTGCGCCCATCCACCAGCACCGGGGTTACCTGCCCGCTGCCCAGATGCGTGGCCTGGCCCAGCACATTGCGGGCATTCACCTCATTGTGAAAAGCCCCCAGCTGCACCCAAATCTGGGTTTTGATCGGGGTGCCGACTATCACCTCTCCAACCTGATTTTCAGACAGCAGATCAAGCGCGGACTGGCCGGGGCTTGGCCGCACTGAGGTGGCTCTGGTTGTGCGGGCGGTTAGCTTCACTGCTGGTTTTTGCGCTGGTGTCACCTCTGGCAAAGGCTCATCTGACACGGTCCGCGGGAACTGCCCCTGTTTGGCCAGCTTTTCCATCCGCAGGCTCTGTTCAGCCAGAATTTGCACCCGCACGCGGGCTATCCCTTGCTTGTGAAAGCCCAGCTTGCGCGCCGCCGCCCGCGAGAGATCAATAATCCGGCCGGCAACATAGGGGCCGCGATCATTCACCCGCACCACCAAAGAGCGCCCATTTTCCAGATTGGTGACCCGCACAACCGAGGGCATATGCAGCGTTTTATGCGCGGCGCTGACCTGTTCCGGGTCAAAAATCTCTCCATTGGCGGTCAGCCGGCCGGCAAATTGATCCCCATACCAAGAGGCAATGCCGGTTTCATCATATTGCAAATTACGCTCCGGATAATACCAGATACCGGCGATTTGATAGGGATCCCCTATCTTGAAGCGCGGGGCCGCCTGCACCGGTTTGGCCGTTCCTTTTTTTGCCGTTTCGGCAGCGATTTTTTCCTGTTCCGCCTGTTGCACACGCTTGGCCATCTCAGCGGCCAGCTCCAGCGAGGTGCAACCGCCCAGACCCCCCAGACTGGCTAGCCCAATAAACAGGAACAGGGCGCTGGCCTTATTTGACAAAATTCTTCGAAGCATCTTTTAACCCATTATATTACTTATAATAATCAGACAATATTCCAACTGCTATGGCAAAATAGTCTGACCGGTTCCAGCGGCGCAGTGATTCAAAATTATCATAGGCAAGAAAGGCGCGCCCCGACCCCGTCAGGCAAAACAAGGCGGCTGGACAGGTTGCGCCGGGGCAGCGGGCCGCCTTCTGGCGTGGTCAGGCCCAGCGCCTGCCATTCGCGCATGGTCTTGCGGGTTTTGGCCTTTGCCAGTGCCGCCCAGTCCGGCCCAGCCGCCAGCCCTACCTCACGCCCCCAGGTAATATCATCGCGCCAGCCCGCCTGTTGCAGATAATGGGCGACAGAGGCGAAGACATCCTGCTCATCCGTCCAGATATCGCGCCGCCCGTCCTTGTTCCAATCCTCAGCATAGGCGAGAAAGCTAGAGGGCATGAATTGTGGCTGGCCCATCGCCCCGGCCCAGGACCCCATCATGCGGGCCTGATCAATATGGCCTTCTTGCAGGATTTTCAGCGCATTCAGCAATTCCTTGCGAAAATAGGCCGCCCGCCGCCCGTCATAGGCCAGCGTGGCCAGGGCTTGCGGCACAAAAAACCCGCCCTTATGCTGGCCAAAGGCGGACTCAATCCCCCAAAGCGCCAGAATATAGCGCGGCTGAACCCCGTATTCCCGGCCAATTTCCGCCAGCAACTGCTGATGCTGGTCTCGCAGCGCCCGCCCCTTTTTCACCCGCGCAGCAGAGACCGTATTGGCCAGATAGCGTTTCAGCGTCAGCTTGAATTCCGGCTGGCTGCGATCCAGCTCTACCACGCGCTTTTTCGGCTGCACACCGTCCAGAGCCGAATCAAACACGGCCGCGCTGATTCCGCTGGCCAGCGCTTCCTGGCGCAAACCGGCCAGCCAGGCATCAAAATCAGAAGCCGCGCGGGCCGGGAGGCTGCCGGCCAGAAAACCGAGCAGGAGAAGGACCGAAAACAGGCTGGCCAGCCTTGTCCAGGCGCGCCAAAACCCGCAATAGCCCGGATATGGGCCCTGATATTGGACCGGATATGGACCCGGATATGACCCGGAAAAAACAACCGGTTTCGCGTGTCTCAAGCTGCTGTGGCGCATCGGCGTTCCGGCTCCTCTGGCTGCTGGCATGGACTACTATATCTTGTGGGTGCAAGAGTAATCGTCACAAGCTGAATGGGCAACCATCTATTTATGCCGGGCGGCCTTCAAAAAGATAAAATTTGTCTGTTTGATGCGGGCGGCCAGCGTTGACTTGCAAGGCGGCTTAAGCTAAATCGGGTGTGTCCGCCCTTGCTGGCGGCCCGCTGACCGGGCTCGTCCCGGCCCATTTCTGGAGAGGTGGCAGAGCGGTTGAATGCAGCGGTCTTGAAAACCGCCAAGGGTGAAAGCCCTTCGTGGGTTCGAATCCCACCCTTCCGCCATTTTTTGAAATAAACTGTTTTATCAGGCTGGCCGCCAAACCCTTCTGAACGCGTTGGCAAAAATCCGCCAGCAGGGCGGGCGCATTGCCTTTGACCCGAATTACCGGCCTGCTTTGTGGGAGACGCCTGAGACGGCCCGCAAGACCATCCAGGCTGCAGCACGGCTGGCGGATTACCTTCACGCCCAGTTTTGAGCCGGCAAAGCATTTCGATGCTGATCCGGCCGCCACGCTGGTCGCTATCAGGCGATGCTAGCATCATCGTGAAAATGCGGGCGGGCCGATCCAGTATCTCCATGCAGGCCAGCCGGCGACAGCGGCGGCCTCCAGCCAGCGCCCGCTGGACAGCACCGCTGCCGGAGACAGTTTTAACGGGGCGTTTCTGGCGGCCCTGCTGCAAGGTGCGCCGATCGCAGAGGCCATTCAGGCAGGCCATAACATGGCCAGCCGCGGCATCAGGCACCCAGGCGCCCTGATCCCGCTTGACCAGCTGGGTTGAGGCGGGCAGCTGCGGCCAGCCTCAAGCCTGTTGCTCAGCCCTTTTTGGGTGCGAGGACAAAATCAAATTCGACATCCCAGTAATAGCTGCCATTCAGCCCCACCTCTGCTATACGGGCTGATCCTCCACCTTGTTGAAGGTGGCGATAAGCGTTTCCTTCACACCAAAAACCGCATCTGATTCCAGATACGGATCTTCGGGATCGAAGATATGGGTGGTCACCTCATCATAGCCGTCCCGGGACAGGATGAAGTGCAGATGCGCCGGCCGGAACGGATGCCGCCCCAGCCTTTCAGCAGCTGAACTGGCCTGTCTGTCGAATCGAATAATGCCTTTGGGCACCCCTTGAACCAGTAAGTCCATCAGCCCCGGTGCGGAAAATGCCGCGCAGATTGAAGTCAGGCTGGATACCTTTTTGCTGGACATCATAGAAGCCTTCGTCATTGGCCTGCCAGACATCGATTTTGACGCCCTCAACAGGCTGGCCATTCACGTCTGAAATACGGCCCCGCACGACCATATCCTCGCCCTTATTATCGAGGCAGATATTGGTGCCCATCTCATATTCGGGCGTGCCTTCAATATGGAACGGGCTGCACTGTATTTTCCGAAGCCTCCTTTCGACGGCGCGAATTGATTGCATCAACCAGCATCGAAACACCCAGCACATCGGACAGCAGAATATATTCCTGGCGCCAATCATCACATTTATGGTCGGTCTCGGTGAGAAACATAATAGCTTGCAGCCATTCTTCCTGGGTCGGCTCAATCTCCTTGACGGCTGCGTGCAAATGGCGGGTCAGACATCCACCACCTAAGCGTTCATCCTTGGCGCAGATATTCTGCTTGTTAACCAAATGGCTTCCATTAATGTGTTTGACATGGGGTTTTGCTCCTTCTTTTTGCTGAACTTACCCTATCAGTGACCGGTTCAGTTACCCAGCCCTGTAAATCAAGCAGAAAAAGATATTTTCCCGGCAGTTATTAATCGCTTGGCAGTTATTAATCACTTGGCCGGCACTAATCGCTCGGCCGGCAAAATCACCTGCTGGACAGTCCCCATTCATCAGGGCGGGGCGGGGCAGGCCAGGCCTGCCCCATTGCCGCGGCGTCATTCCGGCTTTTCTTGTAAAGGCTGTCCAGCTGTTTGGCATAGAGCTCGCCCACCACATGGCGCTTGACCTTCAGCGTCGGGGTCATCTGGCCATTTTCCGTGGAAAAGGGCGGGTCAGCCAGAACAAAACGGCGCACTTTCTCAATTTGCGAGAGGCGCGAATTCGCCCGCTCCACCGCCTCGCCGACAATTTTTTTCTGCTCGGCTTCCGGCAAGGCGCGCACATCCTCAGCCGGCACGATAATCGCTGCCAGCCAGGGCCGCTTGTCTCCATCTACCATCACCTGTTCAATCTCAGGCTCAATAGCCAAAATCGCCTCAACCCGGCCAGGTGCGATATTGTCGCCGCCGGAATTCACGATAATATCCTTAATCCGCCCGGTGATCTCAATAAAGCCATCCTCATGAATCACCGCCACATCACCAGTATGCAGCCAGCCATCCCGGATAGTCGCAGCTGTGGTGCGCTCATCCTTCCAATAGCCTTTCATCAAGAGATCGCCCCTGGCCAGCAATTCGCCCTCTTCTGAGAGCTTGACCTCTACCCCGCCGACCTTTGGGCCGACCGTTTCAATTCGGATATGGCCCGGCCGGTTGGCTGAAATCAGTGGCGAGGCTTCTGTCTGGCCATAGCCTTGCAGGATATCAACTCCCAGCCCCAGAAAGAAAAAGCCGATCTCAGGATTCAGGGCGGCCCCGCCAGAGACAAAATATTTCAGCTTGCCGCCCAGACGGCTGCGCACCTTTTTGCGAACCAGCCTGTCCAGCAGCGGGTCAAGCAGCCGGTCCATCAGCGATACCGGCTGGCCCTGCACCTTGGCGGCCCCAATACGGGCGGCCGCGTTGAACAGCTTTTCTGACAGCCCCCCCTTGGCCCGCACGCCGCGGGTAATCCGGTCATGCAGCACTTCATAGAGACGCGGAACCGCGGTCATCAGGGTCGGCTGCACCTCAACCAGATTGCTGGCGATATGCTCTGATCCCTCGCAATACCAGACCTCTGCCCCAATCTGCACCGGCAAATGCAGGCCAGCGGTATGTTCATAGGAGTGGGAGAGCGGCAGCAGTGAGAGAAACCGTGCCTTTTCGCAGGCATGTCCCTCCTCCAGCAATTCCACAGCTGCCTTGATGTTGGCCTGAATGGAGCGATGTGTCAGCATCACCCCCTTGGGCCGCCCGCCCGTGCCGGAAGTATAGATAAAGCAGCAGGTATCATCACTGTCCTGGGCTGCGATCCTGTCCGGCAAATCAGCCAGGACCGGATGTTCGGCCAGCAATTTTTCCAGATAATGCACCTTGATACGGCTCTGGCTGTGCGGCTGAAAATCAGCATCCATCACAATCAGGTTTTTGACCGCCGGGCAATGGCTGGCCGCCAGCAGGACCCGTTCAGCTATCTGCCCGCCTGATACAAAGGCCGCCACACTGCCGCTATGTTCCAGAATATAGCGGTGATCATCCTCTGTATTGGTCGTATAGGCCGGCACCGCAATCGCCCCCAACGCCATAATGGCCAGATCAGCAGCGGCCCATTCGGTGCGGTTTTCCGAGGCGATGCAGACCCGGTCTCCCGGCTTTACCCCCAGACTGTCCAGCGCGGCGGCCATGCGTCCTACCATTTCCGCTATGTCACCGCGCGTGCGCCCCTGCCAGCTGCCATCTCTTTTGTCAAAAAACAACAGCGCGTCAGGCGCTTCCTCGCAGGTTGCAAAAGCGGCTGCCAGATTTGCGTTCTCAACATAATGTGCCATGGCCTGATTCCCTCTCCCTCACAAATCCCCGCCATTACCCTATTGGCAAAAAAGTAAAGCATTGCAGAACAGGCAGCAAGCTGTTATCGCTAGGCCCGTCATTCACCCTGATATCCGTTCTTGCTGAGAGTTGGAGAGAGACTGTCATGGCCGCAGCTGATTTTGTGGATTTGATAGGCAATACGCCGCTGGTGCGGCTGAACAGGCTATCCGATGAGACGGGCTGTGAGATATTGGGCAAATGTGAGTTCATGAATCCCGGCGGTTCAGTCAAGGACCGGGCAGCCAAGGCCATTATCGAAGCTGCCGAGGCGTCTGGTGCGTTGCGCCCGGGCGGCGTGATCGTAGAGGGAACCGCCGGCAATACCGGCATCAGCCTGACCATGGTGGCCAATGCACGCGGCTATCGCTCTGTCATCGTGATGCCGGAGACGCAAAGCCAGGAAAAAAAGGATGCTTTGCGGGTCTGCGGGGCCGATTTGCGGCTGGTGCCTGCCCTGCCCTACCGGGATCCGGGCAATTATGTACGGGTATCCGAAAGGCTGGCAGAGGAATTGGCCGAGACGCACCAAGGCGGGGTTATCTGGGCCAATCAATTCGATAATATTGTCAATCGGCAGGGCCATTTTGAGACCACCGGCCCGGAAATCTGGCAGCAGACTGACGGGCTGGTTGACGGCTTTATCTGTGCGGTGGGATCAGGCGGCACGCTGGCCGGAACCGGCTTGTTCCTGAAACAGCAAGAACGGGATGTGACGATTGGAGTGGCGGATCCGGGCGGCTCTGCTTTATATGAATATTATGCCCATAGTGCGCTGAAAGCCGAGGGAAATTCTGTTTCCGAGGGCATAGGCCAGGGCCGCATCACCGCCAATCTGGACGGCGCGCCGGTGGATATGCCGCTGCGCATCTCCGATGAAGAGGCCCTGCCGATCCTGTTCAGCCTGATGCGGGATGAGGGGCTGTATCTGGGCGGCTCCTCAGCGATAAATGTGGCCGGGGCTGTTCAAATGGCCCGCGAGATGGGCCGCGGTCACACGATTGTCACCATCTTGTGTGATTCCGGTGCGCGCTACCAGTCAAAGATATGGAACCCGTCCTTTTTGCGGTCCAAGGGCTTGCCGAGTCCTGACTGGCTGGAGGAGGTGTAAGATGAGCCTGCTGATCTCTGCTGCGGATTTGAAAGACAGGCTGGCCGACCCGCAAAGGGCCGGACAAACCCAGATCTTTGATGCCAGTTTTTTACTGCCCACCATGCAGCGCGATGCGCGCCGGGAATTCACCGCCTGCCGCCTGCCCGGTGCGCGCTTTTTTGATATTGATGCGATAGCCGACCCGGACAGTGAACTGCCCCATATGGTGCCCAGTGCCGAGGTCTTTACCGCCCATATGCAAGCCCTTGGCCTGCGGCAAAACCAGCCGGTTGTGGTCTATGACAATGCCCCGTTTTTGACTGCCCCGCGCGCTTGGTGGCTGTTGACGCTGTTTGGCCATCAGCCGGTGCAGCTGCTGGATGGCGGGCTGAAAGCCTGGCTGGCCGCAGGCGGGCCGGTGGTTGAGGGTGCGCCGGACTCCCCGCAAAAGGGCGATTTTACCGCAGCTGACCCGCAGCCCGGACGCCTCGTCCTGTTTGAGGAAATCTGTCGCTGGCAGGGCCCGGACCCAGAGATGCAGATTGTCGATGCCCGCGCCGCCGGGCGCTTTGCCGGAGAGGAGGCAGAACCGCGCCCGGGCTTGCGTTCAGGGCATATTCCGGGGGCCAGAAACCTGCCGGTCTCTGATCTGGTGGACAGCCAGACCGGCCTGTTGCATGGCCCGGATCAGCTGCGCCGCCTGTTTGAGCAGGCACGCATTGATCTGGCCCGGCCGATTGTGACCAGCTGCGGCTCCGGGGTGACAGCAGCAGCGCTGACCCTGGCCTTGCATCTTCTGGGCCGCGCGGATACCGGGCTGTATGATGGCTCCTGGTCCGAATATGGGGCCAGCAGCGCGCCGCTGGAAACCGGCCCCGGCTCTGACCTCTGACCTCTGGCCTCTGACCAGCCGAACCCGGCTGGCAGATGATAATTTCTTTGCCCTGCCCGACTGTTTTGGACTACCCTTTTGCTGAGACCATCCAAATAAATTTGGCAAAGCAGAAGGGCAGCCCATGAAATCTATCTGTATTGTCGGCGCCGGAGCGATAGGCGGCTTGCTTGGCACCAGGCTGGGGCAAACCGGACAGGCCAGCCTCCATGCCCTTGCCAGGGGCGAGACGCTGGCGGCCCTGCAAGCATACGGGTTGCGCGCCGAACAGGATGGCCAGATTTTGAGCGCGCCGGTCACCGCCTCTGACCGAGCAGATGATCTGGGTGTGCAGGATGTCGTTCTGCTGACTGTCAAGGGACAGGCAATGCCAGAACTGGCCCCGCAGCTGGCCCCGTTGATTGGGCCGCAAACCATTATCCTCTCAACGATGAATGGCATACCCTGGTGGTTTTGTGATGATGTGCCGGCCCTGGCCGATCTGAAGATAGAGTCGGTTGATCCAGGCGGGGGTATCGCAGCCGCCCTGCCGGCCGGACAGGTTATCGGATCGGTTTTGCATATGTCCGTCTCCAGCCCGGCGCCGGGCCTCTCCCGCCATACGCAGGGCCAGAAAATCCTGCTGGGGGAGCCGAACGGGCAGGCCACAGACAGGCTGGCCTGGCTGGCTGATCTGTTCACAAAGGCCGGGTTTGAAACCGGAACCAGTGATGAGATACGCCGCCTTATCTGGTATAAGCTGTGGGGCAATCTGACAATCAATCCGGTCTCAGCCCTCACCGGCTCGACCTCTGACAAGATTATCGATGATGAACTGGCGCGCAATTTCTGTTCTGCCATGATGCTGGAAGCCGCAGAGATAGGCCGCGCGATTGGCTGTAATATTGAGGAAGCCCCGGAAGACAGGCATCAGGTCACCCGCAAATTGGGGGCGTTCAAAACCTCCATGCTGCAGGATGTTGAGGCAGGCCGGTCGCTGGAGCTGGACAATATTGTAACGGCTGTGTTGGATATTGGCCGGCATTTGCAGATTGCGACCCCGCATATTGATGCCTTGCTGGGCTTGATGCGCCTGTTTGCGCGCAATCGCGGCCTGTATTAGAAAATGGCCAGCGAAAGAGATTTTCCCCTGCCAGAGGGGGCCGGGATTTCTGATCTGGTCAGGCTGTTATGCCGGGCCGCAGACCAGCCAGACCGGCTGGCCGCCCTCAGCCGAGAAATGCGCCGCTTGCTCAGCGATTGCGCCCGCCTTGACCGGATGATAGAGGCGGATTGTCCGCCGCTGGATGAGAATGGCGAAGCCCTGATCCATGAACAAGACGGGCTGACCATCTATATTTGCCATTTCAGCCCGCATCTCACCATCCCGCCGCATGAGCATCAGATGGACGCGCTGATTGGCCTCTATGAAGGGCATGAGGCGCATCAGCTCTGGCAGGAAACCGCAGATGGGCTGGCGCGCACGCAAGAACAGAAGATAGCACCGGGCGACCTGCTGCAGCTGCCTGACAATGCGATACACAGTGTGCGCTGTCTTGACCAGCGCTTATGCAAGGGGCTGCATCTCTATCTGGGCGCGTTGAGCCGGGCGGATCGCCGTTTTTTTGAGGCTGGCCAGCCCCGCCCGATTTCTGAAATGCGCTTCCTGCCAGCTGCGGATAGGCCAGCTGCGGATAGGCCGGCTGCGGAGGGGTAAGCAGCTGGCAAGCGGTCACTTGCCCCCATCCGGGTCGGCAGATTGTATATCCGCACCCGGTCCAGCCAGATTATTTTCCTTGAAACGCTCAACCTTGCGCTTAACCTCAAACATTCTTCAGAGAATTTCATCCTGATCAGACGCTACTTGATCCAGCGCGGCAAAATGGCGTTCCAATTGTCCGAACACCTTGTCCAGCTCATTGGCAAGTTCCATGCTCTGCCGGTTGGAGTCAATTAGCCGATGCTGAGTTTTTCGCAGCAAGGCCCCGAGGACAGGATCAGCCTTTATTATTTTGGAGATATGTGTTTTTGGGACCTTGCGGGCGGTGAGACCAGCCGGTCCGGCAACGGCATTCACAGACCGGCATTCATCAAGGATAAGGGACGTTTCGCCGAAGATCTCATTTGCCCCGAGCCTGTTCAGTAACAGATTATCCTCCGAAAGGATTTTCACTGTTCCATCCAAAATAAGAAACGCTTCGCTGGATATGTCCCCCGGCTGAATAAACCTGTTCATCCGGGCTCCAGATGCAGCAGCCATCTTTTTCTATCACGGCCCCCTCCCCTCGATTATTTTCCAGCCGAATACAATATCTACAAATTAACGGCGAAACCTTCAATTAAATTCGCGTTTTATCTGCAACAGACTGTAAAGACAGTGAATTGGTGATAGTAACCGCCTGCTGTGACCACTGGCTTTGCTGCCGCTGAATTATCCTCAAAAAGGTCAACTGATTAGATCTAGGATAGTAAATGGCGGAATCTGTGGCAACACCCAATCAGTTGCTCTCATCAGCTGCCTTTTCTGCTGTTTGACTAGTGTTAATCAGTTGCTCTTTTTATGGTCAGCTGATTACACATCAGCAGGTTTTAGGGTAATACAGAAGAAATCAATAAGAATTACCGAAGCAATAACAGAAAAATAAGTTCATTCTCTTGGAGGCAATTATGGAAAAGAAAGTTCTTTATGATTTGCGTCTCTCAAAGCCAGTAATGGTGGTCTCAACAGTGGCGGGGATTGACTGCTACCTATTGGCGCTAAGCCTTTATTGGGTCCACAGCTGCTTTTGTGCAAACGGGTTGGGTTCAGAAGATTGCTATCTGTGAGGAAGATGGAAAAAAAATGCATGGCACTCAGTGGAGGCAGAGCCTAGGGTGATCAATTAGTTATTAAAATAATTGAGGAAAATAAGTCAAAATTTCGTATTTACTTTTGGATACGATAAACTTTTAGCAAGGGAATTAAATCTTGTGGCGCTTTTTCATCTGTTTTGGTTGAGACACGTTAAGGAAAATATAATTTTTGTGGCCAGAAAAACTAATAATCATTCAAACAAAGCATCTACTTGTTTGTCTGACATGACGCCGATATTAAATTCTTTTGACCCGGCTTCTCTCATATAGGTGAGATAAGCCGATAATAAAATTGAGGATTCTACAGACATGTTGTAACCAACAGAGAACAAACCTTGTTTCTCTGGATCACCGGCTGTGCTGCCATCCTCATAAATCTTGAAAATAACCTCAGTAGAGGACACGCCTTGTTTTTTTGAGTCACATGCTCCGGAAGGGATGCAACCCGCAGTCTTCTCAAATCTTCTAGTCAAGCCATTATCTTGCGCGACAATGGTCCATTCATCTATCTTAATCAGTGCATCAATAATTAAATCGATATCATCATTTCGGATAGAAATACGCTCTCTTACTTTTTCAAAAGACGAGAGAGGATCTAGAAAATCAAATTGATATTCTAAAAATCCTTCATCTGTGATTCTAGGAACGGCTAACATTTCACCGATTTCATTAGTTCCTGGCACGTAAAAAGGGATTTTGGGAAATGTGTCAGAAGCACGAAAAGCTGAAACCTGCAAATTTGCATTTGTTGGTTTAATCGGCGTTGAAAACCGTTTAGTGAGAAGCTGTTGAAGGGTTTCTTTTTCTTTCCGTAGACGGTTTATCTCATTTTCTACGGTCTTCAATACACGCTTTTTCATGCTAGGTGGTTGTTGGTCAATTACTTTTGCAATTGCCATATACATTACTATTGAGGACTGAATTTCATTTATGAAAATTTGAGCTTGTTCTGGAGAATTAACAACCTCGACTTGCTTGTTTGTGGTCTTAGATATCCCTTCATTAGTGATAAAGAGATTTGAACTTTGCTTATCATTTGTTGTCTCTTTCAAAATTGCTGCTGAATTTTTTGTTTCAGTAGCCAAAGCTGCCATGTCCTGCTTAGCTTTCTCTTTTTCCAAACGTTCTTGGTCAAGTTGAGCTTGGAGAGCTGCCAGCTCTTTTTGTTTCTCTTCTTCAGCTTTTTTAAGGGCTAAAGCGGCAGCTTCCTGTTTTGCTTTCTCTTTTTCCAAACGTTCTTGGTCAAGTTGAGCTTGGAGAGCTGCCAGCTCTTTTTGTTTCTCTTCTTCAGCTTTTTTAAGCGCTAAAGCGGCAGCTTCCTGCTTTGCTCTCTCTTTTTCCAAACGTTCTTGCTCAAGTTGGGATTGCAGAGCTGCTATTTTGCTGTCTTCACGGGCATTTGAGTTTTTGTCTTCAATCAAAGTGCCTTTGTAAAAATCTGTTATTTCGTCTTTGTTGAAGCGCTTGTTAAGATTAATCATATATGTTTCAGGTTTGTCATCTTCTATAGATAATTTTGATCTGATTATTCCATCTCCAACAAAACTAAAACTTCCCAAGATTTCATCACCGTTATTACAAACAAATTTAAATTTTCCAGATTGCCTTTGAGGAACATTGTCAAAGCAAATTTTGTCTGTAAATACAGACCATATATCCACTGATCCTCCTCCAAAGTTAATGAGCATAAAAAATGATGTCTTTGAAGAGCCTGGCGATTTGGCCTGACCAAACTCTTTTGATATGGAATATGCTTTGTCGAGTGAATAGTTTTGTTTGTCGGCCAACAAAGACTTGCTGAAAGCCAATTGGACTGAGACAAGGCAAAAAATAGAAAATAGAATTCTAATGTTAATCATGAAACTATGAACCTGCGCTTTGCGTCTATCTTAAAAAATAGCTTAATAATTTAGAATGAAAAGTTTGATAGGTTCTCAAATTTAAAATATATCGGACGACACGGCAAATAATTTAAAGGAAGGTTGATTTAGGGGCAGCGGAATACATATCAGCAGGTCCGGGGTCAACTGATGGGAAATCAGCAGGTATTTCTGCTGCTGAATTATTCTCAAAAAAGGTCAACTGATTGTCGAAATTAGTAGTCATTTTAGTCTCCTAAGCTACTGTTTCAGATCAGTTGACCTGCTGATTGCCCAATCAGCTCACAGAGTTTTTCTATAGTGAGCTGGCGATCCGGGGAGGACTCGAACCCCCAACCTGCTGATTAGAAGTCAGCTGCTCTATCCAGTTGAGCTACCGGACCATAAATCTGGCCAGTCTTTTTGATTCATAGCCTTTTTGCTTCCCAGCCTTATTGCTTCCCAGCCTTTTTGCTTTAATGCGTCCAGCCACCCTTGCGGTCAGAGGCAAAATTATCAGCATAGGCTTTCAAGCCGCAGCTTGCGCCTTTGCGGCTGCGCCAGCTCAAACGGGATATTGTGCTTTTCCGCATAGGCAATCGCCGCCTCGGCATCGGCAAGCGCAACCGCACCTGGCGGGCTGTATCACTGCTGGATTGCCAGCCCATCAGCTGATCCGGCCCGACCCGGCTGGTGCGCGGATATTCCAGCACCCATTGGCCGGTCTTGGCCCGACCTGATTGCATGGCGGTTTTTGCTGGCCGATAGATACGCGCTTTGACTGTCATCACACCCTGCCCTTGCGCCAGCTGACCCCTGGCTGGCAAGCCTGATCAGCGCAAAAAAATGGTCGGAGTGGAGAGATTCGAACTCCCGGCCCTCTGGTCCCAAACCAGATGCGCTACCAGGCTGCGCTACACTCCGACTGAGCGGCAATCTACAACAAGCCTGCCTGCTATATCAAGAATTTTTGTTAGCCCGGGCGGGCCCGCGCCATCTGTCAGGCGGAATCTGCAACCGCGTGCCGGGTCCAAGGCCCAACCGGGCCGCGCTGCCTGCTTTCAGCTCCAGAACATAACGCACCGGCATCAAGGAAGAAAGCGGGCGGTCATTCAACGGCTCAGCCCATTCGATCAGATGCACCAGCTGCCCGTCTTTGGTGAAAAACAGCAAATCCAGCCAGAGCGGCGTATCGCGCATCCAGAAAACCCGCAAACTGTCACTGTGAAAGACAAACAGCATCCCTTCATCTTCTGCCATGTCGGTCTTGAACATCAGCCCGTGGCGACGCTGGGCCGGTGTTCTGGCCAGTTCGGCGCGGATTTCATGCTGCGTGCCATCTGTATTGGTCAGGAAAATATCCGTTTGGGCAAAATCCGGACGCGCTGTCTGTGCCAGAGCCCTGCCGCCCGAACCCAAAGGCAGCAGGCCAGACCATGCCAAAAGCAAGCCAGGCAGGCCAAGCAAAAGTCGTCTTCTTGTCAGCCACCGCATTCGTCATGTAGCCTTTCTGTCCAGCTGGCCGGGCGCTGGTGGTTCAGCCGGTGCGGAAATTCGAGGCTTTCCAGCACCTGTCTGGCCGCCCTGTTCAGCTCAGTTTGAACCGGATCACGCCCAGCGGCAATCCCCCACAGACCGGACCAGGCCCGGGCGGTAGCAAACGGATTATAGCCGCCGCCACCCAGCAACAGCACAGGCCGACCCAGCCCCAGCAACAGGCGCACCGCCTGCCAATAGCCAGTGATGGAATAGCGGAGCCCGGATTGCGGATCATCACGCAACCCGTCTGCGCCTGCCTGAATCACCAGAATTTCCGGGTCAAAGCCGGTCAGGCCGGGCAGGATATGATCGCGCATGATAGCCAGCAGCCGGTCAGCTCCGGCCCCGCGTGCAAGGGTGAAATTACGGGCCTGCCCGCCGCCCTGATCCCCCGGCTGGCCGGTGCGGGGCCAGCGATTCTCCTCATGCACGGAAAACAGGCGCAGCCGCGGATCAGCGCTCAGATGCGCCTCCACCCCGTCAGGATGATGGGCGTCAATATCCACATAAGCGACCCGGCTGGCCCCACCTTTCAGCAAGGCTACCAGAGCCAGGGCCGGATCATTGACAAAACAAAAGCCGTTTGCCGCATCCGGCAGGCCGTGATGGGTGCCGCCGGATGGGTTAAAGACTATATCTGCCTTGCCGGATAAAAGCATTTCGGCGCCGAAAAGACTGCCCGCCGCGGCGGTTGCCGGGCGGCGATAGATTTCCGGATAGATGGGGTTGGGATGTATCCCGATTTTATGCCGCTTCTGGCGCCCCTCATCCAGGGCCTGATCGCGTTCTGCATCCAGCAGGGCCGCGACATAGGCCGGGGTGTGAAACAGCTGCAGCTGATCCGGGCGGGCCGGTTGCAGCTGGCAAAATTGTTCCTCCGCCAGCCAGCCAAGGGCCCGGCATATATCCATCACCGGCCAGACACGCGGAATATTGAGCGGATGCCCCGGCCCATAGCCGGAGCCGCGAAAAATATCACTGCCCACAAAAACAGCGCGCTTTTTTTCATAAATCGGCATGAACCGGACCGCCCCTGTCTTGCGGGATGGAAAGAAACAATTTACAAGAGGTTTTGACTTAAATCAGGGCGGGCTGCAAAGTCCAGCCTGCACGAAAAAAATAGCAGGAATAGCCGGAGGAAAGCATGGCAAAGGACACTGGTGGGGTCTGGAATTTTATTCAGGAATATTCGGTTCTTTTGGTGACCGGTGCCGTGGCGGCCCTGATCTGGGCAAATCTGGATTATGAATCCTATCATCATATTGTTGAATTTGTGCTGGCGGATCATACTTTCATCGGCCATTTGCATGACGGGCACCGCACGCTGACCCTGCATTATCTGGTCAATGATGTGCTGATGGCCTTTTTCTTTGCCATCGCCGGCAAGGAAGTCTGGGAAGCGGTGATTCTCAAAGATGGCAGCCTGCGCGGCAAAAAAGCCCTCACCCCGCTGATCGCCACAGCAGGCGGTATGTTTGGCCCGATTACGGTCTATCTGCTGGGCGCGGCGGCGATTGGCAAGATGGCGGTTCTGGCCAATGGCTGGGCGATTCCGACCGCGACTGATATTGCCTTTTCCTATCTGGTCGGGCGCATCGTCTTTGGGGCGCGCCATCCGGCGGTGGGTTTCCTGCTGCTGCTGGCTATCGCCGATGATGCGGCGGGGCTGATTATTCTAGCGATTTTCTATCCGCAAGGCGAATTACAGCCTGCCTGGCTGTTGCTCTCGCTGGGGGCCGGGCTGGGAGCCTATTTCCTGTTTAACTGGCTGCCGCGCCAGATGGATGGCGATGATCCCTCCAATCCGGCCTCGACTGCCTTTCGCAACCGTTTTTCCTTCTGGCCCTATTTGCTGGCCGGGGCGCTCAGCTGGTATGGATTTCAGGAGGCCGGCATTCACCCGGCCCTGGGTCTGTTGCCGATTATTCCGGCGATCCCGCACGCGGATCATGATTACGGGCTGTTCGGCGATGCAGAGGAAGAACAGCATGATATGCTGAATGATATTGAACATGGTCTGAAAACGCCGGTTGAGGTGATTTTGCTGCTGTTCGGCTTTGCCAATGCCGGGGTGGTGTTCTCAGCCATAGGCGATGCGACCTGGCTGGTGCTGGCCGGGCTGATTATCGGCAAGCCGGTGGGTGTGCTGCTGTTCGGGGCGGTCGCGGTCTATATCCTGCGCCTTGGCCTGCCCAAGGGGATGCGGGTGATTGATCTGCTGCTGATCGGGTTTATCGCGGCGATTGGCTTTACCGTATCGCTGTTTATCTCAGCTGTGGCGTTCGGGCCCGGACCGGTTCAGGATGCCGCCAAGATGGGCGCGCTATTCAGCTTCGGGGCGGTGTTCCTGTCGCTGGCGGCCGGGCGGATTATCGGGGTGGACAGGCAGCCTTAAGCGCTTGCACGGCTTTTTTAATCCGGGTATCTTTGGAACCAGCATTGATTGTTTGGGGGAACGATGATGGCAAGCACTAAACAAACCCGCCCGCTGCCCGAAGGGGTACCGGCTGAAAATGAATATCACAGCCTGCACTGGTCAGTTATCCTGACCTATCTGGTTGCGGCCGGGGCCCTTTATCTGCTGCTTTTCTCCGCTGGCTAGTGGATCAGATTTACCAGCAAGCCTTGCTTGATATGGCCGCGCAGACGCGCCGCCTGCCAGAGATCAGCCAGGTGGATGCCAGCGCGATGAAAAATAATCCGATTTGCGGGGATCAGGTCACCCTATCCGTGCAGCTGCAAGGCCAGCAGATTGCCGCCAGCCATCTGGCGGTGCGCGGCTGTGCGCTGTGTGAGGCCGGGGCCGGTCTCTGGCATCAGCTAGCGGCTGGCAGGGATTTGGCCCAGCTGCCGGTTCTGGCGGACGCTCTGGCCAGCTGGCTGAAAGGGGAGAGTGAGGAAATGCCGGACGCAGCAGCCAGCTGCTTTGAGCCGGTGCGCGCTATTAAAAACAGGCATAAATGCGTGTTGCTGGCTTTTGAGGCAGGCCGCCAGCTGGATAGGCCTGAATCGCCAGCTGGACCAAAAGCTGGGCCAGCAGACAGGCCAAACAGCCGCAGATTAGTCAGGCTGGCCGGAATATTTGCCAAAGGCCCAAATGGCAATAACCAGCAAGACAACAAAGCCGATTACCAGATAAAGTCCGATAGTCTGATCCATGATCTTTCCCCCTTGGAACAGCGTTTTGTTTGTGCCTTTTTTATAGCCTGTGTTCCCTCAGAACGCAAAGCCGGACCGGCAAAAAATACGGCATCTCTTAATCTTTATTTAACCTGATTGCGCTATTCTGGCGGCTGGATAAAAGACCGGGGCAACAGATGATGCAGCCTTGTAACATTATGACTGAAAGGCTTTATGCCCGTTCTGCCCGCAGCCAGCCCTTTATCCTGCCGACCGGGCTGATCCTGCTGGCAGCCTGCGCCCCGGAGTTGCAAATGCAGGGGCGGCAGACGCTGCGGCTGGTGGAGAACAGCCCCAGCACAGCTGCCCTTACCGGCTGGTCTGTTATTGCCACAGATGCCGACACGCCGTCTGATCAGCTGGAATGGTCGGTCGCTGACCGGCGCTTTATCCTGCAAGACAGCCCGGATGGCACGGGCAAGATGCTGGCGGTGCGGGCCGGCCAGCAATTTGACTTTGAGGCAGAACAGAACCGCGACGGCATCCTGCCGGTCCCGGTTATCGTCTGGGATGGCAGCAATGCGGCGATTATCACGGTTCCTGTTCAGCTGACTGACCTTAATGATCACCGGCCTGTCTTTGCCAAATCTGCCGTGATGGTGCAGCTGAAAAATGGCGGCGCCCATACCAAACTTTGGCAGGCGCAGGCCACCGACGGGGATGGCACTGCGGCCCATAACACCCTCGCCTATTCGCTTGGCCCCAGTGCCGACCGGCATCTGTTCGTGATCGACAGCAAAACCGGAGAGATTTATGGCACAAGCAGATTGACTGGGGCTGGCAGCTCAGCTGGGGCTGGAAGTGCAGGCCTCGACGGGAATTTTCTTGCCAGCCAGTCTGTGACTTTACTCTGGCCGGCCTGTCCTTCACCAGCCCCGCGCAGACCACCGTTGCTGAGAATCACGCGGCCAACAGCAGCGCTCTCAGCCAACCCAAAGCGATCATCTATACGCCATAGGTAACAGGCAATGATGGCCTGCCGGTCAGCTGGTCCCTGTCCGGCCCGGATGCTGCGGCTTTCAGAATAAATCATTATGGCCAGATTTGGTTTCGCCAATCACCTGATTTTGAGAGCAAATCCAGCTATTCGGTTATTCTGACCGCCCGGTCCGGAACCCAAACGGCCAGCCAGACGCTGGCCATCACCATTACAGATGAGGATGAACAGCCGACCGGGGTGGTCTTTGACCCGGACCCGCCCGCCATTTCAGACGGGCTGAGTGTGGCTGGTAAAATCGCCGGTGTTTCGGTTCTGGATGATGCGCTGGGCACCGGCAGCTTCCCGTATTCTGGCGTTCAGGATCAGGATAAAAACTGCTCTGATTGAATACCGGGCGGCCAGCCAGTATTATGGTTGAAGGCCGGTTATGAAATTTTCAGGATGCGATTATCAAGACCTCTGGTACCAGCCACCCCGCAATTTGTTGATTACCGCATCATCATCACTGATTTTGTGGATCACAAGCCCTGCGCTTACCTTGTCTGCCCTTCACTTCTGCCAGCCTGCATGAAAATACCACCAGCCGCACAAAGCTGGCCGATTTAACCCTCACCGCCAATGGCAACAATACCAGTATTGCCATATCCAGCGGCACGCTGTTTGAAGTGGGGAGCATCGCCCCGGCAAACCTCACGCAGGAGGATTTCGTCCTGTTAACGGACATCGCGTAAGAGCGCTGGACTGGCCGAAAAAGATGGCATCCATGCATGGATTCGAACCCGTGTTGCCGCCGTGAAAGGGCGGTGTCCTAGGCCTCTAGACGAACGGGACGCAAAAGGCCGGTAGCAAGCGTTCTAGCCAAAAGCGGCCAGCAAATCAAGCCGCATTTTGCAAAAACTATCGCAGGCAAAAAGGGCGGAGTGGCCTGATCAGGGCTGTTCCCCCCTTCGCGTGATCAGCTGGTTTATCCATCAGGGCGCGCCGCATCCAAAATCTGGAACTGCACTGCCCCCGGCCCCTGCCAGTCATTATGGCCCAGCTTGCCCAAAATCATCAACGGGCCGGCCGCCTCGCCACTTTCCAGCAGCTGGCCCAAATCGCTGCCAGCCAGACGAAAGGCAATCGCAGGCAAGGCCGCAGCCGTGCCATCATCCAGCCGGCAGGAGAGATGCGCGCCATCTGCCCCGACCCAGCGCGGATTGCGCACCCGGCAATGCGTCAAGACCAGCCGCGGCTCAGCATGGCCTGACCCGTAAGGGCCCATCTGAACCAGCGCATCCGCCAGCTGAGATGTGCAGCCTGCAACCGAGAGCGGGCTGGTAACCTGATGGATTTTACGCGCCAGCCCGCCCAGCTCAGCCAGCGCCCGTCCTGTCAAAAACGCCTCAAATTCTGCCAGGTTTGCCATGTCCAGCGACAGGCCAGCTGCCATATCATGCCCGCCCCCGGAGAGCAGCAGCCCATGCTGGCGCGCCGCCATAATCGCATCTCCCAGCCGCAGCCCATCCATGCCGCGGGCAGAGCCCTTGCCCTGGCCGGCCTCGGCCGCGATCACCACACTGGGCCGGTTATATTTATCCTTCAGCCGCCCGGCAACAATGCCGATGACCCCTTCATGCCAGCCCTCGCCAGCGACAATCAGCACCGGCAGTTCCGGGGTGTCGGCTAGTTTTTGCTCAGCCTGCTGTTCGGCCAGATGCTGGATATCCTGTTCGGTCTGGCGACGCTCGCGATTCATTTCATCCAGCTTTTCAGCCAGCCCGTTTGCCTCATCCCGGTCCTCGCAGCAGAGCAGGCGCACCCCCAGATCAGACCGGCCCAGCCGCCCGGCCGCGTTAATTCTGGGGCCCAGCAAAAAAGCCCAGCATATAGCTGTCCGGGGCCTTTTGTGCCTTGGCAATATCGGCCAGGGCGGCCAGCCCCGGCTTCTGTCGCCGCGCCATTATCTTCAGCCCCTGGCGCACAAAGGCGCGGTTCAGCCCGTGCAGCGGCACCACATCACAGACCGTTGCCAGCGCTACCAAATCCAGAT
Organism: Alphaproteobacteria bacterium; assembly: GCA_038131695.1. Lineage (GTDB taxonomy): Bacteria > Pseudomonadota > Alphaproteobacteria > Puniceispirillales > Puniceispirillaceae > JADHLK01. Next base: position 55,445 of record JAYPQA010000002.1, on the reverse strand, counting down.
GTTCGCGCAAATCCGGGACCGCCTCTGCCCCTCCCTGACGCAGCTGGCGCAGCAAGCCGGCCAGCACCATAAAGCACACCCCGGCCGCCGCCAGATGGCCCAGCCCGGACGCATCATCCAGCCGGTTCGGATTGACCAGGGCGGCTGCACGCGGCAGCTCCGGGCCCGGCTTGTGATGATCGACAACCAGAACCGTCATCCCCAGATCCGCCGCTGCCGCCAGCGGGGTATGGGCGGTGATCCCGCAATCCAGCGTCAGGATCAGCGAACAGCCCTCTGCCTGTAATTTCTCCAGCGCCGCCAGATTCGGCCCATAGCCCTCGGAAAACCGGTCTGGAATATGAATTCTGGTTGCACAGCCCAGCTGGTTCAGCACGCGGGCCATCAAAACCGCAGAGCAGGCCCCATCCACATCATAATCGCCGAACAGGCCAATGACCGCCTTATTGGAAACCGCTTCTGCCAGATACCCCGCTGCCTTGTCCAAATCCTGCAAGCTGGAGGGGTCCGGCATCAAATCGCGCAAGGTCGGCGAGAGGAATAAATCCACATCCTCTGCCTGCACACCCTGCCCAGCCAGATGCAAGCACGCAGCAGGCGGCAGGTCGGTCATCTGATGCAGGCGTTCTGCCTGGCGCTGAGCATCAGCCTGTGAGACAGCCGAATCAGCTGCCACCCATTTGGCCCCGGAAACAGAACGATCAACCCCTTGCCAGGCCGGGCGACTGGCTCTGTCCGGGGGGCTGCTCATCCCTGCCCCATCATATCACCATTCAGGATTGCCAGGGCCAGGGGCCGGCCAGAACACACATCCAGCTCGGCCAGCCGGTCGCAAGCCTCCTGCATCGCATCAGCTGAAGTCTGATGCGTGGTCAGCACCAGCGAGGCCCGTTCCGCCTCTCCGGCTGCCTGTTGCAGCATGGCGGCAACCGAAATGCCCTTATCCCGCAAAATAGCAGTAATCTCAGACAGCACCCCCGGCCGGTCCGCCACTTCCAGACGCAGATAAAAGGCTTGCGGGGGGTGCGGGGCGGCCTTGGCAGGGGCTTTTTGCAGCTGGGCGGCGGGCCGTCCAAAGGCAGGCCCGGTGCGCCCGCCCGCACTATCCAGAATATCGGCCAGCACCGCAGAGGCGGTCGGCCCGGCCCCGGCTCCGGGTCCGATACAAATAATATTCTGCACAGGCTCCCCGTCAAATTCCACCGCATTCAGCGCGCCTGACACCTTGGCCAGCTGCGAGTCTGTCGGCAGCAGGCAGGGCTGCACCTGCGGGGCCTGATCACGCGCTGCCACCCCCAGCAGGCGAATAACATAGCCCAGCTTGGCGGCTTGCTGTATATCCAGCGCGCTGATCGGGCGGATGCCCGCAATCTTGACTGAATCCATATCCACCTGGCGGCCAAAGGCCATCGCTGCCAAAATGGCCAGCTTGTGGGCCGCATCAATCCCGTCAATATCAAAGCCGGGATCCGCCTCGGCATAGCCTTTTTCCTGTGCCTCAGCCAGAACATCGGCAAAATCGCGGCCTGAGGCGGCCATTTCCGAGAGAATATAATTGCAGGTGCCGTTCAAAATGCCGGAAATCCGGCTGATCCGGTTAGCAGCCAACCCGGCCCCCAGCAGCTTAATCGCCGGAATGCCGCCTGCTACCGCCGCCTCAAAACATAAAGCAGCTGAACGGGCCTCAGCCAGCTCTGCCAGACGCTGCCCATGGCGGGCAATCAGCGCCTTGTTTGCTGTTACCACAGGCTTGCCAGCCTCCAGGGCCGCCGTAACCAGCGCCTCTGCCGGCCCGTCCTCACCGCCGATCAGCTCCACCACCAGATCAATATCATCGCGCCGGGCCAGCGCGCTGGCCTCCCCCTCAAAATCCAGCCCGGTCATATCAAAGCCGCGATCAGCTGTGGCCGAGCGGGCCGAGACAGCGCGCAACACCAACCTGGCAGCACTGGCCTTATGCAGCTCAGCAGACGGGTTCAGCAGATGGCGGGCTACCTCAGCCCCGACTGTGCCAAGACCGGCCAGCCCTATACGCAAGTCTTTCATTAGATCGCTCTTATGGCACGAGGTTCAAACAGCAGCGCCATTTTTATCGGTTTTGCCGTCAGGATGCAAGCTGCCTGCGGTTTTTCTGGCTCATGAACAGATTGAACAGATTGGCCCCGATAATCAGCCCGGCCCCCAGTAGGACAAAGGGATCCAGCCCCTCGGAATAGATCAGAAACCAACCAGGGCCACCACCGGCAAACGCAGAAGATCCATCGGCGTTACAATCACCGCCGGGGCCAGCGAGAGGGCGCGCGTCAAGCAATAATGCGCGGACAGCCCGCCCCCGGCAACCACGAAAATCCAGTATCTGGCCGTCCCTTCCGGAAAGGCAATATCGCCATCTGCCGCGGCTGCCAGCACCCCCAGCACCGCCTGAATCACCACCAGCCAGAACAGGATACAGGTCACCGACTGATCGCTCGTCAGATGCTTGGTTGTCAGGATCGCACCAGCAAAACCGACCGCACAGAAAATGGCCGCCATCAAGGGCCAGCTGAATTCAGCCGCGCCCGGCCGGGCCACGACCAGAATACCGATAAAGCCGATCACGGCTGCGGCTATCTGGCTGAATGTCAGCTTTTCCTTCAAAAAGAACGGCGCCAGCGCCAGCACCCATAAAGGCGTGGTAAATTCAAACGCCACCAGCTGCGAGAGCGGGATAAACACAACCGCATAGAACCACAGATTCTGCCCCATGAAATGCAGCAGATTGCGCCCCAGATGCAGCCTGAGCCGGTTTGTCTTGATCTCTGTCAGCGTGCCGCTGAGCCGCGCCACCGCCAGCACAATCACAATCCCGATAAAGGAGCGATACATCATAATCTCAAAAGTATCGAGCTGGCCGCCCATCTCGCGCCCGCCAATCAGAAGCAGGGTAAAGGACAGGATAGTCCCCACCATATAAAAGGCTGCCTTGACCGGTTGCGACGGGGCTGGTGATTGCGACAAATTTTGTGAATCGGACAAAACAGAGCTTTCTTGAATCATGACCGGCCAGAGGAGCCGGACTGTTCTTGTTCACTCGCACAAAAACCGCTTCAGGAAAAGCAAAATCAGCAGCCAGCAGCGCGCATCAGCCCCCCGGCCTGCTCACGAAATCGTGATTTGTCTTGCCCGCCTGTTTCTGGGTGACTGTGACGCAGAGGCCGAAAAGCACACCGCAAGGCATAAAACGGGAAGCCACCGCTAATGCAACAGGATAACCAGCAGCAGGACAGCCAGGCACAGCCTTTGCCGCTGGGCCGGATTCTGGCCGGGGATTGTCTGGAGGTGATGGCTGGCCTGCCGTCTGACTCGATCAAGATGGTGGTGACCTCCTCGCCCTATAACATCAAGAACAGCAGCGGCAATGGCCTGAAAGAGGGGCGCGGCGGCAAATGGCCGGGGGCGGCCATGCAGCAAGGCTATACCGCCCATGATGATTGCATGGACCATGCGGATTATGTGGGCTGGCAGCGTGCTTGCCTTGCGGAAATGCTGCGGCTCTTGCGGCCGTACGGGGCGATTTTCTACAATCACAAATGGCGCGTGCAGAACGGTCTTTTGCAGGATCGCGCCGATATTCTGGACGGGTTTCCGCTGCGCCAGATCATTATCGGGCACCGATCCGGCGGGATCAATTTCAATCCGGGCTATTTCCTGCCCAATTATGAGGTGATTTACCTGATTGCCGGGCCGCGCTTTCGCTTCGACCCAAAGGCCAATGCCCAGGGCTTTATCTGGAAAATTCATCAGGAAACCGTCAATCCGCACCCGGCCCCCTTTCCGGTAGAGCTGGCGGAGCGCTGTATCCGGTCGGTCGGGGCCGGGCCGGTGCTGGATCCGTTCATGGGATCGGGCAGCACCGCGCTGGCCGCCATGCGTGCCGGTGTAGATTGGCTGGGGATCGAAAAATCGCCCGATTATATCAAAATGGCAGAAGCCAGGCTGGCTGAAATCGGCACAAAAAAAGGGGCCGCGACGGGCCCCCTCTTGAGATGTTTTTTCGGCTTTGCCTAACGCTTTGAGAACTGGAAGCTGCGGCGGGCCTTGGCCTTGCCGTATTTCTTGCGTTCCACAACGCGCGGGTCCCGGGTCAGGAAGCCGCCTGCCTTCAGCGGCGGGCGCAGGCCCGGCTCAAAGGCGATCAGGGCCCGGCTGATACCGTGGCGCACCGCCCCGGCCTGACCAGACAGGCCGCCGCCAACCACGGTCGCCATCACATCAAATTCACCAACCCGCTCAGCTGTTTCAAAAGGCTGCTGCAAGAGCATCTGCAGGACCGGGCGGGCAAAATATTCTGCCACATCCTTGCCATTGACCGTGATCCGGCCCGTGCCGCGCTTCACCCAGACGCGGGCAATCGCATTTTTGCGCCTGCCAGTGCCATAGGAGCGGCCCAGCTTGTCAATCTTCGGCTCAGCCGGAGCCGCCTCAGCGGCCTCAGCCGGCCCGTCTTGCAGGGCTTCCAGCGCGGCCAGACCCTGGGCTGCCCCAGAACTAGCCTGATCAGAACCCAGCCTGCTCAGAACCTGCTGTTTCTGCTGCCTGCGTTTCCGGCATATCGTCCGTTTGATTTTCCATGCTCATCAGGCCCTCTTATTCTTCTGGTTCATGTCAGCAATATTCAGGATTTCCGGCTGCTGGCCCTCATGCGGGTGACTGGACCCGGCATAGACATGCAGGTTACGCATCGCCTTGCGCCCCAGCGGGCCTTTCGGGATCATCCGCTCAACGGCCTTTTCAACGACCCGCTCCGGAAAGCGGCCATCAAGGATTTTATCAGCCGTGCGCGACTTGATGCCGCCCGGATAGCCGGTATGCCAGTAATAGGTTTTCTGAGTGCGCTTATTGCCGGTCAGGCGCACCTTTTCGGCGTTGATCACAACCACATGATCCCCGCAATCCATATTCGGGGTGTAATCCGCCTTGTGCTTGCCGCGCAAACGCATCGCGATCAAGGAGGCCATCCGCCCCAGAACAAGGTCTTCTGCATCCACGATCACCCATTTCTTTTCAATGGTTTTCGGCGTGGCAACAAATGTTTTTGGCAAAGCCATCTGCTCTGTCTCCATAAAGATATTTCCAGCTGGCCAGACAGTCCCGGCCAACCCGTGCGGCTTTATAGACAGGCCCAGAGAGGATTGCAAGCGTTATTTTTCCAGTGATTTTGATATTATTATGTTAAAACAATGATTTATATATAAGGTATTATTTTACCCTATTTAATCCTTTCCGATAAAGGCGCTGTGATTGACCGCAGCCGCCCCTGACCTTATAAGGTCAGGGATATGCGTCAATACCAAAAGATAGACGCGCATCTGCATCAAAACTTAAGGAAAAAAGCAAAGCCCTGCCCATGTCTGATCAGCTGCATGACATTAACCAGAAACTGGCGGATGGCCAGATACTCAGCCAGCCAGAGATGGAACAGGCCTTTATTGAGCTGATGGAAGGGCGGGCCAGCCCGGTGCAGGTCGCCGCTTTCATGATCGCCCTGCGCGTGCGCGGAGAAACCCCGCAGGACATCGCCGCCGGGGCCACCATCATGCGCCAGAAGGCCCTGACTATCAAAGCCCCGCCCGCAGCCATTGATATTGTCGGCACAGGCGGCGACAAAACCGGCAGCTGGAATATTTCTACGGCTGCCGCGCTGGTGGTGGCCGGGGCCGGTGTGCCGGTGGCCAAGCATGGTAACAAGGCGGTTTCCTCAAACAGCGGGGCCGCAGATGTGCTGGCTGAGCTGGGTATCCAGATGGATTGCGCGCTGGAGAAGGTGCAAGCCGCCCTTGATCAGGCCAATATCTGTTTTCTGATGGCCCCGCGCCACCATAGTGCGCTGCGCCATGTCGGGCCGGTGCGGGTGGAGCTGGGAATGCGGACGATTTTCAATCTGCTGGGCCCGCTCTCCAACCCGGCTCTGGTCAGCCGGGCGCTGATCGGGGTCTATGATGCGCGCTGGTGCCGTCCCTTTGCCGAAGCGCTGGACCGGCTGGGCACCACCCATGCCTGGATTGTGCATGGATCAGACGGCATGGATGAGCTGACCAGCACCGGGCCCAGCAAGGTGTGTCAGCTAAAGGACGGGGTGATTGAGGAATTTGACCTTGGCCCGTCCGATTTTGGCATGGCTGAGGCAAAACCGGCTGATCTGAAAGGCGGCAGCCCAGCGGAAAATGCGGCGGCCTTGCGCGCTGTTCTGGCCGGGGCAGAGGGGCCTTACCGGGATATTGTCTTGATGAATGCGGCCGCCGCGATGCTGGCAACCGGCCATGCCGGGGATTTGCAGGCCGGGTTGCAAAAGGCGGCTGCGTCTATTGATGGCGGGGCAGCTGAGGACAGCTTTGAACCAGCTGATAGCGATAACGGCAAGCTGACGGAGGCCGGACCATGCGTGATATTCTGGCTGAGATTAATGCAGGCAAGCGGGAGGAGATCCGCGCGCTGCAAAACCGTATCAGCCTGGCCGCGCTGGAAGAAGAGGCCCGCGCCGCCGATCCGGTGCGCGGCTTTGCAGACCGGCTGCAGCGCGATAGCCAGACCGGCTATGGGCTGATTGCCGAGCTGAAAAAAGCCTCTCCCTCCAAAGGGTTAATACGGGCAGATTTTGACCCCCCTGCCCTGGCAAAAGCCTATCAGCAAGGCGGGGCCAGCTGCCTGTCTGTGCTGACAGACGGGCCGTGGTTTCAGGGGTCAGCCGCCTATCTGAAAGCCGCCAGAGAGGCGGTCAGCCTGCCGGTCTTGCGCAAGGATTTCATGCTGGAGCCGATACAGATTATTGAGGCGCGGGCGATGGGCGCAGATTGTATCCTGCTGATTATGGCCTCCCTCTCGGATGCCCAGGCAAGCGAGCTGGAACAGGCCGCTTTTGACTGGGGCATGGATGTGCTGATTGAGGTGCATGACGAATCGGAATTGGAGAGGGCTTGCGCGCTCCGCTCCCCTTTGATGGGGATAAATGCGCGCAATCTGAAGAGCATGGATATATCGCTGGATCATGCCGCCGCCATGCTGGGCCGTTTGCCAGCAGATCGCCTTGCCATCGCTGAATCCGGCCTGCATACGCCGCAGGATTTGGCCCGAATGGCAGGCTGCGGGGCGCGCTGTTTCCTGATCGGGGAAAGCCTGATGCGCCAGCCGGACCTGGCCGCCGCAACCGCGCGGCTGCTGGCCAATCCCATAGCGGCAGGGAGCCCGGCATGAGCGATGATCTGACCCATTTCAACAAGAAGGGCGATGCCCATATGGTCAATATTGGCCAGAAACAGGCCAGCCACCGGGTTGCCATTGCCAAGGGGCGCGTCATGGCCGCCCCGGCAACCTTGCAGAAAATTGCCGAGCGCCAGTTTGGCAAGGGCGATCCGCTGAGCGTTGCCCAGCTGGCCGGTATTATGGGAGCCAAGCAAACCGCCCAGCTGATACCGCTCTGCCATCCGCTGGGGCTGGACCGGGTTGAAGTCATTCTTGACCTTAATTTAGAAGAGCAATCTATTGATATTACTGCCCAATGTGAGATTACTGGCAAGACGGGTGTAGAGATGGAAGCGCTGACGGCTGTCTCGGTTGCCGCGCTCACCTTGTATGATATGTGCAAATCTGCGGATAAATCGATGCGCCTGACCGATATTCGCCTGGTGCATAAATCGGGCGGCAAGTCCGGGGACTATAATGGCGAATAGCAGGCTGCGCCCGGTCGCCGAGGCACGCGCGGCGATTCTGGCCCCGCTGTCGCCCATGCCCCTTGAAAAGGTGGCTCTGGCTGAGGCTTTTGGCCGCATTCTGGCCGCTGATTTATCGGCCAGCCTGTCGCATCCGGCTGCGGCTGTGTCCGCGATGGATGGCTGGGCGGTGCGGGCGGCGGATATTACCAGCCTGCCTGCCCTGCTGCCGGTTGCCGGAGAGTCCGGGGCTGGCCATCCCTATTCTGGCCCCCTGCCCGATGGGCAAGCTGTGCGGATATTTACCGGCGCGCTGCTTCCCGATGGGGCTGATACGATCATCATTCAAGAAGAGGCGGAAAAACAGGGCGCTGATCAGGTGCTGATCCAAAAGGGCAACCCGCCCGGGCGCTATATCCGGTCTGCCGGGATGGATTTTGCCGATGGCGACAGGCTGCTGGCCAAGGGAAAAAGGCTGGGGGCGCGCCATATCGCGCTGGCCGCGCTGGGCGGCCTTAGCCAGCTGCCTGTTTATCAAAGGCCGCGTCTGGCGATCCTGACCTCTGGCGATGAGCTGGTGCCGCCCGGCCAGAAACCGGGCCCCGGCCAGCTGGTCAATTCAAACTCGCTCTTGCTGGAATTGCTGGCCCGCACCGCCGGGGCAGAGCCAGTGAATCTGGGTATTCTGCCAGACCGGGCCGGGGCGCTGGATGCGCGGCTGAAAACAGCTGAAAAGCCTGATATGATTGTCACCACCGGCGGGGCTTCGGTCGGGGATCATGACCATATTGTTGCTGATTTACAGGCCAATCCGAATGCCAGCCTTGATTTCTGGAAAATAGCCATGCGGCCCGGCAAGCCGCTGATTTTCGGCCATTGGCACGGGATACCGCTGCTGGGACTGCCGGGAAACCCGGTTTCGGCGGCGGTCTGTGCGTTTAATTTCCTGCTTCCTGCGCTGGCCGCCCTGCAAGATACAAGACTGGACTGGCCGGTAACGCAGGCCCGGCTGGCCACGCCGCTGCCGGAAAATGACAGCAGAGAGGATTATATCCGCACCCGCCTGGCGCGCGATGCGGCCGGCCACTGGACAGCCCATCCGGCCAGCCAGCAGGATTCAGCCATGCTGAAAACGCTGGCTGAGGCAGACGGGTTCATTATTCGCCCGCCCCATGCGGCCGCCTGTCCTGTCGGCAGTGAGGTGCCGGTCCTGCGCCTGCCGGATGGGTTCTAGCCGCACCCGGCAAAAGACCCGGCAAAAGACCCGGCAAAAACACCGGCAAAAAAATGGCAAAGATTTTCTTGCTTTGTTCTTTTTCCTGTGGCAGAACAAAATATGAACAGTTTGTGGCACCGACAGGAGGCATGGCAAAATGCTGACCGGAAAACAGCGTGAATTACTGGATTTTCTTGCCCGCTATCTGGCAGAAAACCAACATTCCCCCTCTTTTGACGAAATGCGCGAGGCGGTGGGGCTGGCCTCAAAATCCGGCATTCACCGGCTGGTGACCGCGCTGGAGGAGCGCGGCTATATCCGCCGTCTGGCCAACCGGGCGCGCGCGATTGAGGTAATCAGGACTGACAGCCGGCCGGGCGCGGCCCCATTGCAAAGAGAGCAGGAAACCAGCGCCGGGACCGGAAATGTCATCGCAGCTGAGTTTGGCCGTAACGCCGCCGCAACTGAGCTGCCCCTGCTGGGCCGGATCGCGGCCGGCACACCGATTGAGGCGCTGTCTGATCCCTCCAGCTTTATGTCTGTGCCAGCTGATATGCTGGGCTCAGGAGAGCATTTCGCGCTGGAAATTGTGGGGGATTCCATGATTGAGGCCGGCATTCATGACGGCGATACGGTGATTATCCGGCGCACCGATCAGGCTTTGAGCGGCGATATTGTGGTTGCGCTGATCGAAGAGCAGGAAGCCACCTTGAAAACCTTTCGTGAACAAAATGGGCAAATTGCGCTGGAGCCGGCCAACCCGTCCTATGAGACCCGCTATTTTGAATCGGACAAGGTGCGCGTTCAGGGCAAGCTGATGGGTCTTATCCGGCGTTACCGGTAATCTTCCCGGCCAGCACTATCTCAATCCTCCTCTTGCCGACGCAAATGGGCCCGCCAGGGCAGCCAGAGCCGGCTATCCGGGCTGGCTTGCCAGATAAATTGCCCGTTCCTGTCCAGATAGATGAGATAGGTTTCGCCGCGCCGCAGCGGGCGCGCCTCTATCGGCGGAGTGTCATTGCGGCAAGGCCAGCCCGGCCTTTCAGCTGACAGGATTGGAACGTGCTGGCGGCAAGCGGCCCCCAGCCCGGAGCGGCGCGGAACCAGATGCAGGGTCTGGCCAGCTGCCTGCACCCGGCAAAAGGGCTGCGAGCAGGCCTGCCACTCTGCGCTGCCCAGCCTTTCTGCGATAATCCCGCGCCAAAAATCAGACAGATCGCCGGTCTGCCGGAACCGGCCATTATCTTCGCGCACAACCAGAATCTGCTGGGTTTGGTGGGAAAGCAGCACTCCTACCGGCACCGGATGACGCAGCCAAATCCCGGCCGCCAGCCCCAGCGGGGCCAACACCAGCAGCCGCGCCCGCCCCAGACAGGCAAAGCCGCAAGCGGCTGCCAGCAAGACCAGAAACAGCACAAAGGCAGGCGGCGGCTTTATCCAGATACCAGCCAGCGGAGCCAGGCTGATCAACCGGGAAAACCGGGCCAGCCCGTTAATGGCGAGCCCCATCATATCCAGCACCGGGCCCTCCAGCCCCAGCGGCATCAAAAGCAGCCCGCCAATTCCCAGCGGCATGATCACCAGCCCGGTCAGCGGTATGGCCAGCAAATTGGCGATCAGCGACCAGAAGGTTAAATCCCAAAATGCCAAGCCACAAAGGGCATGGTCATCAGGCTGGCCAAACAAGCTGGCCAGCATCATCAAAAGCCAGCGCAGATACCGGTTATCCGGCCGGATGCTGCAGCAGCGGCACAAAATCAGCCAGCAGGATACCGCCGCACAAGGCAATTACCAGCCAGACCAGCCTTTGAGCGGTAACTTTTGCCATCTCTGGCAGTGACCATTTGTCCCTTGCCATGCTATAACCCCTCCAGACAGGCTTGACCCGCCAAGCGAAAAAGCCAGCATAGCAACAAAGAGTTAAGAAAAGATGAGCGTTGTCACCCGATTTGCCCCTTCCCCGACCGGTTTTTTGCATATTGGCGGGGCGCGCACGGCCCTGTTCAACTGGCTTTTTGCGCGCCATCATGGCGGCCGCTACTTGCTGCGGATAGAGGATACGGACAAGGAACGCTCTACCGAGGCAGCGATTGAGGCAATTCTGGACGGTCTGGGATGGCTGGGGCTGACCGGGGATGAAGCCCCGATTTATCAATCCGGGCGCGCTGAGCGGCACCGTGAAGTAGCCGAGGCGTTGCTGGCCAGCGGGGCGGCTTATCGCTGTTATCTGTCAGCTGAGGAATTGGCTGGCCTGCGTGAGACCGCCCGGGCCGAGGGCAAGCCGCTGCGCTCTCCCTGGCGGGATCGGGGGCATGAGGGTGCGCCGAGACGGGGCCGCCCCGGTGATCCGGCTGAAAATGCCGGACAGCGGCGAGGCAGAGATTAGCGATCTTGTTCAAGGGCCGGTTCAAATGGCGCACAGCCAGCTCGATGATATGGTTCTGCTGCGCTCTGATGGCAGCCCGACCTATATGCTGGCGGTGGTGGCAGATGATCATGATATGGGCATTACCCATATTCTGCGCGGCGATGATCATCTCAATAACGCCTTTCGCCAGCAGCAGATTTATCTGGCCCTTGGCTGGCCCGTGCCGGTTTTCGGGCATATGCCGCTGATCCACGGGGCAGATGGCACAAAATTGTCAAAGCGGCATGGCGCGCTGGGGGTGGATGCCTGGCGCGATATGGGATTTTTGCCAGAGGCGCTGTTGAATTATCTGGCCCGGCTGGGCTGGTCACATGGCGATGATGAGCTGTTTTCCATGGCTGAGGCACTCAGCTGGTTTGATGGCAGCCAGCTGGGCAAGTCCGCCGCCCGCTTTGATACAGACAAGCTGCGCGCGGTCAATGCCCATTGGATGCGCCAGCACAGCCCGGCAGAGCTGGCTGATTGGGTGCTGGAGCGCGCGCAAGCCAGCGCCCCCGCGGCCAGAGACCGGCTGGTGGGGCTGATCAGCCAGCTGGCCGAGCGGGCCCACACGCTGGAAGAGCTGGCCGCCGCCTCTGGCTGGTTGCTGCATGACGGGGCCCCGCAGCCAGATGAGGGCGCCGCCCAGCTGCTGGATGAGGCCGCCTGTGCGCGACTGAAAAAGCTGGCAGAGGCATTGCCCGATGAATTGGGGGGATGCCGAGGCCCTGCAAGCCTGGCTGCAAGGCTGGCTGGCAGAAATGGATCTGAAAATGAAGGATATTGGCCTGCCGCTGCGCGCCGTTCTGACCGGCAGCAAATCCGCCCCCTCCCTCACCGATATTCTGATTGTGCTGGGCAAGGCAGAGACCGTGAGCCGCATAGAACAGATTTGCAATTAGACATCCATTCAGACTATAATGCGGCCCTGTATTAAACCTGCCTTTTTGGGTCAGCAAAAATCGTTTCAGGAGAAGATATTATGACAGCCAGCACTAAAAATCAGGCCAGTGTTACACTGACCGACAATCAGACCGGCAAGGCTGTTGACCTCCCTGTAATGTCCGGAACAGTGGGCCCGGATGTGGTGGATATCAGAACTCTTTATGCCAATACAGGTAAATTCACTTTTGATCCGGGCTATGGGGCAACCGGCTCCTGCCTGTCTGGCCTGACCTATATTGACGGGGATAAGGGGGTGCTGCTGCATCGCGGCTATCCGATTGAGCAGCTGGCGGATCAGTCCGATTTTCTGGAGCTGGCCTATATCCTGCTATACGGAGAGCTGCCGAAACCTGAGGAAAAGGCCGGTTTTGTCAATGCGATCACGCGCCATACCATGGTGCATGAGCAATTATCCATTTTCCTGCGCGGCTTTCGCCGGGATGCCCATCCGATGGCTATTTTGTGCGGCGTGACCGGCGCTTTGTCTGCCTTTTACCATGATTCAACCGATATCAATGATCCCAAACAGCGGATTATTGCCTCGCACCGGCTGATCGCCAAAATGCCGACACTGGCTGCGATGGCCTATAAATATTCGCTGGGCCAGCCTTTCAACTATCCGCGCAATGATCTCAATTATGCGGAAAATTTCCTGCATATGTGTTTTTCCGTCCCGGCTGAAGAATATGTGATTGATCCGGTTGTGGCCGATGCGATGGACAAGATTTTCATCCTGCACGCCGATCATGAGCAGAATGCCTCTACCTCAACCGTGCGGCTGGCCGGATCGTCCGGGGCGAATCCGTTTGCCTGTATCGCGGCTGGTATTGCCTCTTTGTGGGGCCCGGCACATGGCGGGGCGAATGAGGCGGTCTTGAATATGCTGGCTGAAATCGGAGATCGCAGCCGGGTGCAGGAATATGTCAACAAGGCCCGCGACAAGGATGATCCCTTCCGCCTGTTTGGTTTCGGGCACCGGGTCTATAAGAATTATGACCCCCGCGCCCAGGTCTTGCGCAAATCCTGCCATGAGGTGCTGGACAAGCTGGGCGTCTCGGATCCGATGCTGGAACTGGCGATGGAGCTGGAAGAAATCGCCCTGAAAGACAGCTATTTTGTGGAAAAGCAGCTCTATCCGAATGTTGATTTCTATTCCGGTATTATCCTGAAGGCGATGGGTTTCCCGACATCCATGTTCACGGTGCTGTTTGCCGTTGCCCGCACGGTTGGCTGGATTTCCCAATGGAAAGAGATGATTGAAGACCCGACCCAGCGCATTGGCCGCCCGCGCCAGCTCTATACCGGCCCGGCCCAGCGCGATTTCGTGCCTCTGGACAAGCGCTGAGACCCAAACGAAAAACCTGCCCTACTTTTTATAAATCTGCCTTGATCTCAGCCAGACCGGCCTGCAGGGAGCTTTCAAAATCTGCATGACCACCGGTCAGCATGGCCCGCAATTCAGCAGCCGCCTGGCGGACCGCCTCTGCCTGGCCCTGCGGATCGGCCAGCACCGCTTCCAGCGCGGCGGCCAGAGTGCGGCTGGTCTGCTCAGACTGGCCAAAAAACGGATAAACCACCCGGCCCAGCAGAATATTCGGCAAAATCGGATCCGCCAGCCGGAACAGCCAGCGCATCAGCCGGTAATTCAGCGCCCCTACCTTATAGCAGGTGATAACCGGCATCCCGGCCAGCGCCGCCTGCAAACTGGCCGTTCCGGAGGCCAGCAAACCAGAGCCTGCCTCAGCAAAAGCCTGGCGGGCCGCGTGTGGGCCGGTTGCCAGCTGCACGGGCAGCCCTTCCTCACGGGCCAGACGGGCGGCCAGCCTGTTCGCCAGATGCGGCACGGCAGGCAGAATGAAAGCGGCGTTCCTGATCCGCCTGCCAGAGCCGTTCAGCCGCGCCCAGCATATCCTCCAGAATATAATCAAGCTCCGCCCCGCGTGATCCGGGAAACAGGGCGATCAGCTTATTCGATGCCTGGCTGCGATCCACCGGCGGGGCAAAGGCTGCCGGATGGCCGACAAAACGCGCCCGCACCGCCGCGCTGTTAAACAGCTCCGGCTCAAACGGGAACAGGCAGAGCAAGCCGTCAAAGGCCTGTTCAAAACCGCGCTTGCGCCAGCTCCCCCAGGCCCAGACAGTCGGGGCCACCATGTGAATGATTGGGCAAGACCAGCCGACCTTGGTCATCTTTTTTCTTAATATTTTGGCAAAACGCATTGAAAATGCTTTGGAATCTACGGTGAAAACAGCAGCAGGCTTGAGGGCCATCACCTCCTCTGCCAAATGATTGGCCAGACGCAACAAGCGCGGCAGAGCGGCCAGAGCCTCGCCGAATCCGATCAGGGATAATTGCGTGTAATCATGGCCGGAGAGCAGCCCGGCGGCCTGCATTTGCGGCCCGCCCATCCCTTGCCAGTCTGCCGGGCCAGCCAGCCGGTCCGTTGCGCGCATCAGGCTGGCGGCCAGCGCATCGCCGCTGCTCTCGCCTGCGATAATATAGCGCGTCCGGCTCATTATGCCTCATCCAGAAAGGACCAGCTGATACTCATCAAACTGATATTCCGGGCTGCGGCAGCGGCCTCTATTTCAGCGCGCTCGCCCGCAGCACGGCATCTGTCCGCCTCAACCGCCAGCAAGCTGATTCCCGCCGCCGCCAACCCCTCTATGGTGGCCAGCCCGATAACCGGCGGATCCAGCCTTATATCCTGGGATGGTTTTGCCATCTTGACCAGCACCGCCCCATCCGTGCAATAGGGCGCGGCACGGGCGATCATCGCATCTGTGCCCTCAGCCGCCTCTATCGCCAGAATACGCCCCTGACCGGCAATGGCTGCCTGTCCGACATCCAGCCCGTCCAGCTGATGCAAAGCCCGCATGGCCAGACGCATATCGGCCAGCTGGCCCGCATTGGCAGGCGGGCCGCCAACAAATCCGGCTGGCCAGCTCTGGCGCGGCAACACACTATCAGCCTCGCGCATGGAAAAACCCTGCCCCTCCAGCCAGCTGGTCAGAACCCGCAAGGCCGTATCATCGCCCTTGAGAGCCATTTTTCCCAAAAGCGCCAGCGCCCCGGCATCGGGCTGCAAATCCGCCATAGAGGGGCGGGTAATCTTGCCAGCCAGAAGCAACTCCTTGCATCCGGCTTGCTGCAAGAGCTTTACAATTCGCGCTGTCTGGCCCAGCGGGCTGCTGGCCGTTTCAAACTGGCTGAAATCCGCATCTGCCTGGCCGTCAATGGTCAGGATAAAGGGGGCTTCACCCTGCGCCCTTGCCTGCTGTGCCAATGCCAGCGGATAAGAACCCTGCCCTGCGATAATGCCGAGCCGGCCCGCCATCAGCCTTTTCCCCGGCCAGTCATCTTTGGCAGACAGAGCGGGCGGCGGGCTTCTGCCTCCAGAAACTCCAGAATATCGGCTGGCGCACCGGACAGCCCTTGTTCCTGAGCGGCCTGCAGCCGGTCAGAAAACTGCCCCTCGCCCTCAAACAGGAATTTATAGAGCTTGCGCAGGGCGGCAATATCCTCTCTGGCAAAGCCGCGCCGTTTCAGCCCGACAATATTCAGACCATGCAGCTGGCCCCGTTCAGCTGTCACTGAGCCATAGGGGATCACATCCTCTACCACGGCTGTGACGCCGCCAACCACCGCGTGCTTGCCAATCCTCACAAATTGATGCACCGCCGAATAGCCGCCCATATAGACATAATCGCCCAGCTCCACATGACCGGCGATACCAACCCCATTGGCCAGAATAACATGGTTGCCGACCATGCAATCATGGGCCACATGGCTGCCTGCCAGAAACAGCCCGTCATCCCCGATGCGGGTTTCCAGATTTTCAAATTCAGTGCCGGTATGCATGGTCACATGCTCGCGGATAATATTACGCGCCCCGATTGTCAGCCGGGCAGGCCCTTGCTTGTGATGGATATGCTGGGCGGGATGGCCCAGCGCGGCAAAGGAAAATATCTCACAATCCGGGCCAATGCTGGTATGGCCGTCCAGAACGACATGGCTGTGCAGGCGGCAGCGGTCGCCCAGCTCCACATTCGGGCCAATGACACAATAAGGGCCAATGGAAACATCAGCGCCCAGCTGCGCCGACCCGTCAATAATCGCAGAAGGATGGATAGTGCTGCTCATCTCAAGACCGCCCTCACTCAGGCCGCGGCACGATCATGGCGGCGAATTGTGCCTCTGCCATCAGCTGGTCACCGATCATGGCCTGCCCCTCAAATTTCCAGATTTTTGACCGGCCAGCTGTTTTTTTGACATGCAGCTCCAGAATATGGCCGGGGGTGACCGGCTTTCTGAATTTGGCACTGTCCACATTGGTCAAGAATACCAGATTGCCATCCAGCGCATTTGGCATACTGCGCGCCACCAGACAGGAAGCTGTCTGGGCCAGCGCTTCGGTAATCAGCACCCCGGGCAGCACCGGCTTGCCGGGAAAATGGCCGACAAAATAAGGCTCACCCCCGCTGACCGCCTTGATACCGGTTGCGGATTCGCCAGGCTGGATATTGATCACCCGGTCGATCAGCAAGAAAGGCGGGCGATGCGGGATCGCTTTTTCAATATCCTCATATTCCATAATATCTGCAGGTGCGTTCATTTGCTTGCCTCTTTTCTGCCCGCCAGCCGCAAACGGCGCAGGCTGGCCAACTCTTTCCAGTAATCTTTTGCCTTCTGCGCCGGAAAACCGCCATAAACGCCAGCCTCTGCCAGCGATTTGGTAACCCCGGCCCGGGCCAGCAATACCGTATCATCTGCGATACGGACATGATCTGCAATACCGGCCTGGGCCCCGATCAGGCAGCGCGCCCCGACCACAGCCGACCCGGCAATACCTGTCTGGCCTGCAATGATCGTATGATCGCCAATCTGAACATTGTGGGCGATATGCACCTGATTGTCGATTTTCACCCCCGCCCCGATACGGGTTGCCCCCATGCCGCCACGGTCGATTGTGCAGCCAGAGCCGATATGGCAATCCGGCCCGATTTCCACCCCGCCCAGATGCGGAATAGCCAGCGGGCCCTCTGCGGTCGGCTCAAAGCCAAAACCGGCCCCGCCAATGATGCTGCCCGGCTTCAGCACACAGCGATCTCCCAGCTGGCTGGCCTGCAGCAGACACCCCGCCCCAATATGGCACTCTGCCCCGATAATCGTGCCGGCGGCCAGCTGCACGCCAGCGCCCAGAATACTGTGCGGGCCCAGCTGCACCGCCGGGCCAATGACACAATTCGGGCCGATTTCCGCGCTGTCTGCGATGTCGGCTGAGGGGTCAATCAGCGCGCCCGCTGCTATGCCGGCTTGCGGGGCTGGCTCAGGGTAAAGCCGGGCGGCGGCGCGGGCAAAGCCGGCACGTGGATTGTCACAGACCAAGAGCCCTCCTGCTCCTGCCCCGGCCCCTTCTCTGACCAGCTGATCGGCCAGAATTTGCGTTGTTATCAGCACATAGCCGCTGCGCCCTTCCAGCTCAGCCAGCCGGTCCGCATCCCGCAACCAGACCAGCAGGCCCGGACCGGCCCCAGCCAGCGGGGCGACGGCGTTAATCTGCATATCCGGTGCCCCGGCCAGCAGATCCGCCTGACTGGCCTTGGCCAGATCAGACAGGCTGGCCGGCGATGCAAGGGCCGTGAAATGGGGATGCAGCTGAGCCATTATTTTTCTTCATTAATAACCAGGCGGGCATTTTGTGTTTGCGCGTCCAACCTTTTGAGAACTTCCTCGGTAATATTCAGCTCTTGTCTGAAAATCAGCACAACATTGCGGTTTTGTTGGGGGCCTGTATCCCGGTTCAGAACCAGATCAAGCCGCCTTTCCGAGGCGAGGCCAGTGATGATTTCAATCGCCCTGGCGCGCAGCTTGTCCTGGGCATCCTGAAAGGCGCGGTCAAGTGACTGGCGCTTGGCTTGCACATCCTGTTGAACGCTGGCAACCCGATCCTGAAACTTCCGCAATGCCTCATTATAGGCCTGATTGCTCAGCAGGCTCCGTTTTTCCTGCAATTCTTTTTCCCGGTTCCGCAATTCCTGTTCAATGACGGCAAATTCCTGATTGAATTCCTCGCGCTTGCCATTCAGCAATTCCCGAATTTTGCCGGTGACCTGGGCATTGCGCAGCACAAAATCCAAATCCAGCACGCCCACACGCTGGATAGTATGCGGGTCCGCCCGGCCAGCCCCGCTATCCTGAGCCGCTGCCGGGAAACCTGCAGCCAGCGCCAGCAGCAGCACCAAAAGCGGGCCGGAAAACAGGCGGCTTAGCCAGTTTTTTGTAAAATGCTGCATGGTCCCCATCCTTGGCGTCGTTACAGGCGTGCGCCCAGCGAGAATTGAAAGCGTTTGGTCTTGTCAAAAGAGGTCTTGGAAACCGCATCAGCCCAATAGAAGGATAGCGGCCCGATAGCCGTATCCCAGAGCAGGCCGACACCAACAGATTGGCGCAGCTTGTCGTCTTCCGGCCCGGTTACCCCGCCCGGGTAATCCACCCCCCAGACAGAACCAAAATCGGTATAGGCTGTCCAGCGCAGGCCGGTATCCTTGTTCAGGCCCAGGGTCGAGACAATCTCTAGCGAGCCATTGTAAATCTGGTTACCGCCGACAGCTGTCTTGGTGCCGGTATCAATCGGGCCAATACCCCCGCCATCAAAGCCGCGCACATTGCGCCCGCCCAGATAAAAGCGTGAGGATTGGGTGACCTTCTCCCCCAGACCATCGACAAAGCCTATGCGGCCGCGCGCGCCGACAATCAGCTGATTGAAATAAAACGGCTTGTACCAAGCCCCGCGCAGCTCCGTTTTCAGATAGGTCACATCCCCGCCCAGTCCGGAAAAAGTCTCGCGGATTTCGGCAAAATAGCCGCTGGTCGGATCAAACCGGTTATCCCTTTTGTCTATCCCCAGACGGTAGGTCAACGCAGACGCCAGCAAGGTCTGACCATTTTCCCCGGTCTCAGAGGTCGCATTGGACGAAGATTCGCTTGAGTTCTTCTCTTCCAGCGAATAGATGATGCGGTGATAAATATCATTGGCGGCAGAGAAACCAAGGCTGAAATTGGCTCCGTAACTCTCAACGGTGACGGTGGTTTCTTTTGTTTCCTCCTTGAAGATTTCTGCCCCGGCAGACAAATTGCGGCCCAGAAAATACGGCTCGGTCAGGCCAATGCGCAAGTCAGACCGGTTGTCAGACAAGGCCGTAGAGAGGTTCAGCCGCCGCCCGGTGCCAAGGAAATTGCGCTCATTGATGCCAAAGCTAAAAGAGGTCTTGTCAATGCTGGAATAGCCGATCCCGACGGACAGCTCACCGGTGGATTGCTCTTCCACCGCCACCTCAATAATGGTCTGCTCGGGCGCGCTGCCTTGTAAATTGCGGTTGGTAACTGAGCTGAAATAGCCCAGATTACGCAGCTTGCGCAGGGATTTTTCCAGCTTCAGGCTGTTAAAGGCATCACCCTCTACCAGCTCCATCTCGCGCCGGATCACCCGGTCCAGCGTGCGCGAATTGTCAATGATATTGATCCGCTCAACATAATTGCGCTGGGCCTTGCCGATGCCAATGGCAATATCCAGCTGGCCAGCGGCCGGATCCGTGGTGATCTCAGGCGTCAGATTGACAAAGGCATAGCCGAAATTGCCCAGCTCATTGGTCATGCTGAGCAGCCCCTGTTCCAGCCTGCGCACATCATACCTGTCACCGGCCTGCATCGGGATCAGGGCGCGCAACGCCTCAGTATCCACCCCTTCAATCGCTGAATTGATCGTGATCTGCCCCAGCTTATAGAGCGGGCCTTCGGTGATTTGAAAGACCACGGCAAAGCCGGACCTGTCAGGCAACAGCCCGCCTTGCACCCGGTCCACCACAATATCGGCATAGCCGCGCGAGAGATAGAATTGCCGCAATAGGCGCACATCATAATCAAGCCGGCCCTCATCATATTTGTCAGTTGCTGACAAAAACGCCCACCAGCGCTGAACTCTGCTGGAAATCACCTGTCGCAGCGCCCGATCAGAAAAAGCCTTATTGCCGAAGAACTTGATCGAGCTGATTTTAATCAGCGGCCCCTCATCCACTTCAAAAACCAGATCCACCCGGTTATTTTCCAGCCGGATGATCTTGGGTTCTACCGTCGCCCCATAGCGGCCGGACAGGCGATAGATTTGCAACAGCCTTTCCGCCCCTTCCAGAGCCAGCTGGCGGGTATAGATGCGGCGCGGCTGAATATCGAGCTCAGCTTGCAGGCGCTCATCACTCAGCACATCATTGCCTTCAATATTGACCCGGTTCACAATCGGGTTTTCAACCACCTGGATGATCAGCCGGCCGTCCTGCTGCTCTATCTGGACATCGCTGAACAGGCGGGTGGCAAACAGACGGTCAATAGAGGCATCCAGCAATTCGGCTGACATCTGCTGGCCCAGCTTTACCGGCATATAGGCCAGTATCGTATTCACCGATACCCGGCTGTTACCGGTAATCTCAATCTGCTCAACCAGATTTCCGGCCTGCTGGGCCTGTGCCTGGCCAAAAGAGGGCGACAGGGAACCGGAAAAGAGAGGGCCGGAAAGGAACGGGCCGCCCAGCAAAACGGTTCCAAAAAGCCAGAAGAACAAGGTCAGCCGAAATCTGCACATCTTAAAAGG
The DNA here is from genome assembly GCA_038131695.1 of Alphaproteobacteria bacterium. Lineage (GTDB taxonomy): Bacteria > Pseudomonadota > Alphaproteobacteria > Puniceispirillales > Puniceispirillaceae > JADHLK01. Next base: position 34,544 of record JAYPQA010000002.1, on the reverse strand, counting down.
CCTCTATTAAAGAAGGATGCTATCAAGCACTATAGACAGGCGCGCCCTGCTTGGCAAAAGGAACTGGTATCTTTTCCTCAGAAGGGAAGCAGCCGGGATATATCAAGAAACGTAACCACCACCATCAAGGACAGCAAAAGCGCCATGCCGCCGCGCATCAAGACTGCCTGCCAGTGCAGCGGAAGCGGCCTGCCCAGCACGGCCTCAATCACAAAAAACACCAGATGCCCGCCATCCAGAACCGGCACCGGCAACAGGTTTATCAGCCCCAGATTGATGGAAATCAAGGCCGCAAAAATCACCAGGCTGGCCAGCCCCTGACGGGCCGCATCGCCGGAAAATTCAGCTATCCGCACAGGCCCGCCTATCTCCGCCTGCTGGGCCCGGCCGGTCACCATCCGGCCCAGCCCGGACAGCATCACCTTCGTCAGCTCAACAGAATCCTGGCTGGCTGCCAGCAGCGCACCGGACGGGCCAAGCCGAACCACCTCTCCGGGCAGCGAGCGCACCCCCAGCTGGCCGGCATAGAGATCCAGCTCCTCAATAAAAATACTGGCCGGGGTCACTTCTATTTCCAGCGCCCGGGTCTGGCGTTCAACCAGCAGCAGCACCGGCCGGCCGGGGGATTCAAATATGCGGCCGCGCAAATCGCCGAAATCATCGACCGCCGCGCCATTTATTTCCACGATCCGGTCTCCGGGCTGAATTCCGGCCTCAGCAGCGGGAGACCCGCTCACCACCTCGCCCACCACAGGCGGCGTGATCATCTTGCCGACCGCCATATAGACCGAGGCAATCAGCAAAATACCGAGCAGGAAATTAGCCAGCGGCCCGGCCGCGACAATAAACATCCGCGCAAACACGCCCGCACCAGCAAAACTGCCGCTCTGCCCGGCAGCCTGTTCTGTTGCCAGGCTGGCCGGGCCCTCATCGCCGCGCATCCGCACAAACCCGCCCAAGGGAATAGCGGCCAGCCGCCAGCGCGTGCCATGCCGGTCGGCAAAGCCAAACAGCTCACGGCCAAAGCCCACGGAAAACACCTCAACCACCACACCGGCGCGGCGGGCCGCCCAGTAATGGCCAAGCTCATGAAAAAACACCACTGGCGTCAACACAATGAGAAAAGCTATCAGATTTTGCAGAAAATCAGCACCCGGCACTGGTCAGTTTCCCTTTTCCTCTATCAGATTTGCGGCCAGCCTGCGGCTTTGGCTGTCCATCTCTATAATCGCCGCCAACTCTGCACAATCCTGTGACTCCACCTGATCCATCACTGCCCCGATAATTGCGGCAATATCAACAAAAGCCAGCCGCCCGTCCAGAAAGGCTGCGACCGCTTCCTCATTGGCTGCGTTCAACATAACCGCTTGCGACGGTGGCCCACCGATCACCTGGCAAGCCAGATCAAAACAGGGAAAAGCCTGGCGGTCAATGGGCCGGAAATCCAGCTGGCCAAGGGCCGCCAGATCCAGCCTCTCAGCAGGCCAGCGATGGCGGTCTGGCCAGCCCAAAGCATGGGCGAGCGGCACCTTCATATCGGCCGGTCCCAGCTGCGCCAGCAGCGAGCCATCACAAAACCGCACCAGACCATGCACCACCGATTGCGGATGGATAACGGCTGAAAGCCGCGCGCCTGGCTGGTCAAACAGCCAGGCCGCCTCAATCAGCTCCAGCCCCTTATTCATCAGTGTCGCGCTATCTATCGTTATCTTGCGTCCCATCTCCCAATTCGGATGTGCAAGCGCCTGATCAATGGTTACCTGTGCCAGCTGATCGGGGCTGAAATCACGGAACGGGCCACCGGAAGCGGTTAGTAATATTTCTTCAATATCAGTAGAGCTATTGCCCGCAAGACACTGAAAAATAGCGTTATGTTCAGAATCTACTGGCAGGATTTCTGCGCCGGTCCGGGTCAGGGCAGGCATCACAATATGGCCTGCCACCACCAGCGCTTCTTTATTGGCCAGAGCGATTTTCCGGCCCGCCTCCACCGCTGCCATCACCGGGGCCAGACCGGCAAATCCGACAATTCCGGCAATCACCAGATCCGCCTCTGCCGCCGCTGCCTCAATGAGGGCTTGCGGCCCGGCTGCCACCTCAATACCGGTATCAGCCAGCCTTTCCTTTAGCGGCAAATAGAGCGCTGGGTCGGCTATCACCACCTGCTGCGGACGAAATTCCCGAGCCTGCTCAGCCAGCTTGTCTATCTGCTGATTGGCGGTCAGACAGGCAACGGAAAATTCATCCCCGGCCCCGCGCACCAGCTCCAGCACACTGCACCCAATCGACCCGGTTGATCCCAGCACAGTAATCTGTTTCACCCGGCCACCCCCTGCCAGCCGGAAAACAGCACCGCTGCCGCCACCACCAGCAAACAACCGTCAAACCTGTCCAGAAATCCGCCATGTCCGGGCAGCATCCGGCTGCTATCCTTTTTCTGGCAGGCCCGTTTCAGCGCCGATTCCAGCAAATCGCCTATCTGGGCCAGCAGCGCCAAAAGGAAAATGAAGGGCAGGCTGAATAAGGGCCCGGCTTGCAGCCAGCTGGCAGCAAAATACCCGGCAACACAGCCCGCCAGCGTGCCGCCTGCAGCCCCGACCAGGTCTTGCCGGGGCTGATTTTCAGGGCCAGCTTGGGGCCGCCCAAAAGCCGCCCGGTCAGCCAGGCCCCGCTATCCACAGCCGCTATCACCAGAGCCAGCAGGATCAGCAGGGCGCGTCCCTCCGGCCCCTGCACCAGGGCAAACAACATAGAAAGACAGGCGATGACAAGCAGGCAAAACAGCGCGCTGAGGCGGTTCGAAAGCCGCCAGACAAGCCCCCCGGCCAACAAGGATAGCAGCCACACAAACCAGACCGGCATGGCCAGATAACTGCCCAGCACCAGGGCAGACAGGCTGACTATCAGAAGCGCTTGCTGGCTGCGCTCGGACAGGATCAGCAGGGCAAATTCGGCAATCATCATGAAAGCGACAAACAGGCAGGCGGCCAGCAACCAGCCGCCACCGGCCAAAACCATCACGACAAGAGGCAAAAGCAAGCAAAGGCCAAGCAGTCTGGGGCCAAGATCAGACGCGCTCACCCCCATATCAGCCCTTGACGACGCGCTGGGCTGGCCCGTCCTCATCTGCTGCATCCCCGCCATAGCGGCGCTGGCGTGACCGGTAATCCTCCAAAGCCAGCTGCAAATCCTCAACACTGAAATCAGGCCAGTATTTATCGGCAAAATAAATCTCGGCATAGGCCATATCCCAGAGCAGGAAATTGGACAGGCGCCGCTCTCCTCCCGTGCGGATAATCATATCCACCGGCGGCAAATCCGCCGTATGAAGGCCCTTTTTGAACAAGGCTTCCTGTTCAGCCTGGGTGATCGGGCCAACCGGCCGGTAGAGACGAGCCGACTGCAAAATATCCTGCTTGCCGCCATAATTGATAGCCAGCCCCAGATGCAGCCCATTATTATGGCGGGTCTGCTGTTCAACGGAGTCAAACAGGGCTTGCATTTCTGCATCAAAGACAGACCGGTCGCCGATAATCTTGACGATGACATTCTCAGCCACCAGCTTTTCTGTCTCGCGCATCAAAAAACGCCGCATCAAGGCCAGCAGGCCGGTTACCTCAGCCTCACTGCGTTTCCAGTTTTCTGCGGAAAAGGCAAAGACGGTCAGCCATTGAATATCGGCAGCTGCGACGGCGCGGGCAATCGGGATCAGGTTTTCTGCCCCGCTATGATGGCCGAACAGGGTCTCGCGCTGATGAGCCCGCGCCCAACGCCGGTTGCCGTCCATGATAATTGCCAGATGTTGCAACGGCCTTTTCTCCTGTCACCTCAGCCCCGCCTGCGCGGCCCGCCCTATCAGGTCAAACGCTGGTAATATCGGCTTCCTTTTTCGCCAGCAAATCATCAATCTGGGCAACAAATTTATCCGTCACCTTCTGAACATCTGCTTCCAGACCGTGCCGCTCATCCTCAGAGACAGAGCCAGCCTTTTCTTCCTTGCGCACCTGTTCGATAGCATCGCGGCGGATATTGCGAACAGCTACGCGGGCGGCTTCGGCATATTTACCGGCCACCTTGACCATATCGCGGCGGCGTTCTTCAGAGAGATCCGGGACCGGCACCCGAATAACCGTGCCTTCAGCCTGCGGATTCAACCCCAAATCAGAATCCCGGATAGCCTTTTCCACCGCCTCAGCCTGGCTGGCATCCCAGACAGTCACCGTCAGCAGGCGCGGCTCCGGCACAGAAATATTGGCCAGCTGGCTCAGCGGCATCTTGCTGCCATAGGCTTCGACCACAACCGGCTCCAGCATTGAAGGAGAGGCCCGACCGGCCCGCAAGCCAGACATTTCATTGCTGAAATTACCCAGCGTCGCCTCCATGCGGCGTTCCACAGAACTCATTTCCAGGTCAGACATCTGTTTTTCTCCCTATTACTGGCCCTTGTGTCAGCCTGTTTGGGCGACAATCGTATAGGCCCCTTTATGCTGTAACACCTGTTCAAAGCCACCCTCATTGAGAATGGAAAAGATCAGTATCGGAATATCATTGTCCCGCGCCAGCGATATCGCAGAGGTATCCATTACCCGCAAATCCTCGGCCAGCACTTGCTGAAAGCTCAGCCGGTCATAGCGCTTGGCGGTCTTGTCCTGCATCGGATCAGCTGAATAGACGCCATCCACCTTGGTTGCCTTCAACAGGGCATCACAGCCCATTTCGGACGCCCGCAAGGCAGCGGCTGTATCCGTGGTAAAGAAGGGATTGCCGGTGCCGGCAGCAAAAATCACCACCCGCCCCTTTTCCATATGGCGCATCGCCCGGCGGCGGATATAGGGCTCACACACCGCGCTGATCGGCAGGGCCGATTGCACGCGCACCGGCACCTCCATCTGTTCCAACGCATTTTGCATGGCCAGCGCATTCATTACCGTGGCCAGCATCCCCATATAATCGCCGGTGGCCCGTTCCATGCCGGCAGCAGCCCCGGACACGCCGCGAAAGATATTGCCGCCGCCAATAACCAGACAGACCTCAATATCCTTGCTCAACAACAGATTTGATTTCACTGGCAACCCGCGCGACCATATCCGGGTCAATGCCATAGGGCTCCCGGCCCATCAGCGCCTCGCCGGAAATTTTCAGCAAAACCCGCTTGTAGTGGAATGCGCTCATCTGTGCCGATCTCCCTCGTCTGATAGGTTATATCTGCCCGAAGCGACAAGCGCAAGACAAGGCCGGGAATCATAGCCGGGAATCATAGCCGGGCATCATGGCCCGACCTGATAGTATTTTTTTGACCCAGATCTATTTGTCTGGAGCTATTGGCCGAGCTGGGCCGCAACCTCAGCAGCAAAATCGCTTTCTTCTTTTTCGATACCGGCCCCCAGCACGAAATGGCGGAAACCAGCCAGGCTGATCGCGCTGCCCGCTTCCTTGGCTGTGCGGGCGATGACATCACAGACCTTTGATTCGCCGTCAATGACAAAAACCTGCTCCAGCAGCACCACTTCGGAATAGAATTTCCGCAAGCGCCCCTCGACCATTTTTTCGGCAATTTCCTGCGGCTTGCCTGATTCCTTGGCCTGCTCAATCAGCACATCGCGTTCTTTGGCAACCAGCGCCGGGTCCAAATCCTCAACCGCAACAGAGGCCGGTGAGGTCGCCGCGATATGCATCGCCAGCTGCTTGCCCAGCCCGTCCAGAACAGCCGCATCCGCCTCTGATTCCAGCGCCACAAGCACGCCAATCCGGCCCAGCCCGTCCGCCACCGCATTATGCACATAAGAGACCACCTTGCCGGAACCGACAGACAGGCCTTCCATCCGGCGCAGCGTCATATTCTCGCCAATATGGGCGATTTTCTGGGTCAGCTCATCCGCCACATTGCGGCCCGTATCGGGATAATCAGCTGCCTTCAGCCCGTCCAGATCAGCCGCGCCAAGAGCCAGGCTGGCCAGCTGGCTGGCGAAGCCTTGAAATTCCTCATTGCGAGAAACAAAATCGGTCTCTGAATTCAGCTCAATCATCGCCCCGCTTGGCCCATCAACACTGACCGCGACCAGCCCTTCAGCAGCCACCCGGCCTGATTTCTTGGCGGCTGCTGCCAGACCCTTGGTGCGCAGCCAGTCAATGGCTGCTTCCATGTCGCCGTTGGTTTCTGCCAGCGCTTTTTTGCAATCCATCATGCCGGCGCCGGATTTTTCCCGCAATTCTTTCACCGCTGCTGCTGTTACGCTCATTTTTTTTGATCCTTGCTGTTTTTTTCCTGGCCGCCGGTTATTTCTTGGCGGCTGCTTTCTTTGCTGCTTTCTTGGCGGCGGCCTTCTTGGCAGCCGGGGCCTTTTTGGCAGCTTTCTTCGCCGGAGCCTTTTTAGCCGGGGCTTCCTCAGCTGCAACCTCTTCTGCCGCGGCTTCCTCAGCCGGTGCAGCCTCCTCGACTGGTGCGGCCTCTTCTGCCGCGGCTTCCTCAGCGGCGGCCTCTTCTGCCGGAGCTTCCTCAGCCAAAACCGGTTCCGCCGGGGCTTCCTCAGCCGCGCCCGCATCGCCGCCAGCGGCCATCATCTCAGCCTGCAACCCGTCCAGAATAGCGCCCTGAACCAGCTCGCAATAAAGGGTGATCGCCCGCATCGCATCATCATTGCCCGGGATAATGTAATCAACACCAATCGGGCTGGCATTACTGTCCACAATGGCCACCACCGGAATGCCCAGCTTGTTGGCTTCCTTGACCGCGATATCCTCTTTGTTGGTGTCAAGGATGATCAGCATATCAGGCAGGCCGCCCATCTCCTTGATACCGCCAAGGGTCATCTCCAGCTTGTCCCGCTCACGGCTCAGCTGCAGCACCTCTTTTTTGGTCATGTCATTGATCAGCGCATCATCGCCCAGCGTTGCTTCCAGCTCGCGCAGACGCTTGATCGATTGCGTAACAGTGGCCCAGTTGGTCAGCATACCGCCCAGCCAGCGATGATTGACAAAATACTGGCCACAGGCTGTCGCGGTCTCGGCAATCTTCTCAGCTGCGGACCGCTTGGTTCCGACAAACAGGATACGCCCGCCTCTGGCGGTTGTGTCGCGCAGGGCCTGCAAGGCCTGATGCAGCATCGGCACGGTCTGTTGCAGATCCAGAATATGCACATTATTGCGCTGACCGAAAATAAACGGTTCCATGCGCGGGTCCCAGCGCCGTGTGTGGTGACCGAAATGAACGCCTGCTTCCATCAGCTGGCGCATAGAAAATGCGGGGAGAGCCATTTTAAAACTCCTGTTCTCCGGTTAAGCCTCCATGGAAAATTGCGAAATATCCAAACTGATATTCACCGGATGGCGGATAACGGAATTTGCCGAGACCGCCTTTTCCATGTGTGATATGCGCCCGCTTTTAGCCGATAGGCTGGGTAAATGCAAGCCCGTTCCCGGCAAAACCGCCAGAAAATTGCCGCCCGGCAGGCTGCTACAAATCTCGGATCATCAGAATGCCCGGCATTTTATGCAGCTGCTGGCGCAGCTCCCCGGACAGGCGGAAACGGCTGGGCATGGAAATCTCAATATCCCGGCCCTTGTCACGCACAAACAGTTTCAAATCTGCCTTGCCGCCCCCATCCTCGGTCAGCGCCTTTTTCAAATCCGCCAGACAGGCCGGGCTGTCCAGCCAGAGCCCCAGCCCGCCATGATAGCTGGCAACGGCTGTATCCAGTGCCTCTACCCGCACCGCCTGCAAGCGCACCATGTCATTTTCCAGCCTTGCATCCGCGCTGACCAGCAAAATAGCCTCACTTTCCAGCAAGGGCTTGTATTGCAGCAGCGGTTCGGCAAAAAAGGTCACTTCAAAACTGCCGGTTCGGTCGGTGAATTGCACAAAGGCATAGCGGTTGCCACGCTGCGAGACGCGCTCTGCTATTTGGGAAACCTGCCCGGCCAGTTTCACCCGCTTTTGCTCGCGCCCGCCAAGGCTTCAGCCAGCCCGGCAGAGGGCACCACCCCCAGCCGTTCGAGCTGTAAGATATAATCATCCATCGGATGCGCGGATAAATGCAGGCCAAGCGCATCGCGCTCCTGGCCCAACCTGTCCAGCCGGCCCCAATCAGGCAGATCATCCAGCGTCAGCTTGTTCACCGATGAATCACCTGCCTCGCCGAACAGGCTGGTCTGATCAGAGGCCGCTTCCCGGCGCAGCATATCCGCATGGCCTAAAATCCGATCCAGCTGGTCATGCAATTTGCGCCTGTTGCCATCCAGGCAATCCAGCGCGCCTGCCTTGATCAGGTTTTCCATCTGTCTTTTATTGGCCACCTCCTTGGGCAGGCGGCTGGCAAAATCATCCAAATCCTGAAAGGGCTGCCCCTCCTGTCTGGCCGTGCACAGGCTCCGCATGGCCTCAGCCCCGACATTGCGTATCGCCCCCAGCGCATAACGCACCGCTGAGGCGGGCTGGCCTTCTTGCGCGTGCGTTTGCTCCACCCCGAAAGACGGGCCGGAATGATTGATTGATGGCGGCAAAACCGCGATGGAATGGGCTTTGCAATCCTGCACAAATTGCGCCAGCTTGTCAGTATTTCCGGCATCCAGACTCATCGAGGCAGCCATGAATTCCACCGGATGATTGGCTTTCAGCCAAGCGGTCTGATAGCTGACCAGCGCATAGGCCGCCGCGTGCGATTTATTGAAACCATAGCCGGCAAAGGCGGCGATCTGGTCAAAAATATCAGAGGCCAGCTGGCCATCAATCTGATTACCCGCCGCCCCTTCAACAAAGGTCGCGCGCTGGGCATCCATCTCCGCCTTGATCTTCTTGCCCATCGCCCGCCGCAAAATATCAGCCCCGCCCAGCGTATAGCCTGCCAGATTGCGGGCCGCCTGCTGCACCTGCTCCTGATAGATCATAATCCCGTAGGTTTCCGCCAAAATAGGCTCCAGCCCGGGATGCATATAGGAGACCGCCTCGCGGCCATGCTTGCGGGCGATATAGGTCGGGATGTTATCCATCGGCCCCGGGCGGTAGAGGGCCACGACGGCGATAATATCCTCAAAACGGTCGGGCTTCAGGCCGCGCAAAACCTCACGCATCCCGCTTGATTCCAGCTGGAACACCCCGACCGTATCGCCGCCAGCCAGCATTTCATAGGTCTTGGCATCATCCAGCGGAATGCGGGCTATATCCAGCTGCTGGCCCTGTTCGGCGAGCAAATCAACTGTCCGCTGGATAACGGTGAGCGTTTTCAGCCCCAGAAAGTCAAACTTGACCAGCCCCACCTGTTCAACATGCTTCATATTGAATTGCGTCACCGGCATATCCGAGCGCGGATCGCGATAGATAGGCACCAGATCCGGCAGCGGCCTGTCCCCTATCACCAGCCCGGCCGCATGGGTAGAGGTATGCCGGTAAAGCCCTTCCAGCCGCAGCGCTGTATCCACCAGCTGGCCCACCTGCTCATCTCCTTGATACAGGCTTTTCAGCTCCGGCTCGCTCTCCAGCGCCTGGCTGATAGAGACCGGATTGGCAGGGTTTTGCGGGATCATTTTGGCAATCCGATCCACCTGGCCATAGGGCATATCCAGCACCCGCCCGACATCGCGGATAGCGGCGCGCGCCTGCAAGGATCCAAAGGTGATGATCTGGGCCACCTTGTCACGGCCATATTTCTGCTGCACGAAGCTGATCACTTCCTCGCGCCGGTCCTGACAGAAATCAATATCAAAATCCGGCATGGAGACGCGCTCCGGATTCAAAAACCGCTCAAATAACAGGCCCCAACGCAGCGGGTCCAAATCCGTAATCCGCAAGGCCCAGGCCACCACAGACCCAGCCCCGGAGCCACGCCCCGGGCCAACCGGAATATCCCGGTCCTTGGCCCAGCCGATAAAATCTGCCACGATCAGGAAATAGCCGGCAAACCCCATTTCATTGATAATGCCCAGCTCATAATCCAGCCTGTCACGATAAGCCTGTTCGGCATAATCCGGGGCCGTCCCAACCTCTGCCAGCCGCCGATCCAGCCCAGCCTCAGCCTGAAAGCGCAGCTCTTCTTCGGTGCTGCGCCCCGCCTCTCCGGCAAAGGGCGGCAGGATAGGCTCCCGGTCCTCTACCCGCACCGCACAGCGGCGGGCAATATGCAGGGTATTTTCAATAGCCTCTGGAATTTCAGCAAATATTTCAGCCATTTGTGCTGCACTCTTAAAGCTATGATGCGGCGTATGCACCAGCTTTTCTGCAGAAGCCAGCCGCTCGGACTGGGCAATGCAGCACAGGACAGATTGCGGGATATGCATCTCTGCTGTATCGAAATGACAGTCATTTGTAGCAACCAGCGGACATCCGGTTGCATCGGCAATCTCCAGCAACAGCGGTTCGGCGGTGATCTCTTCTTGCAGCCCATGGCGTTGCAATTCGATATAGAGCCGGTAGCCAAATATCTCAAACAGGGTCGCAGCACGGGATTTTGCCAAATCTGGCTGATGGCGGGCGGCCGGCCCGGCAACAAACCCGTCCAGAGCCCCGCCACTCAGCAAGATGAGATCAGCCGCCCTGCTGGCCAGCTGCTCCAGGCTGATAGACGGGGCCGTGCCCGGCTCAGCGGCCATCAGCACATCAGAGACCAGATGGCTCAGATTTTGATAGCCTGTCTCGCTCATCGCCAGCAGCGCGACATTCCCCTCCCCCTGGGCATCGCCTATTGACACGCTCACGCCAATAATCGGCTGAATGCCCGATTGTGACAGGGTTTTGGAAAATTCATAGCCGCCAAACAGGTTAAAGCTGTCTGTCATGGCCAGGGCCGGCTGGTGATCCTGCTGGGCCAGCTCAGCCAGCTTTTTAATTTGCAGGGTCGATTCTGACAGCGAATAGGCGGTATGCACGCGTAGATGGACAAATCCGCTGATCATGCCGTGGCCATCAGGCTTTTCAACTGTCCGCCTGTCATTTCCAATATCACATCCATGCGCGAAGCCAGCTGCATATTATGGGTTACAATCAGCGCTGCGGTCCCGGTGCCGCGCACAATCTGCTGCAAAGCCTCAAAGACAGACGCAGCCGTCTTCGGATCCAGATTGCCGGTCGGCTCATCCGCCAACAGGACAGAGGGCGCATTGGCAACAGATCGGGCAATGGCAACGCGCTGCTGCTCCCCGCCCGATAATTGGCCCGGGCGCTGCTCGGCACGCTCAGACAGCCCCACCATAGAGAGCAGCTGGCTGGCCCGCGCGCCCGCCTCGGAGCGGCCAAGCCCATTGATCATTTGCGGAATAATGATATTTTCCCGCGCGCTGAATTCCGGCAACAGGCGATGAAACTGAAAAACAAAGCCGATTTCCCGGCGGCGCAGACGGGTGCGCCCGGCCTCAGACAGGGCCGCGATATCTGTTCCGCCAACCTCAACCTTCCCGCTATCCGCCGGCTCCAGCAACCCGGCAATATTCAGCAAGGTCGTTTTGCCTGCCCCGGATGGGCCCACCAGCGCGGTCATTTGCCCGGCCTGCAAGTCCAGCGACGCCCCGCGCAACACCTCTATCACCCGGTCGGCCTGGGTGAATTGGCGGTGAATATCCTGCAGCCGCAAGGCCAGAGCCGTCTCATTCATAGCGCAACACCTCAGCCGGTGCGATACCGGCAGCCCGCCAGGCCGGATAGAGCGAGGCCAGCAGCGACAGGCTGATAGCCATCGCGATCACCATCAAAACCTCAACTGAATCCACCTTGGCCGGCAATTTTGTCAGGAAATAAATCTCAGCCGAAAACAGCTCAGCCCCGGACAACGATTCCAGCCAGCGCCGGATGGTTTCAATATTCCAGCAAAAGAGCAGCCCCAATATCGTTCCAACCGCCGTGCCGACTAGCCCGATCATCGCCCCGGTCATGAAAAACACCCGCAAGACCATGGCCCGGCTGGCCCCCATGGTTCGCAAGACAGCAATATCAGAATGTTTTGATCGCACCAGCATGATCATCGAGCTGATGATATTGAACGCCGCCACCAGAATAATCAGCGTCAGAATCAAAAACATCACATTGCGCTCTACCTCCAGCGCGTTCAGAAAGCTGGCATTGCGGTCGCGCCAGTCAAAAACCCGCTTGTCCGGCCCGGCCAGCTCAGCCACCTGACTGCCCAGCTCAGCGATACCAAGCGGGTTTGAGGAATAAAGCTCCAGGCCGGTCACCGCCTCTCCATAGCCGAAAAACCCCTGTGCTTCTTCCAACGGCATAAAGACAAAGCTGCTGTCATACTCATACATTCCCACATCAAAAATGCCGCCAATCCTGACCGCTCGCCGCACCGGCAAGGTGCCAATCGCCGTCGCCCGGCCGCGCGGGGCCAGCAAGGTCAGCCGGTCGCCCACTTTCAGCCCCAGCTTGAAAGCCATCGTCTTGCCAATCAGCACAGAGCGATCCTGGCGAAAGGACTCTATCGCCTGCTCATCCAGGCTTTTCCAGAGCGGGGCCCGTGCAGCCAGATCAGACCAGAAGACACCGCGCACCACCGCCCCGACATTCTGGCTGTCAGTGGAGACCATCACCTGCCCCTCAATCTGGGGCGTGGCGGCGATAATGGTCGGCAATTCGATCAGCCGGACGGCCAGCTCATTATAATCTTCCAGCCCACCAGCCTCAGCCGCATAGATGGCCAAATGCCCGTTCAGGCCCAAAATCCGGTTGATCAGCTCAGCCCGAAAGCCGTTCATCACGCTCATCACGATAATCAGCGTGGCAACCCCCAGCATGATACCGGCCAGCGAAAACCAGGCAATGACCGAGATAAAGCCCTCTGAACGGCGCGCCCGCACATAGCGCAGGGCAAGCAAACTCTCTACCGGGCTTAAAAACATGGGGTATCTGGCCTTTCTGTTATCAAAGCTTTTTGTTGTTATCTCAGGTTTTGCCGGGCGGGAACTCCCACCCTAGCGCGGTTCCAGCGGCTTGCCTTCAGCCAGCAGGCTGGCAGCTGATTCAGGCGAGATTTGGGCGATCTCGCCGCTGCGGCGGTTTTTCAGCTCAACCGTTCCGCCAGCCAGCCCGCGCGGCCCGGCGATAATCTGCCAGGGCACCCCGATCAAATCCATCACCGCCAGCTTGGCCCCGGGGCTTTCAGCTGTATCATCCAGCAGCATATCAAACCCGGCCTGCCGGCCCGCCTGATACAGCGTCTGGCACACCGCCTCCGCTTGCTCATGGCCGGGCTTCAGATTGACCAGCGCAACATCAAACGGGGCGACTTCGGCTGGCCAGACAATGCCGCGCTCATCATGGGTGGCCTCAATAATGCCGCCTGCCAGCCGCGATACGCCAATCCCGTAAGAGCCCATATGCAAATCGGCCTTTTCCCCGTCCGGGCCAATGACGCTGGCGCCCATCGGGGCAGAATATTTGGTGCCAAAATAGAAGATATGGCCCACCTCAATACCGCGCTTTTCCAGTAAATCGGACGGCGGCACCGGACAGTCAGCGCCATCATGCTTTTCATCTGTCTTGGCGTAAAGGGCAGTGAATTTATCCACCACCGGCTGCAAATCGCTGGCATAGTCAATATCGGCAACCATATCGGTTTCCAGCCAGTCCTTATGGAAAAACACGCCTGATTCGCCGGTATCTGCCAGAATGATGAATTCATGGCTCATATCCCCGCCGATAGGGCCGGTATCTGCCTCCATCGGAATCGCGGTCAGGCCAAGACGCGCAAAGGTCTTCAGATAGGCCACAAACATCTTATTATAGGCGGTGCGCGCCGCCTCTTTGCTCAGATCAAAACTATAGGCATCCTTCATCAGGAATTCGCGCCCCCGCATCACCCCAAAGCGCGGGCGCACCTCATCGCGGAATTTCCACTGAATATGATAGAGATTGACCGGCAGCTGGCGATAGGAGCGGATATGGGTGCGGCAAATATCGGTCACCTGCTCCTCATTGGTCGGCCCGTAGAGCATATCGCGCTGATGGCGATCCTGTATCCGCAGCATTTCCAGACCGTAATCATCATAGCGGCCTGATTCCTGCCAGAGTTCCGCAGGCTGAATCGTCGGCATCTTGATTTCCAGCGCTCCGGCCCGGTCCTGTTCCTCCCGCACGATGGCCTCAATCCGGTTCAGCACTTTCAGACCCAGCGGCAGCCAGGAATAAATACCGGCACTGGATTGCTGGATCATGCCGGCCCGCAGCATAAAGCGATGCGAGACAATCTGGGCTTCTTTCGGCGTTTCTTTAAGAACAGGCAAAAAATACTGGCTAAGACGCATGGTGGTTCCCTGGGGCCAATGGGCGGGCGGAAGTGAAAAAAATATGCGGCCTCACCTTAAGGTGATTCACCACATTTTAGCAAGCATCTTGCCTGCCTCGCGGCTTGTCTGATTGCAGCTTTGCCGCTAAACAGGATGGAGGGCTGGTGCCGGCTGCCATTTTTGGGGTTGTGATGAGGATATGAGCAAACAGGATTTCGGACAATTCGGTTTCGGACAGTTTCCGGCCACCCGCCTGCGCCGTTTGCGCCGCAGCCCGGCCTTGCGCGCGCTGGTCGCGGAAAACAGCCTGTCCGCTGCTGATCTGATTTGGCCGCTCTTTGTCATAGAGGGCGATAAAAAGGTTGAGGATATCAGCGCCATGCCGGGGGTACAGCGCCATTCGATTGACCGGCTGGTTGGCGAGGCAGAAAAGGCCCGCCAGCTGGGGATTCCTGCCCTTGCCCTGTTTCCAAGGATAGAGGCCGGGCTGAAAGATAGCGAGGGCAGCCTTGCCACGGATCCGGATAATCTGGTCTGCCGCGCTGTGCGGGCGGTAAAACAGGCTGTGCCGGAGTTGGTGATAATCTGTGATGTCGCGCTGGACCCCTATACCGATCATGGCCATGACGGTCTGCTGCGCGATGGGGTTATTGTGAATGACGAGACGGTGGAGGTTCTGGTGCAGCAGGCCCTGACCCTGGCCGCCGCGGGCTGTGATGTCATCGCCCCGTCTGATATGATGGATGGCCGCGTTGGGGCTATCCGCTCCGGGCTGGATGCGGCAGGCTTTGCTGAGGTCTCTATCCTGTCCTATGCGGTCAAATATGCCTCTGCCTTTTATGGCCCGTTCCGGGAAGCGGTCGGGGCGGGCAGCCAGCTGGGCGGTGATGGCAAGAAAACCTATCAGATGAATCCGGCCAATGCTGAGGAAGGGCTGCGCGAGGTCGGGCTGGATCTGGCCGAAGGGGCGGATATGGTCATGGTCAAGCCGGGCCTGCCCTATCTGGATGTGATCCGTCTGGTGCGCAGCCAGTATGCAGTTCCGTGCATGGCCTATCAGGTATCAGGCGAATATGCCATGCTGATGGCCGCGATAGAGAATGGCTGGCTGGATCGCGACCGGGTGATACTGGAAAGCCTGATCGCGTTCAAACGCGCCGGGGCATCTGCTGTGCTGACCTATTTTGCGCCTTTCGTTGCTGAGCATCTGATTTCCGGATAACCGGGGGAAGCCAGCCCCCTCCCCCCGGCTGGGCGGCGGTCAGAAATGCACCATAAATAGTCGTCTTTGAGGCTTCGGGCGCACCTTGCCTGGCGCAAGAATGTCAGTCAGGCCGCGATTTTGGACGGGCAAAATGGCAGATAAACCACTCTTGACACTGACAGATATTGAACAGGCAGCCGAACAGCTGGCTGGCCAGGTAATCGAAACCCCGACCATACCGGCCCCGATGCTGTCAGACACGCTGGGCTGCCCGCTCTGGCTGAAGCTGGAAAATCTGCAATATACCTCTTCATTTAAGGTGCGCGGGGCGACGCTGGCCATGGCCGCGCTGGAACCGGAGCAGAAAAAGCGCGGCGTGATCACCATGTCGGCTGGCAATCATGCCCAGGCAGTCGCCTTTCGGGCCAGCCAGATGGGCATACCAGCCACCATTGTGATGCCCAAACAGACCCCTTTTGCCAAGGTCAACCGCACCCGATCCTATGGCCCGCAGATTGTGCTGGAAGGCCGCAACCTGAATGAATGCGAGGAAACCGTCCAGCAGCTGATGGCAGAAAAGGGGCTGGCCCTGATCCATCCTTATGACAATCTGGAAGTTATCCGCGGGCAAGGCACGGTCGGGCTGGAGTTTCTGGCAGCCGTGCCGGATCTGGATTGTCTGGTTGTGCCGATTGGCGGCGGCGGGCTGATCAGCGGCATTGCGGTTGCGGCCAAGGCGCTTAATCCAAAAATCCGCATCATTGGCGTAGAGGCGGAACTCTACCCCTCCATGTCCCAGACGCTGGCAGGGCAGCCCGTGCAATGCGGCGGCGAAACGCTGGCAGAGGGGATAGCAGTCAAGGCCCCCGGCCAGCTGACCCGCGATCTGGCCAGCCGCTATGTAGATGAAATCCTGCTGGTCAGTGAGGCGCAGCTGGAATGGGCGACCGGCGCGCTGGTTGAACAGCAGCGCGTTATTGCCGAAGGGGCCGGGGCAGCTGGCATTGCGGCTATTCGGGCCCATCCAAAGCTGTTTGCCGGACAGAAAACCGGCGTGGTCATCTGTGGCGGCAATATAGACAGCCGCCTGCTGGCCTCTATCCTGACCCGCAATATGGTCTCGGACGGGCGCATGGTTCGGCTGCGGATTGACATTTCGGATGAGCCGGGAATGCTGGCGGCTATTGCCTCAGCGATCAGTGATTGTGGCGGCAATGTTGTTGAGGTGTATCACCAGCGCCTGTTCTATAATGTGCCGGCCAAGCTGGCGAAAATTGATGTGGTGATTGATACGCGCGGGCCCGATCATGTTCAGGAAATCCGCAGTGCCTTGATTAACAAGGGCTTCAAGGTGGCAATGATTGATGAGCAATCCGGCTGACCCCTTGCCAGTGCCGCCCGCTTTCCGATAGATTGTCAAATTATGGACCAGTCTGCTGATATTTTTGCCCCCTCCTTGCTGCATCTGCGGGTAACCCGCCAGTTTGACTGTGCCTATCGGCCCGGCTATTCGGAAAAGCGGCTGGCAGCTGATTTGACGCATTTCCCGCATTTTCACGATATGCTGGCTGAGGCCGGCTTCCGGCGGGTTGAGAATTGGGTCTATCGGCCAGCCTGTGATGCCTGCCAGTCCTGTATTCCCTTTCGGGTGAAGGCAAGCGGCTTTCAGCATAGCCGTAATACCCGCCGCATTATGCGGCGCAATGCAGATTTGGTGCGCGGCCTTGCTGACCAGCCGCTTGGCGAGGAATATTACCAGCTGTTTCAGGATTATCTGGGCAGCCGGCATAATGACGGGCACATGGCCCAGATGGATGCCAGTGAATTCACCACCATGATCCTGAACAGCCCGATTGCCACCAGCCTGATCGACTATCGTGATCAAGAGGGCAAATTGCAAGCCTGTGTTCTGGTGGATTTGCAGCGCGACGGGCTCAGCGCGGTTTACAGCTTTTTCAACCCGGAGCGGGCCGCCTTCTCTACCGGGCATTTTCTGATATTGGACATGATTGATCAGGTTTGCGCCGCTGGTCTGGACTGGCTGTATCTGGGCTTTTTTGTCTCGGAAAGTCCGAAAATGTCTTACAAGGCGCGTTATCTGCCAGCCGAAATCTTTGTCGATGGCAGCTGGCAGGACTTCATCCCGCCAAAATAGCCCGTGCCAATAAGGCAGGCAGGGCCTGCCCTGTTGCCAGCAAAATAATCAGGTAAAGCGGGCCGGTCTGGGAAAGCCGGTCGGCGGCATTTTGCCGGCCCCGCCGCGCTTGCCTGTCCAGGTCAGAAGGTCGGTTTCCGTGCGTGTGCGCCCGCCCCCCATCTGCCAGCTGAGCCCCTCATCAGCCTTGAAAACCTTGATATCGGCCAGCCCGGCATCCTTGTAACGTTGCAGGATAACACCGCGCCCGCGCGTCATTTCCGGCACCTCTGCCAAATCAAAGACCAGCAATTTGCGATTTTCACCAACCACAGCTACCCGGTCCCCGCTCGCCGGAACACAGGCCACCGCGCGCACCCCGTCTGGCAGATTCAGCACCTGCTTGCCATTGCGTGTAGCCGCTACCACCGCCTCAGCATCCACCTGCATCCCATGACCCGAAGACGCCGCCAGCAGCAGCTTGCCCGGCCCGGCCTTACCACAGGCGACCAGACCGGTATCAGCCGGTATATCCAGCATCAGGCTCAGCGGCTCACCAAAGCCCCGCCCGCTCGGCAATTTATCGCAGCCCAGCGTGTAAAAACGCCCATTATCCGCGAACAGTAGCAGCCGGTCTGTCGTATCCCCATGCAAGGCAAAGGCCGGACCGTCCCCATCCTTGAATTTGAACTCCCCGGCCAAATCCAGATGCCCCTTCATCGCCCGAATCCAGCCGCGCTCTGAACAGATAATGGTGATAGCCTCTTTCTCAACCAGCAATTCTGCTGCATCAAAGACCAGATCCGGAGCCTCCTCCAGATCTGTGCGCCGTTTATCTGATTTCAGAATATCGGCTTTCATATCTCTGATTTGTTTTGTTATTTCTGTCCATTGCCTTGCTTCATCAGCCAATAATGCTTGCAAATCTGCCTGCTCTTCGGCCAGCGTCTCACGCTCGCTGCGCAGGGCGATCTCCTCCAGCTTGCGCAAGGCCCGCAAGCGCATATCCAGCACGCCATTGGCCTGATTTTCATTCAAGTCAAAACGCTGCATCAGCTCGGTCTTTGGATTGTCGGCCTCGCGGATAATCTGGATCACCTCATCCAGATTGAGATAGACAACCAGATAGCCATCCAGCATTTCCAGACGGCGGGCGATTTTTTCCAGACGGAAGCTGCTGCGCCGCTGCAATACCACCCGGCGATGATCCAGCCAGGCGCGCAGGGCGGCGCGCAAATCCATCACGCCAGGCCGGCCTTCTGCATCCAACACATTGAGATTCAGCTGGATACGGCTTTCCAAATCGGTCAGCCAAAACAGCCCCTCCATGACCGCCTGCGGGTCCAGCCGGCGCGAGCGCGGCTCCAGCACCAGGCGCACATCCTCTGCCGATTCATCGCGGATATCAGCCAGCATGGGCAGCTTTTTCGCCTGCATCATCTCAGCCATTTTTTCGATCAGCCGTGATTTCTGCACCTGAAAGGGAATTTCCGAGACTACAATCTGCCAGCTGCCGCCGCTGAGTTTTTCCTCCTCCCATCTGGCGCGCAACCGGAAACTGCCGCGGCCGGTCCGATAGGCTTGCGTGATCGCCTCAGCCGGTTCCACCAGCACCCCGCCAGTGGGAAAATCCGGCCCTTTGACAAAACCGGTCAGCGTTTCAATCGCCGCATTGGGATATTTGATCAGATGCAAGGCCGCATCTGCCAGCTCGGTTGCGTTATGCGGGGGGATGCTGGTTGCCATGCCGACCGCAATCCCCTGGGCGCCATTGGCCAGCAAATTGGGCAGCCCGGCCGGCAGCAGCACCGGCTCATCTGATTCGCCGTCATAGGTGGGGCGAAAATCGACGGCATCCTCATCTATGCCGTCCAGCAGGGCCTTGGCAAAGCCGCTCATGCGGGCTTCTGTATAGCGCATGGCAGCCGCATTATCGCCGTCAATATTGCCAAAATTCCCCTGCCCGTCCACCAGCGGATAGCGCATCGCAAAAGACTGGGCCAGACGCACCATCGCATCATAAATCGCCGCATCCCCATGTGGATGGAACTTACCCATCACATCACCCACCACACGGGCCGATTTCTTGAAACCCTGTTCCGGGTCGAGCTTTAATTGCCGCATCGCATAGAGTAGCCTGCGATGCACCGGCTTCAGCCCGTCCCGCACATCGGGAAGGGAACGCGCGGTAATCGTAGAGAGTGCATAGGCCAGATAGCGCTCTGACAGGGCAGATGAAAAATCGGTGCGGGCGATATTATCCTGTAGCGTCATGTCAGGGCAGCTCTTTTCCTGTGCGGTTCACCAGCGGACAGCCCAGCTGGTGACACATCATCTGGTATCCTTATAGCGGCTTGCCACCAAATAGGCCAGACGCAATCTGGCCTGCGGCAAATCCTGATTGACCACCGAAAAGATATGCCGGCCCAGAAAATGGCCAGTCAGCCCCAGAGCCGCCTCATGCTCATTATTCAGCTTTTTCCACCCCCCGAACAAAGCTGGCAGGGGCAAGAGCCGGTCGGCATAATCGCCCGCAGCCTGATGATGCACGGCCCGGCCGGTGCGCGGGCTGATATAGGCCAGCCCCTCAGTCTCGCCGGTCAGGGTGCAGCATTCATTATGGATGGCAAAACCGACCGCTGCCAGCAATTCCAGCTCCCAGAGCACATACCATTCCAGCCAGGGCCGCCGGGTGCTATCACGGCTATCTGTGTCAGACAGGGCGATAATATCCAGCAGGGCTGCCGAGGATTGATAGAGATTTTCCTGCGGCTCCCGCTCAGCCAAACAGGCATCCAGCAAGGCACAGGCCGCCCCAATCGCCGCCAGCCGCAACGGATCATCCAGCACCAGCGCGGATGGGCTTTTCTCCAAATCCAGCTGCCAGCGTCCCAGCTGGCCTTCCAGCCGGGCGCGCCAGTCTGCCTGCACCAGATTGCCCGGCTGCAACAGCCCCTTGGCAGCGCGCCCCATCCCGCCATGCACCAGGCCGGCATGGCGGCCCCGCTCACGGGTCAGCAGGCTGGCAATGGCGTGTGTTTCCCCATGCGGGCGCACCGCCAGAATCAGCCCGCTATCGCGCCAGTCAGGCATTGAAATCAAGATCCCAGCTGCTATAGCGGGCCGGATCATTCATCCAGTCCTTGCGCAGCTTGACATGGCTGATGAGATGCACCCGCCGCCCCAGCATTTCTTCCAGCTCCAGCCGGGCAGACTGGCCAATGCGGCGCAGCGTTTGGCCGCCCTTGCCCAGAATAATGCCGCGATGCCCTTCCCTTGCGACAAAGACCGAGACGCGAATCTCGGCACTGCCATCCTCGCGTTCAGTCCATTTTTCGGTCTCAACTGTCAGCTGGTAGGGCAGTTCCTGATGCAGGTTCAAGAACAGCTTTTCCCGTATGATTTCAGCCGCCAGCATCCTTTCCGGCAAATCGGACAGCGCATCCGGGTCAAACAGATGCGGGCCGAGCGGCATTTTTTCGGCCAGCCAGGCCTGCAAATCGGCTATCCCATGACCGGCGCTGGCTGAGATCATGAAAACCCGTTCAAACTCTGCCAGTTCAGATAATTCTGCGGCCCGCTCCAGAAGCCGCTCCGGCGGGGCCAGATCAATCTTGTTCAGCACCAGCGCCGCCGCCTGTCCGCGCGCCGCCAGCTTTTCGGTAATCGCCCGCGTTTCCGCATCCAGCTGCTTGCGCGCGACATCATGCAGGAGCAACAGCTGATCGGCATCCTCTGCCCCTTGCCAGGCCGCATGGACCATCGCCCGGTCCAGCCGCCTCTTGGGCTGGAAAATCCCCGGCGTATCCACAAAGATGATTTGCGTGGCCCCATCCATCAGGATACCGCGCACGCGTGAGCGGGTTGTCTGCACCTTGGGCGTGACAATAGAGACTTTCGCCCCGACCATTTGGTTCATCAGCGTTGATTTGCCTGCATTGGGCGCGCCCAGCAGGGCAACAAAACCGGCGCGGGTGGGGCTATCAGCCATTTTCCTGTCCTGTCAAAATAGCCAGCAGGGCCTGGGCTGCCGCGCTTTCAGCCGCTTTCTTGCTGCCCCCGCTGCCGCTGGCCGCCTGCCCGTCCGGCAAGAAGGCCGATATAACAAAGGTCAGCGCGTGTTCCGGCCCGCTGCGCCCGGTTACCTCATATTTTACCGGTCCCAGCGCTCTGGCATCTACATATTCCTGCAAGGCGGATTTCGGATTGTTCAGGGCTGCCAAGGGAGGTTCCGCCTGCCAGTCAAAAAAGCGCAAGACCAGCTGTTCTGCCGCCTCCCAGCCGCCATCCAGCCACACCGCCGCCAGCACCGCCTCTACCACATCAGACAGGATAGAGGCCCGATCCGTCAGATGATTACCCTTTTCTGCCTGAATATAGCTGGCTAGCTGCAGCTGCTGGGCAATCGCGGCCAGATAATTTTGCTGGGCCAGATGATGAAGGCGGATGGAAAGCCCGCCCTGATCCTCGCCCGGAAAGGCTCTGTAGAGCGCATCCGCCAGAACCAGCCCCAAAACCCGGTCCCCGAGAAATTCCAGCCTCTCATATGTTTTATCCACCCGCAGGCTGCGATGCGTCAGCGCCATTTCCAGCAAGGACAAATCTGTGAAATTATAGCCCAGTTTTGCTTGCAGCTGGCTGAGCGGGGAGGCAGCCATCAGCTTACCCTGTTGCCAATGCGATCAAAGCGGATTGCCAGCGGCCATTTCCAGATTTCCCAGAACCGGGCGGAGCTGTCATGGCTGAAAAACAGGAATTCGGCCCGGCCTATCAGATTGGCAGCCGGCACAAACCCGACCGAGGCGGTGCGGCTGTCGCGGCTGTTATCCCGGTTATCCCCCATCATGAAATAATGGCCCGCCGGCACGGTAAATTCCGGCGTGTTGTCCAGACGCAGCGAATCGCTGATTTCCTGAATCGAATGGCTGTGCCCATCGGCGAAGGTTTCCTCATAAAGGTTGGCTGTCATGGTTGACAGGCCGCTATTGTAGGATTGCTGGCCGATCAGGCGGCGATTGGCAGCGACCCCGTTAATATGCAAAATGCCGGCTTTCACCTGCAGGCGATCCCCCGGCAGGCCGACCACCCGTTTGATATAATCCACCGACACATCAGAAGGCAGGCGAAAGACCGCAACATCGCCGCGCTCCGGCTGGCTGGCCAAAACCCGCCCGGGAAACGGGATCAGACCCAGCGGAAAGGAATAGCGCGAATAGCCATAGCTGTATTTTGAGACGAAAAGATAATCCCCAACCAGCAACGTCGGGATCATGGAACCGGACGGGATATTGAACGGCTCAGCAATGAAGGAGCGGAAAGACAGGGCCAGCACCCCGGCAATCAACAGGGTGCGGATAGTCTCGCCAATAGCTGACTTTTCCTTGGTCTCTTTAACCGTCTTGTTACGCATCTAAAAATCCTTGGGTTTGGAAGACTGGCTTGAAATCCCTTTTGCTCTTTTATTTGGATCCGGCCCCTTAACCTGTCTTTTCAGGCCGCGCAGCCAGCACCACAAAGGCCGAGGCAAGCGGAAACTCATCACTCAGCGTTATATGAATATCTGCTTCCCAGCCGGGGGGCAACCATTCTGCCAGCTTTTCTGCACAAACCCCGTCCAGCCGCAGCTGCGGGGGCGGGCGGGTGCGCGGGCTTGCCGGGGCGCTGGTTATCTCAGCATGATGCCAGCGCATACCGCTTTGATCCCTGCCGGCAAAGGCTTTGAACACCGCTTCCTTGGCCGCAAAGCGTTTGGCCAGATAAGCAGGTTTGCCAGCCCCCCGCTTGGCTGCTTCCCGGCGTTCAGCTTGCGTGAATACCCGCTTTTCAAACCGGCTGCCATGGCGCAACAGGGTTTTTTCAATACGCCTGATATCACAAATATCATGGCCAATGCCCAGTATCATCTTAAGCTTTCCTGTCCGGCTGGCGGGCCGCCTCCATCAGCCGGCGCATCTCGGCAATCGCGCCTTCCAGCCCGCTGAAAATCGCCGCCCCTATCAAAAAATGCCCGATATTCAGCTCGACCATCTGGGGAATCGCCGCAATCGGCCCCACCGTATCATAGCCGAGCCCGTGCCCGGCATGAACCTCCAGCCCAGCCGCCTCAGCCAGCACCGCCCCGCGGGCTATATCAAGACTGGCCTTGATCCGATCCGGCCCGGCAGGGAGATCGCAATAGCGGCCGGTATGCAGCTCAACAATATCAGCCCCGATCTCTGCAGCAGCATTGATTTGTTTTTCCTCTGCCTCAATGAAAAGCGAGACCCGTATCCCCTCCCCTTTCAGCTGCTCTGTAACAGCGGCCAGCCACTGCTTCTGCCCGGCCACATCCAGCCCGCCCTCAGTGGTCACCTCAGCCCGGTTTTCCGGCACCAGACAACAGGCATTTGGCCTCGTCCGGCAGGCTATCTCGACCATCTCGCCGGTTGCGCCCATCTCAAAATTCAGCGGCAGGCTGATTTGCTCTTTCAGCGCGGCCATATCAGCATCCCGGATATGGCGGCGATCCTCACGCAGATGCGCGGTGATGCCGTCTGCCCCAGCCTGTTCAGCCAGCCGCGCAGCAGCCACCGGATCAGGCCAGGACCCGCCTCTGGCATTGCGCAGCGTGGCGACATGGTCAATATTTACCCCAAGGCGCAGCCTATCCATTGTCCAGCCCTTCCTCTGCGGTGGTTTTGGGTTGTGCCGGCCCGGCCGCGCGGCGCTGCGCATGGCGTTGTGATTGGCGCTGGCGCCAGGCCCGCCGCCAGGCAGATACGATAAAATAGCTTAACCCGAACAGCGGCACGCCAACCAGCAGCATCAAGGCTATCGAGCCGACCGCCCAGGGCACCATCAGGGCCAGCGGCTGCAGCCAGATTTCCTGAACTTCAGCAGGCGGCCTGCCACCGGTCAGGCCAAATTGATACAGTATCCGGCGGCCAGTGCGCAGGCTGGCCAGCCAAAACAGCGGAAAAGTCCAGGGATTGCCGACCAGCGTTGCCACGGCAGAAACCAGCACATTGCCGCGCAGCATCCAGGCCAGCAGCCCAGCCAGCAGAAATGAAACCCGACAAAGGCGTAAAGGAGACCACAACCCCACAGGTAAAGCCCATAGCCAGCGAATAATCTGAGCCGGGCAGCCTGATCAGGCGTTGCTTGAGATAGGCAAAGGCGCGCCGAAACCCGGTCTTTGGCCAGAGCCAACCCAGCACCCGATCCCTGATATCCAATGGCTTGCGGCGGCGAAACAGCATTTTGGGGGCCCTTTCCTTGAAATCGGCTAATAGCTGTCGCGCTCAACCGTCTCGATATATTGGTTCGTGCCCAATACAGCGATGATTGATTGCAAATGCTGTCTGTCACGCACATCAATATCCAGCGTGAAGGTAAAGAAATCAACCGCCCGTTCTATCAGCTGGATAAAGGAGATATTGCCCCCCTGCTGGCCAATCACCGTGCAAAGCGCGGCCAGCGCCCCCGGCTCATTGAACAGCACACAGCGGATCCGCCCGGAATGGTGCTGCTTGCCAGTCTGGCCCCAGCCAACCTTCATCCAGAGTTCCGGGGCGCTGACAAATTTGGTCAGCGTGCTGCACCCGTCTTTGTGAATGGTCAGCCCCTTGCCGGTGGTCATGATCCCGACAATCTCATCACCCGGGAGCGGATAGCAGCATTTTGCCATATGCACCGCCATCCCCTCGCTGAGACCGTCAATATTCAGCGCCGTATCAAGGCGTGTTTTGCGCGCGGTTTCCTTTTCAGGAGTCTTTTTGCCCCGCCCGTGGTGGCAGGGCCGGATAGAGGGCGTTCAAAAACCTGTTTGGCCTGCGTATCGCCTGTGCCTATCTTTTCATACAGCTCTTCCAGACGGGTCAGCCCAAAGCCGGACAGCACCGCGGCAATATCCTTTTCGGAAAATTGCTTTTTGTGAAACCGGTATTCCTTGGCCAGCAAGGATTGTCCGATACGGCTGAATTCCTGCTGGCGCTGCGATCTGGTAAAGCGCCGGATAGCTGACTTGGCCCGGCCGGTGGCGACAAACTCCTCCCAGTCCGGGCGCGGCTGGGCGGTTTCATCTGTCAGGATGCGGACCTGATCCCCGTTCGCCAGCTCTGTTGCCAGCTGCCGCTTCTTGTCATTGATCAAGACGCCGACACAATGATCGCCCATTTTGGAATGCACCGCATAGGCAAAATCCACCGCTGTCGCACCTTTTGGCAGGCTGATCAAATCGCCGCGGGGGGTAAAGCAAAAGACCTGATCAGCGCCCATTTCCATTCAATAGGTATAATTGGACAGATTTACTCAGATTCCTCATTGAGCCCATTTGTAGTGAGACAAGAGGAGACTAGTATCTTGGCATCGGCACTTGTTAAAAAAGAAAAACTTATAAATATTAGATTTACGAATACTTGGAAGAATCAATATCCAAATTTTGTAAGAGGAGTCTATAATATATATAATGATTCTGAGAGCATTAGTTTCAAATATTTTTACTTCTACTTTAATTTTTATTATCAATATCAATTATATTTAAGATTGATTTATGGATTTATCGGAGCAATTTTCTCAAAGTTTCCATACTTATATAATTTTTTATCAAATTTTCACTTGAAAATATTAAATAAATCTAGAATAGACTTAAATCTTGCTATTCAACATCGAGATGATACCCAAATTAACAGATTGATTAATTTTTAAGCAAATCTGAATCCTGAAAAATGAACAGTATTTTTGGCCAGTTATATTATCAATCTAATCTCTATTAAAAATTATAAATTTTGTTTGAATAATGATAAAAGTTGATTCTAAGTATTAATTCTTGGCTCATCAGGCCAAGTAGGACAAGAATTACTCTGCCAGTTAAAAAAATTTAACTGTAGAATAACTTGTGTAAATAAAACAACAAAATCAAAATTAAATAATAACCATTATGATATTCAACTTGATATCAATGGTAAGGATAAAAAAAGTTTAGAACAGGTTATTAAAGATAATGACTATATTTTTCATTTAGCTGGAGATACCTCAGTAATGGCAGATCCTGGAAAAGAAATTGATTATTTAGAAAAATGGATATCGCCTTTACATAATATTCTTAATTTCATAACTAACACTGATAAAATTTTAGTTTTTGCAAGCTCAGTTAGTGTTTATGGACTCAAGCCAAAATTTCCAGTTAATGAGCTTACTATTGAGGATCCATTAACCTCTTACGATGTTGCAAAAACCTGTTGCGATAATTTAATTCGCTATTACAGAAACTATCATGATGTTAAGTGTACTTCACTGAGATTTTCAAATATTTATGGCCCCGAAACCTCAGTTGGTAATGACTCGAGACGAGTAATTAACAAAATATTAAATCTTATGCACAAAAATAAGGAAATTAGTATCGTGTCCGACGGAAAATATAAAAGAAACTATCTACATGTTTATGATGCAGCATCAATGCTTATTAGTGGAGCCAATAATATTTCAAAAACATCTCCAGTTTTGATTGCATGCTCAAAAGAAAATTATTCATTTGAAGAAATAATAATTTGTCTAGCTAAAAATTATGAAAATGCATTTAACGAAAAAATAAAGATTAAGCTTGGTCTTGAAAATAAATTTATAACTGATACAAGAAGTTTCCTTGGTAAACCATCAAAAATATTTCAATATGGATTTGAGTATAAGTATTCCTTAAATGATGGTTTTAAAGAGTTAGTAAAATTAATTTAAATATTATGCTAAATTGTTGCTATGAGAGCAGATTAAGATAAGCCAATTAAAATAAGTTGGTTTTAGGAAGGTCTTTTAATATCTTTATAGGAGTACATGCAAGGGTAAAAATAAAGAAAGCGCTGTTAAAAATAGAATAGAAAAATAATTAAACAAGCTTCTATTTTCTGCCCACCACTTATCAAGTAAAACTTTGAATGGAAGAATATGTCATCATAATATTTTGCTTATCTTCAACATTCATAAGTATCTCTTCTTCATTTCTTAAAAAAATAGAAGCAGGGCTTGTGATACCAGGCATTTCAGAATATGTGGTTTTATCTCCAATCTTTAAGGCTTTATCGAAACTTGCCTTTGCCAATGGCCGAAACCCAACAAGGCTCATTTCGCCTCGCAAATGTTAAGCAATTGCGGTAGCTCATTAATTTTTGTTTTTCTCAAAAATGATCCTAAAGGCAAAAACGAGAATCATTTAACTCTGTAAATCCTCCGGCTCCTAATTTAGAGCTATTTTTTAACATGGTAGCAAACTTTATGATTTTAAATTTTTTTCCATTTTTTCCAATTCGAGTTTGTATAAAAAATATTTCATGCTCGCCTGTAAACATATTCCATAGAGAAACTAACATTAAAAGAGGAGAAAGCAATATCAAAAGAACAATCGAAAATAATAAATCAAAGACTCTAATCACTAGTATTTATATGTCTTTTTTCTTAAAAGATTTGATTAATCTTGCAGGATTTCCAGAATATAAACTCTTCTTCTTTCGTTGAACTTCTAATCACTGACATTGCATCTATTTTGGAGTTTGAATGAACTTCAACCTCTGGTAATACAATAGAGTTAATGCCAAAAACAGTATTGGTTAAGACCCTACTAGATCCACATATCTCTACTTTAGGGAAAAAGCAATTATACGATCCCATGGAAACATCATGCCCTATGGTGCAATGAGTATTAAAAAAATTAAAGTCATCTATTTTTGCATCTGCGCAGACAATGCATCCGGGAGCTAGAATACAACCTTCACCAATTAAAGCTTCTTTAGAAACCAAAGAGGTTGGATGGATATATGTCATATAATTAATTTTATATTTTTTAAATCTGATTCAACTATTCTTTTCTGACTACATTATTTGCTATTGCAATAATAACCATCTCATCCTGCAGATATCTTGTTTTAAAATCTTCTATATTGCCTTTATGATATTTCTTATAGCTTTTATTATTGAATGGTTCATCACTCCATGCGCCTAATATCTCGTACCTAGCATCAATTTCATTATTAATATATGAGATAAGCTCTTTTGAAAGGCCTCGGTTCCTATGATGTGTATTTTTTCATTTATATTTAGAAACAATCTATTAGAATTATATATATGATTAAAATTCTAATCTATGAGAAATTTAGGTAAACATTTTTTAGTTCTTGGCAGGGACATCTGGTATTGGTTTGGAGGTTACTCAAAAACTTTCAAAGTTATCTAAGGTTTCTGTAATTGGTAGAGACAAAACCAACCTCGAGAAGTTACCTAAAAATAATATAAGTTTTTTTAAACATGATATTAAAAATTTAGAAGGCTTGGTTAAAAATTTATCTAATAATTTTGATAATAATAAATTTGATGGTGTGTTTATTTCAATTGGTTTAGAGCAGTTTAAGAGCTTAAATCTAATTAAAGATAAAGATCTTAATACCCATTTTCTACCTCCAATACTGTCTCTTCTTGCGATTCTAAAATTATCTTCATCTGGCAAACTTTTGAATAAAAACTCATCTATTGTAATTATGTCATCTGTTAGCTCAGTAAAAGGACATCCCGGCATGTCAATATATGGATCCTCAAGAGCTGCTATCGAAAGCATTGTTAAGCATGCATCAGTAGAGCTAGCTGGAAAGGGCTTAAGAATCAATGCTGTCAGAGCAGGAGCATTTAAGACAAAAATGCATGAAAGAATAATTCATAAAATGAATAAAGATCAATTTAATGATTACGAAGAAAATCATCCTCTTGGTTTTGGTGAAATCGATGATGTTTCAGAATTGGTGCTATACTTACTTTCTAAAAAGTCTAAGTGGTTTACAGGGTCAATTTTAACTATTGACGGTGGATATTCTGCAAAATAAAAAGGTTAATAATATGCAAAAAAAGTTTATAAACATTCTTTCTGAAGTTTTAGAAATTGATGTAGAGGATATTAGTGAAGATCTTGAATTAAATGAAGATAACTGGACATCAATAGCAATCATTTCATTTATTGATGAAATTTTTCAAGAATATGACATCGAGCTAAATGGAGAGGATCTAGAAGATATTACAACTATAAAAGATCTAGAGGCACAAACTTTTAAGAATGTGTAATTTTTCTAATTTCAAAAAACTAGACTTTCCAAAACTACCAAAAGAAATAAGTATTTTTTTAGTCACTGATGAGATAATAAATTCAAACTTATCTATAAAAAAAAAATTTTTTCTGAAAACTCAATAAAAAAACTAGAAAAAGAAGTTTTCTTAGATCAAGAATATTACTATCTATTTTAAAAATCGGAACTAATCAAAATATATCTATTTCACACACAAAAAGTTGTAGCGTGGTATGTACATCTAAAAATTTAAAGTTGGTATAGATATTGAAAGCTCTAATAGAAAATTAACAGATAAATTAAAAAATAAATTAATTAAAAATAATGAATTCCATATAGACCCAATTGTAATATGGACAATGATGGAGTCAGCCTTTAAGTGCCTGGATGGAAAAGGTGAGCATTTTTTAAATTATAATTTTTAGAATATGGAAAGGATTTATGCTGAAACAAAAAAATAAAAAAGTTCTTGTTATTAACAAGGAGGTCAACAAACATTCAATATCGGTATCTTTCATTGATTCAAATTTAAGCTGTTGACTTTTAATTCATTGAAAGAAATTGCACCCCAAGACAAACCGGCTCCAAAGCCCACTATTAGTACCTTGGAGCCTTTTGCAATATTGTTTATAGAAATAGTTAACGGGATAGATGCAGGTCCAGTATTTCCATAATTACTCAGACTAAAAAGCATTTTCTTATCATTAATTTTTAACTTTTTACGAATATTTTCTAGCAATATCATATTGGCTTGATGAGGTATGATGAAATCAAAATTATCGATTGTATCTTCCGTATCATCGATAAATTTTTAATGAACCTTGGTATTTTGCCCATAGTGAAAGAAAACTTTAAATCCATCCATCTGGAAACAAAACCTATTTTCAATTTCTTCCAATCTAATCGATTGAGCTCCATCACCATCATTATTTATGAGCAATTTACCTTGAGCCTCATTTGATTTTGTAATTAATGATGAAGAGATAGCGTCGCCCATTAATAATCTATTTGAAATATCGCTATGATCGGTATATTTCGACATCAAATCACCTGATACCAATAATCCCTTTTCATTGGGTCTAAGAAATCTGTCCATTAATGCCAAAGCATTAATATAACCATTGCATCCATCATTTATATCAAATATTACACAAGTCTCTTTAAGGCCTAAAAGACTTTGTATTATATGCCCCGAATTAGGTAACCTTGATGTGCTTGTTTGAGATACAACTACTAGCAAGGAGATATCTGATGTTGGGATATTTTCTTTTAGAAGAACCTTAGATGATGCTTTACAAGATAATTCTTCAAATTTTTCATTATTTGAAGCTACATATCTGCTATTTATTCCAAACTTTTTGTAACTATCTTGGTAATATTCTTTTTCTTTTTCTAAAGTTTGTATTATTTCTTCACTATGAATTGAATTTTTTGGGGTTTCTGTATAAATTGCATCAATTTTTAAGAAATGATCAAACATCATGATAGTTATGATTTCTTGTATCTATGATTATATTGAATATTTTCAAATTTTATTCTGTGTGGTAATGCGTATAATGGCAAAAGATCTTTCAATTTATCCTTGATATCTTTTTTAGTTAAATTAGATGACTCGTGAAGCTCTATTATTGCTTCAATATGTTGACCTAGAATTGGATTTTCTCTCCCAAATACTTTACAGTCTTTTATAGTATCTATTTTCATAATTGCATACTCTACTTCAGATGGAAGAATTTTTAAGCCTCCGGTGGATATAAGTTGTTTCTTTCTACCAACAATCTTAATCCATTCTCCATCCTCTTCAACGACATCACCTGTGTCATACCATCCATCTTCATCAAATGGAGAATCTGCATTAAGATATCCCAACATTCTTATTTGACTTTTTATTTTTAGAACACCCTCATCTATTTTCGTTTCTATGCCCTTGCCTACAATCTTAATCCAAAGATCATCTCTAGATTTTGTTATAACTTTAAAATACCCAATTCAGACATTCCATATGTCTGCCTAATATCTGAACTAACTTTTGTTGATATGAGTTTTAATGTATTTTCATCCATTTTTTCTGTTCCATAGGTAATCAACTTTAGAGAACTTAAAAGTTCGGTATCAAAAACTTCCTCCATGAGCATCATTCTCAAAAATGAGGGTGATGTTGGGAGAAGCTCAATCTTATTTTTAAAGATTTCATTGGCTATACCTCTTGGCGTCCTTTCTTTCGGAACAAAAACTTCACCATTATTCATAATGGTATGAAAAAGAGTATTTATTCCTCCTATATGGTCAAACAATAAAAATTTAAAGTTTTTAATGATGGTCTATTAGTTTGATATCTCTCAATAAAGTTAGAAAATCATGCAAAATAGCTTTAGGGCGACCAGTTGTTCCAGTTGAAAAAAGTATTAAGCCAGGATGCCTCTCTTTTTTTAAATTTTCTATTAAGTTATTTTAAGGTGTCCATTATTTATTTTAATTAAAGAATTTCCTTCTAATACATAATCGGCATAACTATTTTTAAAAAAATAGCTATGAAGTGGCTTTGTATCATTGGTTAATGGGACAATTATTGCACCAATATCGATTAATTTAATTAGATTTGATATTGAAATTGGATCGAAATCACCAATTATTACAACAACATCTCCTTGCTGTATTTTAGATAAGTGATCAGTTTTTTCTTTAATAATGTCACTAAGACAAATTTTTTCGCTGCCTCTAAATATAAAAGGCTTAAAGTGATCAAGGCTGTTTTCTTTTAATTTATCAAGAAATTGCATTAGACTCCTTTGACATTAATAGTCTGGCCTGTAATTGAGTTTGCTTCCTCTGAAAATAATAAATTACATATATTGTAAATATCTTGTTTTGAGGCCTTCTCATTTATTGATTGCTGATTAACTATTTTTTCAATCTGAGAACTAGATAGACCTTTAATTAGGTTGGTTTCAACCGGGCCAGGGGCAATTGTATTTACAGTGCAATTAAAATCTCCAGCCTCTTTAGCCAGAGTTCTGCTGAATGCCTCAACAGCTGCTTTTGAAGCAACATAAACGCTTTCACCCTTTAGAGCAATACTGACAGCGATAGTTGAAAAATTTATAATTGATGTCCTTGACCTTGATCGTGCAAATATTTTTAGACCTTCCTGACAACAGTACATCGTTCCCAAAACATTTGTACGAATAATTTGATCCATCTTCGTTGGGGGTGTTGTAATAAAGAGGTTCATTGAAGCAATGCCAGCTGCATTGATCAAGCCATTTGGTTTAAAGTTTTTTTTTATTGATTTGAATGTTTTTTTAACGTCTTCTGAATTTGATACATCACACTTTATATATTCAAAATTAATACCATGAGGTTCGGACCTAGAAAGACCTATGACTTCTTTCTTCCACTTTCTTTGAGCTTATTGCATAAAAGTTTCCAATGCCCGAGGAAGCTCCTGTAACAATTATCCTATCTATCATAGGAAACTAGAAACATGAGCATATAAAGTCCCAAGTGTCCTAAAATTTGAACTAGCTGAAGACATTGCATTTGAAGAAGACCAATCAAACTCAATATCATAATTTTCATCTAGAAAATCTTCAATAATTAGTAGGATTTCAACAAGATCTCTTGATTTTACTTTGCTATCATCACCTAAAAGCTCTAACTGATCATTAATTAAATCTTTATCAATTCCTGCATCAAGAAGAAACTCTTTTATTTCAAATTTAAGCTTTTCCATTGAAAATTTAAGCTTTTCCATTTATATGAATCTAAATAAATATTATATAGATAATAATAAAAATATTGCATAGATATAATAAAAATATAGCAAATTTAGATGGTGATTTTGTTATTTTCTTGCTTGGTATGCGATTTAAATCGAATGAGGCTTTACGCCAACACGGCTATTCCCACTCAATAGTAGTGTTAGAAAAAGCCCTTTATTTATAAGGGTTAAAGAGGTACAAATAATAGTTTGTAACAACTATGTAAGTCTTGATTCTGTTTTCCTTTGTTCCCATATTACTCTATGCCCTTATTTAACAACTACTTACATCTAACAAAGAATGAAATGGAGCAAGGAATAAAAATTAATCATTTCTTGTAGGGCTATCTGCGAACCATAACCTTTGAATATGCATTTAGATCGCCGTTCGGATCAACCAGGTGTCCCTCAGGAAAAGCCACGGCGGTAGCGGGTGTGGTCGTGTCCAGACACAGAAAGTGATTATTGTCGGCGTCACCTAGATCTGCCAATGCTGCCGGACTCACCTCTGACTGAGAGCCATCCGCAGCGGTGAGACTTACCATATATAAAGCCCTCTGTGCCTCTCCTAACTCATCTCTGTTGGGCAGTCTCACGCCACCTGTCCAGGTCACTCGCACCACTTGCTTGGTATCGGTGGGGCAAGACGTTCCCCGGCCTGATAAGGTCCAAATATCCTTTGGCACTGCCGTAGCCAAAATAATTTCTGGGCCAGCGCTGAGTGGAATAACCGAGACTTCGGTACCACGAAAGTTCACCTGGGAGCTATCGTTGGTGTCTGAAAGCACATCATCTACGATCAATACCTTAACTGGCGGATCATCATCAGCATTACCGAATTCACCAATCAGCAAAACCGTCCGATTTTCATCCATGTCTACTGCTGGGCGAAGAGTCACACACATTGGCGTGTTAGTGGCTCCAGACTGCCTGATTACTCGGAAGTCTTCAGCCTGCACTGAATCTGGGTTAACTGTGTGGCTCATAACCACCGGCATACCATCTTTACCCCGAGCGCCTGAACACAGAACATTAGCGCCAAAGGGAAGATTGTTATCTAAACCAAAGAAAGCTGAAAGCGGACGCGCTGATTGCTCTGTTGCTAGCTGCTGAGCACCTTCTACTGTATCTACTGATGCATGAGCCAAGACAAACAAGGCA
>JAYPQA010000001.1:0-16061 GCA_038131695.1 Alphaproteobacteria bacterium | reverse complement strand
GAGCAAGTGCCGCCATCGCTTCATTTTCATCTCCAGTAAGCAAATCTAACAATGTCAACTTTTTGATTGGGCAAGCCGCTTCGTAAAAATCATATTGCCAGCGATATCACGTCTCGTTTTTGCAATGGCCAAAATCGCAACATCGACAATTGGCTCAATTAGGATGACTGACAAATAAGCAAGACCAGATCCAGTCACTGCGCTGATGTTGTCCGCCCCAAAACCCTGGCCATAAAAGCCCAGAACGCAGCAAGGCCACAATGCCGGCTTGATAAGTCGCTGACAGTTTCAGCAACTGCGTGTAAGTACAATCCACGTAGGCTGTGTTGGCGATTATAATCCGACCTGCAGCCCATGAAATCGCATATAACGGAAACAACAGTGTGGTTGTGTTCATAAAATATTGCGGCAGGTCCGCTGGAGACAGAATCAGGCCCTGAATGGCTAGGCCGGCGGCCAGTCCAATGGCTGCAGGAGCTGCTCCAAATAATAGGAATAAAGTAGAACCAAATATGAAATGGACTTCTGAAACGCCAACAGAAAATTTTGGCAGGAACTCAAAGAAAAATACAGTCAATAACGTTGCTATCATCAAACGCAAAACAAACGCTGCGCTTTTAGACTGGCGCAGTGTTTGGGAATATTTGATTGTCAGCCCAGTCGCGCCAGCGGCTGTCGCATAACTGAGCACCATTTTTGCTTCATTGACGACACCTGGTTCGATATGCATTTTAGTCTCCTTTTACCGTCTCCACCGACGGCGTTGGTTGAAAAACCAGACAAGTTTCCTGATTTACATCTTATCACGGAAACCGTCCCTTGTGTTATCCCAATTGCTATCGGGTCTGCATTCTAAGCTAAAAGAACGCTGGAGAACCGATAAACTTGGTGCCGTGTCCAGACCCATTCGAAGAGCAAACCATACCACCTAATTGAACCCTCAGCGTGCCGGATTGAGTTGGAAAGAGTAGTAAAATATCGTCGCTTTATTTTTTTGTGGCGACAAACTTATTTTTTCCAGCCCGCAGCTTGTCAGGATCATACCGAGTCCAGTGACAGCAAAACAGTCAAACACACCCATCCTGCTGTCTCACTTAGTATCTGCACAGCACCGCATACATCCCCTGTCTGCCCGCCAATCTGACGGTTTGCAATCCAGCCTGCTATTAAAGCGGCTCCGCAAAGTGCGGCTAGGCTGAACAAAATTAAACCGCCGCTATACATCAAAGCAGGCACACATAAAACCGCCGCAACAACAACTGACAGGCCACCATCTTTTCCCGCCTGATGCCCCAATCCCTCGGCGCGGGCCGAGGGTAACCAGTTCAGACAGACCACCATCATCAGGCGGCTCACCATCGCCAGGCTGATCAACAATATCAGGCTTTGAGCTGTGGCAGGCAAGGTTGCCAACGCCATCATGCGGGCCGCAATGACAAGGACAAGCGCCAATACCCCATAGCTACCCACTCGGCTGTCTTTCATGATCGCTAGTTTTTGATCTTTGGTCTGTCCACCACCAAACCCGTCTGCACAATCAGCAAGCCCGTCTTCATGCAAGCCTCCGGTCATCATCACGCTGACACCGAGGGCCAGAATGGCGGCCAGACTGGCCGGCAGCGCAAGGCTGCTCATCGTGATATATACGCCGGCAAAACTGCCACCCACTACCAGCCCAGTCAGCGGGAAGGCCCATTTTGCGGCGGCAAGCTCCGGAGGTCCCCCCCCCAGCCTGCCTGCAGGCAGGCGCGTCAAAAGCATAAAAGCCACCTGGACCTCAGCGATACGTCGCCGTAGGCCGTTCATGTACCGGCTATGCCTGCAGATTCGAACGTGGCCATCTGGTTATGACAAGCGACCGCCCCACGCAGAACCGACAGCGCAACGGCTGCACCTGTACCCTCACCCAGCCGCATATCCAGCTGCAAAATCGCAGATTTGTCCAAAGCCGCCAGAAGATGCTTGTGGCCGGGCTCAGCCGATACATGACCTACCAGACAATGATCAAGGCTATCTGGTACCATACCATACAGAGGGGCCACTGCCGCGCTACAGATAAACCCGTCCAGAATAACCGGAACACTGGCCATGCGCGCTGCAATAACAGCTCCACAAATGGCGGCCTGTTCACGCCCGCCAAAGGCCAACAGGGCAGTTAAATCTGCTCTGCTACCATGTATCTTCAAGCCCCTGCTCGATCACCGTTTGTTTGCGGGCGATCCCAGCTTCATCAGACCCTGTACCTGCGCCAACCCAGCGGGCGACATCGCCACCAAAGACGCTCGCAGCCAGAGCAGCCGACACAGTTGAGTTGCCAATCCCCATTTCACCCAGAAGCAGTATATCCGCATCTGGGTTCACCGCCCGCGCGCCACGAGTCATTGCCGCACAGAGCTCATCCTCACTTAACGCTTCTTGTTTTGTGAAATCTGCTGTGGGGTTTCAAGTGATAAGGGCACAACATCCAGTTCAGCCCCGCTCACTGCACAGAGCTGGTTAATCGCGGCCCCGCCAGCAGTAAAATTCGCTACCATCTGGGCGGTGACGTCTTGCGGAAACGGGTTTACGCCTTGGGCACAGATACCGTGATTACCGGCAAACACAACCGCCTGTGCGGTCGTCAGGGACGGTTTGACCTGGCCTTGCCAGCTGGCCAGAAACACCGCCAGCTCCTCCAGCCTGCCCAGCGCGCCAGGCGGTTTGGTCAGCTGATTCTGATGCGCAAGGGCCTCAGCCTCAACAGCTTCATGTTTGCCCGGCAACGCCCTGACCGCCTCAGCAACCTCATTTAGATTTGTGAAGGATATCATATCTCATCTGCCTTTTTTGGTCAGTCTGGCTGTGGTTTTATGCGCACCGGAATTCCTGAAATGCTGATATAGACTTCATCAACAGCAGCAGCAATGATTTGGTTCATTCGACCGGCTTCATCCCGAAACCGTCTTGCCAGCGCATTTTCAGGAACGATCCCGCTGCCCACTTCATTGGTGACCAGAACAACCGGATCAGATCGCGCCGCAATTGCCGCGACCAGCTGATCAGCGGCGGTGGCGGTCTCTTGTTCTGCAAACATCAAATTGTTCAGCCAGATGGTCAGGCAATCAACAAGACAAGGGCCCATTCCATCAGCCTCCCGTAGCGCTTGTGGCAGGTTCAGCGGAGCAGGAACTGTCTAGCCAGTCCGTGCCGCGTCTAGCCTGGGGTAGGGCGATGCGGTCTTTCATCTCACTGTCAAACGCCTCTGCTGTGGCGATATAGACCAGCGGCGCGCCAAACTCTTTGACCCGCTGTTCTGCAAAACTGCTCTTCCCAGACCGGGCCCCGCCGGTTATCAATAGTGAAAATGCCATAATCTACGGTGTTACTCCAAAACGCTGGAAAAAGGGAACGTTTTTTGACCCCGGTCTATTCTCATCGCGACCTTTATCTCATCCGCCATGCCCCGGCCCGGCCAGCCGGCTTTCTTTATGGCCGCACAGATGCTGATTGTGATGAAATTGAACCGCCCGTAAAAGACCGCCTCAGCCAGATGCTGACAGACTGCCAGGCCCTGTACAGCAGCCCGGCCGTACGATGTGTGAACACCTGCCAGGCTGTGTTTCCGGGCCGCTCGCCACAGCAGATAGAGGCGTTCTGGGAGCAGTCTTTCGGGGACTGGGATGGCCGTGCTTTTGAAGATGTGCCGGATGTAGGGCCCCTGCAGGGGGACGAGCTGGTCCGGTTCGCTCCGCCAAACGGGGAGAGTTTTTCTGATCTTTGTGCCCGGGTTCAACCTGCCCTCATCGGGCTACTGGACACAGAACAGGCCCGCTCGACAGCTGTTTTTGCTCATGCCGGGGTAATTCGCGCCTGTCTTGCTCTTGCGTTTGACAGCCCGTCAGCTGCCCTCAGATGTGAAATTGATCCGCTGTCAGTTACGCGTCTGCGGGCCCTGCCGGACGGCCAGTTTTCGGTTGTCTGGGTGAACCGGGTTGGGCAGGATTTTCAGCTGGCTTGACAGGCTTTTTGGGGGTGATGTGTCCTTTTTCTTATACATGTTGATCGCACTTTGTCTGGACCGGCTGATCGGCTGGCCGGATCAGCTCTATCGGCGGCTGTCTCATCCGGTTGTCGGTATCGGGGTTCTGATCAGCACAGCTGATCAGATGCTGAACCGGGACAGCTGGCCTGCGGCTGTGCGCAGGGCTGCCGGCGTATTTTGCCTGCTTGTGATAATCGCTGGCCTTTATCTGGTCTGCAGGCTGATTGTCTCTGGCCTTCCTTCCGGCTGGGCAGGGATTGGCCTGACGGCTGTTTTGGCCTGGCCGTTTCTGGCGGCAAAATCCCTTTCTGATCATGTACAGGCGGTGGCCGTGCCCCTTCAGGCTGGCGATCTGCCTGCTGCCCGCCAGGCGGTCTCGATGATTGTCGGCCGCAATTCTGAACAGCTTGACCAGCCTGCCATTGCCCGGGCGGCTGTTGAAAGTCTGGCTGAAAACACCTCAGACGGGGTTACCGCGCCCCTGTTCTGGGGGGTGCTGTTTGGCCTGCCGGGTCTGGTGGTCTATAAGGCCATCAATACAGCTGACTCGATGATTGGCTACAGGACAAAGAAGCATCAGGCCTTTGGTTGGGCGGCGGCCCGGCTTGATGATCTGGTCAATCTGATCCCGGCCCGGCTGACCGGCCTGATTGTATGCCCTGCTGGCACAGGCCCCGGTGCACGCGCTGACGGTCATGATGAAAGACGCGCCTGGCCATCGCTCTCCCAATGCGGGCTGGCCGGAATCAGCGGTTGCGTCCGCGCTCGGCATCCGCCTGTCCGGCCCGCGCCTTTATGATGGTTTGGCCAGTTCCGATCCGTGGCTGAATGAAGCCGGGCGTGACCCGGGCCCTCAGGATATAACAGCTGCCCTGCAGCTCTACAGCCGCTTGCTCTGGGTGGTCAGCTTGCTGCTTTTGTCAGGGGCGGTATGTTTGTTTCTTGCTGAAAGGTGGGCAGGCCTATGACACATGATCATGGCAGGACAGCAGAACATGGCGGTGATTTGGATCGGGCTATCAGCCGGTTTGGCGGCCAGCGTGCTGACTGGCTTGATCTGTCCACAGGCATCAACCCGCATGCCTATCCCCTGCCGCCGATAGACAACAGCCTCTGGACAGATCTGCCTGACAAGGGCTTACAACAGGATGTTGAAGCCGCGGCGGCGGCGGCCTATCACACCACCCGGCCCTGTCTGGCTCTTGCCGGGGCCCAACAGGCGATCCAGCTCTATCCTGAGCTGTTTGCCAGATATATAACCGGCCGCCGGGCCCGTGTGCTGCATCCCAGCTATAATGAACATGAACGCCAGCTCCTTCGCCAGAACTGGCAGGTTGAGCGTGTTTGCTCAACAGACCAGCTGGCCGGAGCTGATCTGGCGGTGGTGGTGAACCCGAATAATCCGGATGGCCGCTACAGCCGCCCTGAACAGCTGTTCTCTCTGGCTGAGCAGGTTGGCGTTCTGGTGATCGATGAAAGCTTTTGTGATCCGCTGCCTCATTTATCTGTCTGCCCGCATCTGACCGCTCAGCATGACAATATTCTCGTGCTGCGCTCTTTTGGTAAATTTTATGGTCTGGCCGGGCTCAGGCTTGGCTTTGCGGTTGGCGCACAATCTTATCTTAGTGATTTGTCAGAGATGATGGGCAGCTGGGCGGTGTCCGGCCCGGCTCTGGCTGTCGGCCGGGCAGCATTGACAGACAAGATTTGGACGAGACAGATGACCACACAGCTGGCCACAGAATCAGATCAGCTGGATCAGCTTGCCACTGCGGCGGGCTGGCAGATTGTCGGCGGGACCAGCCTGTATCGCTTGTATCAGATGAGTGATGCGAGCTGCCTGGCAGGACCATCTCGCCAGACATCAGATCTGGGTCCGGGCCTTCAGCTATAATGCAAACTGGCTGCGTCTTGGCCTGCCGCCTCAAACCGGATGGGCCCGTCTGGAACAGGCCTTGCGCGGCTAGCGGGCAAGGGCAAAGAGGGCGTCTATATCCAGATGCTCTTCCAAATGATCAGCCAGCCTGTCCAGCACATCATCAAGGCTCTTGTCATAAGACAGATCACTTGCCGGGGCCCCCAGCCTGGCGAGGAAAGACCGTCTGAACGCATCTTCCCGGAACAGGCCATGCAGATAGCTGCCCTGAACGCGGCCATCTTCTGAACAGGCCCCTTCTGGCTTGCTGGTCAACATAGCCAAACGGGCGCTGACAATCGCTCCCCTCTGTCTGGCCAAGATGAATTTCATATCCCTCTACCGCCAGGCCGCTTCCGGCATCAACGGCTGTAACCTCACGCAGGGTTTTATCAGCACTCATCACTGTGCTGACCTCTAACAGGCCCAGGCCTTCTGTATTGCCTGCCGGGCCCTCCAGCCCGTCTGGATCAGCAATGCTCTGCCCCAGCATCTGATACCCCCCGCAGACCCCCAGAACATGTCCGCCTCGCCGCCGGTGGGCATATAAATCAATATCCCAGCCCTGTTCCCGCAGAAAGGCCAGATCCCCTCTGGTCGATTTACTGCCCGGAATCAGAACAAGGTCGGCATCTCCCGGGATCGGCTGACCGGCTTTCAGCATGATAAGTTCAACATTTTCTTCCTGCGCCAGCGGGTCCAGATCATCAAAATTCGCCATACGGGACAGGCACAGACAGACAATTTTTATCTCTCCTGAAGACGGGCTTGCCCTGATATCCAGCGCATCTTCTGCAGGCAGGCGCCAGGCATCAGCAAAATAGCTCAGCACCCCAAAACCGGGCCAGCCTGTCTGCTCTGCTATCATCTGATATCCCTCATCAAACAGTGACACATCTCCTCTGAATTTATTGACGATAAAGCCCTTGATCTGCTGTCTGTCCGCATCTGGCAGAACGGCCTTTGTGCCGACCAGCTGGGCAATAATGCCGCCGCGGTCAATATCACCTATCAGCACAACCGGCATATCAGCAGCCAGCGCAAAGCCCATATTGGCAATATCCCCCTTTCGCAGGTTAATCTCTGCCGGGCTGCCTGCCCCTTCAACCAGCACCAGATCATAGCCCGCCGCCAGCCGGTGAAAACTGTCCAGGACAGGCGCCATCAGTTGCGGCTTTATTTTCGCATAATCACGTGCCTTCAGGCTGGCATGCCGCCGGCCCTGAATGATGACTTGTGCCCCTGTTTCGGTTTCCGGCTTCAGCAATATCGGGTTCATATCTGTATGACAGCGCAGATTACAGGCTCTGGCCTGCAGGGCCTGTGCGCGGCCAATCTCACCGCCATCTTCTGTCACGGCGGCATTGTTGGACATATTCTGCGGCTTGAACGGGGCCACCTTCAGCCCGCGCCTGACCGCTGCCCGGCACAAGCCCGCCACCAGAACGGACTTGCCAACATTCGATCCTGTTCCTTGAAACATAATGGCGGGCATCAGCTCTGGCCTTTAGAACTCAACACCCTTCTGGGCTTTGATCCCGTCACGGAACGGGTGTTTGACAAGCGTCATTTCGGTCACCAGATCAGCTGCGGCGATCAGCTCTTCTTTGGCGTTTCGGCCGGTCAGCACAACATGCGTCATGGGCGGCTTTTCGGTCAGCAAAAATTCAACCACCTCATCAATATCCAGATAGTCATACCGGAGCGCAATATTGATCTCATCCAGCAGCACAAACTCGAATCTTAGGATTCCTGATCAGCTCTTTTGCTTTTTCCCATCCGGCCTGGGCCGCGGCGATATCGCGCGCCCTGTCCTGTGTTTCCCAGGTAAAACCCTCACCAGACACCACAAAGATACAGTCCTCAGCAAAACGCTGTTCTAAAAAATCACGTTCACCTGTCCGCCATGTTCCCTTGATGAACTGGACCACAGCGCAGGGCATCTGATGCGCGATACAGCGCATGATCATACCGAAACCAGAAGATGATTTGCCTTTGCCGGCGCCGGTATGGACGACAATCAGCCCTTTTTCTTCTGTTTTGGTGGCCATCAGCTTATCGCGGGCCTCTTTGATTTTCCGCATTTTCTGATTATGCGCCTCATTACGGGCAGCCTCATCGGTTGTGGCGGGGTCTGGCGTCACCATGGCGTTTTAAGATCCTGTATGTTTTTCTGGACTGTCTTTTCACTATTACGGAAACAGACCGGCCTTGTAAACGAACGCGCGCCACTTTTTAAAGCCTGCAAATCGCTGGTTTGTGCATAGGCGGCGGCATCACATCTTTTGTTCTGCCGGCGATAATGGTAAAAGCAGCAAAGCCCGTCTGTCTCTGACCAGAAAGAAAGTGCCTGTTTCGCTGATGACACCCCTACCGCTAACGGATGTTGACGTTCTTGTCTGCCAGACCTGCCGGCGGGCGGATATGCCAGATCAGGCTGTCCGCCCCGGCGCAAAGCTTCT
Organism: Alphaproteobacteria bacterium; assembly: GCA_038131695.1. GTDB lineage: Bacteria > Pseudomonadota > Alphaproteobacteria > Puniceispirillales > Puniceispirillaceae > JADHLK01. The sequence goes on along the minus strand of JAYPQA010000001.1, from coordinate 7,663 downwards.
GGAAAAACTTGACAATGCAGACCTGCCTGCTGGGGTGCGCGTCCATGGTGTTGACTGTCTGTCAAACTGTAAAAACGGGTGCACAATTGTTCTGCAGGCCGCGGCCAGATGGACCTACATATACGGAAATATCAATTCAGAGTCGGATTTTGAGCAGTTGTGTGAGGGCATTGCCGGTTATTCTGACAGTGAAGATGGCATTGTGCCGTGGAAGCAGCGGGTGGCGTTGTTCAGGAAAAACAGCATCGCCTGTATTCCGCCTAAGGCCAAAACAGACTGACCGCCAGACAAAAACTGCGCAAATAGAACAATACCGGGCAAGCCAAAAAGGACGTGTAATGACAGATATGACAAAAATCCCTGTGAGCATCATCACAGGCTTTTTAGGTTCTGGAAAAACAACATTGATCAGCCAGCTGATGCAAAATCCGCAAGGCAAGCGTCTGGCTGTGATTGTCAATGAATTCGGTGATGTGGGCGTCGACGGCGAAATTCTGAAAAGCTGTGCGATCCCTGAATGTCCGGCTGAAAATATTATGGAACTGGCCAATGGCTGTATCTGCTGTACAGTGGCAGATGATTTTATTCCGACGATTGAAGCACTTATGGCCTTTGACCCGCAGCCTGATCATATTCTGATCGAAACGTCCGGCCTTGCCTTGCCCAAGCCGTTGCTGAAGGCGTTTGACTGGCCGGATATCCGCTCCCGCATTACGGTTGATGGTGTGATTGCCCTGGCTGATGCTGAGGCGGTGGCCGCAGGCCAGTTCGCCCCTGATCTGGCCGGTGTTGAGGCCCAGCGTGCCGCAGATGACCAGCTTGACCATGACACGCCTTTGGCAGAGGTGTTTGAAGATCAGGTCGCTTGTGCAGACCTTATTCTGCTGACCAAATCTGATCTGGCAGGCCAGTCTGAAAAAGACAGGGCCAGAGAGAGGATAGCCGATGTGGCACCGCGCCCTTTGCCGGTGATTGAGGTGACAGACGGCCAGGTGGACCCGCGCCTGATCCTCGGTCTGGAGGCGGCCGCAGAAGATGATCTTGCCGCCCGCCCCTCTCATCATGATGGTGTACCGGACCATGATCATGAAGATTTTGACAGCGCGGTCCTTACCCTGCCGGAACTGACCGCCCCTGATCAGCTGACATCACGGATAAAGAAGCTGGCAGATGAACATCACGTCCTGCGGGTCAAAGGCTATGCGGTTGTCTCCGGCAAGCCGATGCGGCTTCTGGTTCAGGCTGTGGGCGGGCGGGTGCGCACACAGTTTGACCGGATGTGGGCCGCAGATGAGCCGAAATGCGGCCGGCTTGTGGTCATCGCTGAACATGATCATCTGGATATTCCGGCGATTGAGGCCGTACTGGCCGGATAAAAGGCGCTTATGCACGTTTTATTTGTTGAACGACATGGCTTAGAGGAAACAGAAATTCCCACAGACCTGGATCAGTCCGGAGCTGATCTTGTTGTGCTGTCTTTTTCTGATAGTGATCTGGGGGCGTTTGCTGAAGGCTGGCATCGCGGTTATGCGCTTCAGGGGATGATTTCCCGACCTTGCGTCTGGCCAATCTGGCGGCTCTGAAACATCCTGTTTCGGTGGATACCTATATTGAAAAAACCCTGTCTTCTGCAAAAGGGATTCTGGTCCGGCTGATCGGCGGCACACCTTACTGGTCCTATGGTCTGCAACAGGTTGAAAAACTGGCCCGCCAGAACAAAATCGCTTTTGCTGTCCTTCCGGCAGACGGGCGTGATGATCCGCAACTGGATGCGGTGTCCACTCTGCCAGTCTCCACGCTGCGCCGTCTGCAGCATTTGTGCGAGACGGGTGGCGTGGTCGCAGCTCATGCGGCTCTGGCCCAGCTGGCACTGGCGGCCGGGCTGTATGCCGCACCGGTGACCGGCAGCAAGCAAATCGGCAGCGTCGGGGCCTGGACACCTGAACATCAGATTTGCTGTCCTCTTACCGCCCGCGGCACAGAATGTGATCACCCTCTTATCATCATTTCTTTCTACCGTTCCTACATCACGGCAGCAGATATGAAGCCCATCACAGCCCTGTTTGCGGCCCTGCGTGCAAAGGGCTTTGCGGTCATGGGCCTGTTTGCCCCGTCATTGAAAGCCCCTGGTGCGGCGGCCTGGCTCGCGGCTCAGATCCGTCATTTTCAGCCTGTATGTATTGTCAACGCCACCTCTTTTTCAGGTAAAGGGGCGACAGGGGTCTCTCCTCTTGATGCGGGTAATGTTCCTGTGTTTCAGGTTGCCCTGTCCACAGCCAACCGCTCAGCCTGGGCAGATGCAGAACGCGGCCTGTCTCCTGCCGATATGGCGATGCATGTGGTCCTGCCAGAGGTGGATGGACGGCTGTTTGCCGGTGTGGCCTCGTTCAAGCAAGCAGAGGTTCAGGACAGCGCGCTGGAATTTGCCCGTGTCGCCCATCAGCCTGATGAGAACAGAATACAGGCGGTTGCCGATAAAGTCAGCCGCTGGCACAAGCTGCAGACGACCCCTCTTGCGGCACAGACACCCGCTTTGATCCTGTCCACCTATCCTGGCCGCCCCTGGCAGATGGCGCATGCGGTCGGCCTGGATGCGCTGGCCTCAGCAGAAGCGATCCTCCAGGATTTAGGCCATCTTGACGGCCCACTTGACCAGCCTCTTGAACACAGCCTGCAGCAGATGACGCTGACCTGGCCGGTTGCTGACTATCAGGCTGCCTTGCGCTGTCTGCCAGAGGTCCTGCAGCGTGATCTGCAGGCAATCTGGGGCGATGTCCGTAACGATTCTCTCGTCTGCGGAGAGATGTTCGCTTTTCCGGCGGTTCAGATCGGCAACGCGCTGGTGGCCCTGCAGCCTGAACGCGGCAACCCGGCTGACAGGGACGCTGACTATCATGATATCTCGCGCGTGCCCTGTCATGGTTATGTGGCGTTTTATCTGTGGCTTCAGACCGGCTGTTCTGTTGATGCGATTATTCATATCGGGGCGCATGGCACGCTGGAATGGCTGCCGGGCAAGGCGGTTGCCTTGTCTGAGTTCATGCTGGCCGGAAGCCTTGACCGGACAAATGCCGGTCATTTATCCGTTTATTGTCAATGATCCGGGCGAAGCGGCTCAGGCCAAACGCCGAATAGGCGCGCTGACCCTTGGCCATATTCCGCCGCCGTTGCGCCAGTCTGAAGCCCCGGCACAATTCAGCTATCTGGAATCCCTGCTGGATGAATTTTCTAACGCAGATGGTCTTGATCCGAAACGGCGGGAGCGGCTGAAAGACGATATCCGCACCGAAGCAGAAGCCCTCGGCATAGAAGCTGATTTGGGCCTTGATGGAGACATCAGCCCGGCCGAGGCCCTGACCCGCATTGACCGGTTTGTCTGTGATATCAAGGAAAGTCAGTTTGGTGAGGGCTTGCATGTATTTGGCCGCGCTACCCAGTGCCAGACAGCCTTTGATTCAGACAGCTCTGTTGCCGCCGAACAACAGGCGATAAAACAGGCCTTGTCTGGTCAGCGCATTGCCGCCGGCCCTTCAGGCTCGCCTTATCGCGGCCGCACAGATGTTCTGCCCTCTGGCCGCAATTTGTTTGCCACAGACCCGCTCTCTGTGCCGACCCGCACCGCCTATGCCCAAGGGGTGAAGCTGGCCGAAGAATTTATCCGCCGCCATCTCCAGGATCAGGGCGACTGGCCATCTGGTGTTGTGGTGGATTTATGGGGCTCAGCCACCATGCGCACAGCGGGTGAAGAATTTGCCATGGCGATGCATCTTCTCGGCGTCAGGCCGGTCTGGACAGACGGCACAGAACGTGTCTCCGGCTTTGAAATTCTGCCTCTTGCCCTGCTTGACCGCCCGCGTATTGACGTCACTTTGCGTGTCTCTGGTCTGTTCCGGGATGTCTTCCCGACCCTCTCCAGCCTTTATCAACAGGCGGTTGAGGCGCTGGCGATGCGGCCGGAAACACCAGACTGGAACCCGTATATGACCGCCACGGCCCGGGCCCGTGTGTTCGGCCCGGCCCCGGGTGCCTACGGGCTGGGTATGGGCGCAGCAGCTGAACAGCTGACTAAGGCCGGCCGCCAGGCCGCGGCTGACGCCTGGATAGAAGCCAGCAGCTATGCCATTGATGGAGAGGCTGTCTATCAGGACAAACAGGCTATACAAGACCGCATTGCCCAGGCAGACAGCTTTATTCATCTCCAGGATATGCCGGAAACAGATCTTCTTCTCAGTGCTGATTACGCGGCTCATGAAGCCGGGTTTGCTGCGGCCAAGGCGTCTGTTGGCGGCACCGCCGCACTCTATCACATTGATAACACAGACCCTGACAGGCCGGCCGCGCGCACCCTGACAGAGGAAATCGCCAGGGTGGTGCATGCACGGGCCTGTAATCCGGCCTGGCTGGCGGGTATGCAGCGGCATGGCTATCGCGGGGCAGCTGAAATCGCGGCGACTCTCACCCATATGGCCGCTTTTGCGAATCTGGCAGATGTGGTCGGCTCTCATTTATTTGACAGCTATCATGACGCCACACTTGGTGATGACGATATCCTCAGCTTTATGGCTGAACATAATCCTGAAGCCCTGGCAGCGATGCAGGACTGCTTCCAGCAGCTCTTTGAGGCCGGCTTATGGCAGACCCGGCGGAACTCTATCCGTGATCTGCTTGAGGTCTCCGCATGACACGGCCAGCCGCAAAAGGATGGTGTCCGACAACCCGCCGCCCGATGATGTCTGGTGACGGGCTGCTGGTGCGGGTCAAACCGGCTTATGGCCGTCTGGACGCCCAGGCCCTGACCTGTCTGGCTGATTTGTCAGATCAGTTCGGCAATGGGGTGCTGGATCTGACCAGCCGGGCGAATCTGCAGATCCGCGGTGTTTCTGAACAGGCCTATCCGGCACTTCTCTCCTCGTTACAGACAGCCGGTCTGGCCGGGGCCAATCTGAAAGCTGATCAGCTGAACCTCACGCTTGCCCCGTTCACAGGCGAAAATTCACTTGGCTGGCGGTGTGCGGACTATCTTTATGCTGCTGCAGATGATCTGCCGGAGCTGCCGGCAAAATTCGGCTTTTCTGTTGATTGCGGGGAAAAACGCTATCTGACGAACGCGTCTGCTGATCTGTTTATTGAGGCGGCGTCCGGTGGCGGGGTTTTGCTGCGTTGTGCGGGCAGCACAGACGGCCTTGTCACAGATGAAGATAATCTGCTGACGTCTGTTCGCACAATTCTTGACTGGTATCTTGGCCTGCAGGCCGGCGCACCTGACACCCCGCCTGTGCGGATGCGCAAATTGCTTGAGGCCCATGACCCGCCTTATAGGGCCACCGGCCATCTGCCGCACGCTCCTGAACATCAGCTGGCTGTCGGACCGGCGGCCGGCCCCCACATCATTGCTGCGCCTTATGGCCAGCTGACAGCTGGAGATCTGCGCCAGCTGGCCGCTGCAAACTCTTCTGTTCAGATCACAACCGGCCGGATGATGATTGTCAAAACCCTGCCCGGGCCAGACAGCCATCTGATCACCACATCAGAGGATAAACGTTTGTCTGTGGCGGTATGCCCAGGCGCGCCGCACTGCCCGTCTGCCTCTGTGCGGACCCGGGATCTGGCAGACAGTCTGGTGCGCACCGGGGCCTGGTCTGGGGGGAAGACACTTCATATTTCGGGCTGTGCAAAGGGCTGTGCGGCACCTGAGGCCCGTGATGTCTGTGTTGTTGGCCAGGACGGCCGGTTTGATATTATTGAAAGAGGTTGCGCCTGGCAGGCCCGTCCAGTACAGGAATCTTAACAACAGATATTCTTAAACGGGTCAGTGAATTAGGGTCATAAAAGAGGCATCATGCCACATATTTACGAAAAAAATGGCGCCGCTATCTATGCGGAATCCTTTGCCACCATCAGGGCTGAGGCTGAGCTGAGCCGGTTCACCGCAGCAGAAGAAATTGTGGTGGTGCGGATGATCCATGCCGCTGGTCTGGTTGAGCTGGCCCCTTATGTTCAGTTCACACCTGACTTTGCTGAGGCTGCGCGTACAGCCCTGGAAGCAGGGGCACCTGTCTTATGTGATGCACGCATGGTTAGCGAGGGGATCACACGGGCCAGACTGCCTGCAGATAATCAGGTGATCTGCACCCTTCAGGACCCGCAGGTCAGACCAATGGCAGAGGCAGCCGGAAATACCCGTTCTGCTGTCGCACTTGAGCTGTGGCGGCCTTATCTTGACGGGGCTGTGGTGGCGATTGGCAATGCCCCAACCGCTCTGTTTCACTTGCTGAACATGCTGGAAGAGGAAAGCTGCCCGCGCCCGGCTGCCATAATTGGCTGTCCGGTTGGCTTTGTCGGGGCAAAAGAAAGTAAAGATGCGCTGATGGCGGCCCCGCCTGTTCCCAGCTGCATTGTTGAGGGCCGTCTGGGCGGCAGTGCGATAACGGTTGCGGCTGTGAACGCGCTGGCCAGCCGGACAGAATGACAAATCAGATGACAAAACCCGTTCAGAGAGTAAACCCCGGTCAGACAGTAAAACAAGGAACCATTTACGGTGTTGGTCTTGGCCCCGGTGCTGTTGATTTGATGAGCGTGCGCGCAGACCGGCTAGTGCGTTCAGCCCGTCATGTGGCGTTTTTCCGCAAAGCAGGCAAACCGGGCCATGCTCGCCAGATTGTGGCTGATCTGCTGCCTGACACAGCGGTTGAATTTGCGATGGAATATCCGGTCACAACCGAAATCCCCTTATCTGATCCCCGCTATCATCAGATTTTATCTGCCTTTTATGATGATTGCTGCCAGCATATCCGCGCCCTTATTCAGGCAGGAGAGGATGTGATCGTACTGTGTGAGGGCGATCCGTTTTTCTATGGCTCTTTCATGCATATTTATGACCGGCTGCGCACAGACTGTCCGACAGAGGTGGTGCCGGCGATCACGGGCATGTCCGGGGCCTGGACCGCGACCGGCCGGCCGGTAACCTGGGGAGATGATATTCTCAGCGTGCTGATGGGCACCCTGCCTGAATCTGAACTGGCCGCAAGGCTGGCCGATACAGATGCCGCGGTGGTGATGAAAGTCGGCCAGAACCTGAATAAGATCAGGCGCGCCCTTGTCACTGCCGGACGGGCTGATGAGGCCTATATCGCTGAATATGCAACCATGCCCCGCCAGTCTGTCTGCCGCCTCAAGGATTACAGCGCTGAACGGGCGCCTTATTTTTCCATCATTGTTCTGCATGGCAAGGGCCGCACACCATGACCGGCTGCCTCACCATAGCCGGGCTGGGCCCGGGCAGCCCGGATCAGATCACGCCCGCCGTTGAACAGGCGATCGCCGCTGCCACTGATGTGGTTGGCTATATCCCCTATGTGGCGAGGATTGCCCCGCGGGACGGGCTGGTTCTGCACCCGTCTGACAACCGTGTTGAGGCAGACAGGGCCCGTCATGCTTTGGATATGGCGGCGGCGGGGCGGCGGGTTCTGGTGGTCTCTTCTGGTGATCCGGGTGTGTTTGCGATGGCGGCGGCGGTATATGAAGTGCTGGAAACTGACCCCGCCCGCTGGCATGATGTGGACATCACCGTGCTGCCTGGCATTACCGCGATGCTGGCGGCCGCGGCCCGGGTCGGGGCCCCTCTTGGTCATGATTTCTGTGTGATTAATCTGAGTGACAATCT